>JBBISD010000016.1:0-45024 GCA_037441485.1 Burkholderiales bacterium
CAGGCCGGCGCCGGCCTGCTGCTCGACGCGCGCGCGCCCGACCGCTATGCGGGACAGAACGAAACCATCGATCCGGTTGCCGGCCACATCCCCGGAGCCGTCAACCGCTTCTGGCGGCGCAATCTCGACGGCCAGGGTCGCTTCAAGCCGCCGGCGCAGTTGCGCGCCGAGTACGCCGCCCTGTTGCAGGATCGCCCGCCCGGGCAGGTGATCCTGCAGTGCGGCTCCGGCGTCACCGCCTGCCACGACGCGCTGGCGATGCACCTCGCGGGGCTGGCGGGCGCGGCGCTGTACGCCGGTTCGTGGAGCCAGTGGATCGCCGACCCGGCGCGGCCGGTGGCCGTCGGGGAGGCGCCGCCGGGAGACGGATCCCCGGCGCCCTCACCCCGGCCCTCTCCCGCAGGCAGGGGGCCGGGGTGAGGGTAATGGACCGATCAAGCGCCGATATGCATCGCCAGCAGCGCCACGCCGACGCCCAGGAACACGAACACCACCTCGGGGAGCGACTGGCGCAGCGCGGAGCGGCGCATGAGCTCGGGCAGCAGGTCGGATAGCGCGATGTAGATGAAGCTGGCCGCCGCCAGCGCCAGCGCGTAGGGCAGCAGCGCCTGTGCGGCCGCCAGCAGGTAATAGCCCGCGACGCCGCCGAGCACCGCCGACCCGCCCGACAGCAGCAGGAACTCGAAGGAACGGCGCCGGCTGAATCCGGCGTTGAGCAGGATCATGAAGTCGCCGACCTCGTGCGGTATTTCGTGTGCCAGCACCGCCAGCGCGGTGATCCAGCCCGCGCGCGCATCGACGAGGAACGCGGCGGCGATGACCACGCCGTCGGCGAAATTGTGGAAGGCGTCGGCGATCAGGATCGGATAGGCGCCGCGCCCGGCTTCGTGCGCATCGTGACCATGGCCGTGGTCGTGCCCGTCGCCCTCGTGGTGGTGCGTGTGATGGATCAGCGTGAGCTTCTCCAGAACGAACATGCCCAGGATGCCCAGCAGGACGGTCCACCCCAGGGCCGGCGGCGCGATTCCCGCGGCCAGCGCCTCGGGCACGAGGTGCACGAGGGCCGTGGCCAGCAGCAGGCCGATCGAGACGTGCACCAGGCGATCGACCAGTCCGGAGAGCCAGCGGAATCCGAGCAGGGCCGCCAGGCTCAGCGACACCACCGTCGAGGCCAGGTTGGCCGCGACGATCATCAGGACCGTCAGCATCAGTGGGCCTCGTCCCAGTTGCTCCCCTCGCCCACGTCGACCTCCAGCGGCACCTGCCACTGCACGACGCCCGTCATCAGCCCGGGCAGGCGGCCGCGCACGGTCTCGAGCTCGTCGCCCGGCACCTCGAACACGAGTTCGTCGTGCACCTGCATGACCAGGCGCGTGGCCAGCTTTTCGCGCCGCAGCCAGTCGTCGGCGGCGATCATCGCCAGCTTGATCAGGTCGGCGGCGGTGCCCTGCATCGGCGCGTTGATCGCCGCGCGCTCGGCCGCCTGGCGCCGCGGCCCGTTGCCGCCATTGATCTCCGGCAGCCACAGGCGGCGCCCGAAGACCGTCTGCACGTAGCCGTGCTGGCGCGCGCTCACGCGCGTGGCTTCCATGTAATGGGCGACGCCGGGATAGCGCGCGAAGTAGCGGTCGATGTAGAGCTTGGCGGCGTCCTTGGTGATGCCCAGGTTGCCGGCCAGGCCGAAGGCGCTCATGCCGTAGATGAGGCCGAAATTGATGACCTTGGCGGTGCGCCGCTGGTCGTCGCTGACGTCCGCTGCCGGCACGCCGAAGACCTCGGCGGCGGTGGCGCGGTGCACGTCGTCGCCGCGCGCGAAGGCCGCGATGAGCCCGGTGTCGCCGCAGATGTGCGCCATGATGCGCAGTTCAATCTGCGAATAGTCGGCCGAGACGATGCGCCGCCCCGGCGGCGCGACGAAGGCCTCGCGGATGCGCCGGCCCTCGGCGGTGCGCACGGGAATGTTCTGCAGGTTCGGGTCGGAGGATGCCAGCCGGCCGGTGATGGCGATGGCCTGGCCGTAGGTGGTATGCACCCGGCCGGTATGCGCGTTGACCATCTGCGGCAGCTTCTCGCAATAGGTCGAGCGCAGCTTGGACAGCGCCCGGTGCTCGAGCAGGGTGCGCGGCAGCGGGTAGTCCTCGGCGAGCTTCTCGAGCACCTCCTCGTCGGTGCTGGGCGTGCCGCTGGCGGTCTTCTTGCGCACCGGCAGGCCCAGCAGGCCGAACAGGACCTCGCCAACCTGCTTGGGCGACGCCAGGTTGAACGGCTGGCCGGCCAGCGCGTGCGCTTCGCCCTCCAGGCGCGCGATGCGCGCCGCCAGTTCGGCGCTTTGCGCGCGCAGGCGCGCGGGGTCGATCAGCACCCCGGTGCGCTCCATCGCGAACAGCACGCGCGACACCGGCATTTCGATGGTCTCGTAGACGAAGCGCGAGCCCGGTTCGGCCGCCAGCTGCGGCCACAGCGCGCGGTGCACCGCCAGCGTCACCTCGGCATCCTCGCCGGCGTACTCGGCGGCGCGCTCGACGGCTACCTCGTCGAAGCCGATCTGGCGGGCGCCCTTGCCGCAGACCTCGGCGTACGGGATCGTCGGCCGGCCCAGGTGGCGCAGGGCGAGCGACTCCAGGTCGTGGGCACGGTGCGCCTCGATCACGTACGACTCGAGCAGGGTGTCGTGCACCACGCCGTCCAGCGCGATGCCGGCATTGGCAAAGACGTGCGTGTCGTACTTGGCATGCTGCAGCAGCTTGGGGCGGGCGCGATCCTCGAGCCACGGCCGCAGCTGCCCGAGCACGACGGCCGCATCGAGCTGGGCGGGCGCGCCGGCATAGCGGTGCGCCACCGGGATGTAGCAGGCCTCGCCGCCCTGCACCGAGAGCGAGATCCCGACCAGCTGCGCGGCCATCGGATCAAGCGAGGTGGTCTCGGTGTCCAGGCTGGTGAGCTCGGCAGCCGCGATGCGCGCGCACCAGTTCGCAAGCTGGCCGGGCGTGAGCACGCATTCGGTGGCCACGGCCACCAGTGCGCCACCCGCCGGTGGGGCGCGCGTCGGCGACCGCACCTCGGCGTCCGGCGGGTCGGCGGCGCCCGGGGGATCGGCAGCGCCGGCCGCGGCGGGCGGCGCCGCGTCGAATTCGCGCTGCCAGCTGCGGAACTCGAAGCGCGCGAACAGCTCGCGCAGCGTCTGGGCCTCGGGCGGCCGCACGCGCAGGTCCTCGATGTCCTGCACCCGTTCACCCAGGTCGACGTCGGTGCGCACCGTCACCAGCACGCGCGCGGTCGGCAGCCAGCCGAGGGCTTCGCGCAGCTTCTGGCCGACCACGCCGCCGATTTCCGGGGCGTGCGCGATCACGGCGTCCAGCGAGCCGTACTGCTGCAGCCACTTGCCGGCGGTCTTCGGCCCCACCTTCTCGACTCCGGGCACGTTGTCGACCGCATCGCCGACCAGCGACAGGTAGTCGACGATGCGCTCCGGCGGTACGCCGAACTTCTCGATCACCTGCGCGCGATCCATGCGGCGCGGCGGGCCGCCGTCGCGGCTCATCGTGTCGATGAGCTCGATGCCGTCGCCGACCAGCTGCGCCAGATCCTTGTCGCCGGTGGCGATCACCGTGCGCATTTGGTGGGCGCCGGCCCGCACGGCCAGGGTGCCGATCACGTCGTCGGCCTCGACCCCCTCGACCTGCAGGATCGGCCACCCGAGGGCGGCCGTGGCCTCGTGGATAGCCGGAATCTGCGCCGCCAGTTCCGCGGGCATCGGGGGGCGATGCGCCTTGTATTCGGCAAATAACGCGTCGCGGAAGGTCCTACCCTTGGCATCGAATACGCAGGCGCAATAGTCGCAGGGCACCGCAGCCCGCAGGGTGCGCAGCATGCCGATGAAGCCCCGCACCGCGCCGGTGGGCTCGCCGCCGGAAGTGCGAAGATCCGGCATGGCGTGAAAGGCCCGATACAGGTAACCCGTGCCGTCCACGAGCAGGAGCGTTTTCATAGGAGTTTTCGATGCTCGACCATCAAAAGAACATCCCGACCCTGCGCGCCATCACCGCGCAGGAGCAGGCCACACGCCTCAAGGCGCGCGAATCGTGGCACCTCTGGGGCATTATGGCGGAGTTTTTCGAGGCGACCGAACGGCTCGCCGACGTGCGTCCGGCCGTGTCGATCTTCGGCAGCGCCCGGCTCAACCCCGATTCGCCCCTGTACCGGCAGACCGTCCTCATCGCCCGGTCGCTCTCGGACGCCGGGTTTGCCGTCATCAGCGGCGGCGGCCCGGGGCTGATGGAAGCGGCCAACCGGGGCGCGTTCGAAGGCCGCTCGCCCAGCATCGGCCTGAACATCGAGCTGCCCTTCGAGCAGCACGGCAATGCCTTCCAGGATATTGCACTGCGGTTCCGGCACTTCTTCGCGCGCAAGGTGGCCTTCGTCAAGTACGCCAGCGCCTACGTGGTCATGCCCGGGGGTTTCGGCACGCTCGACGAGCTTACCGAGGCGCTCACCCTGATCCAGACCGGCATGGGCCGTCCCATTCCGATCATCCTCGTGGGCAGCGCCTTCTGGGGCGGCCTGCTGCAGTGGATGCGCGAGCGGCTGGTGGCCGACGGCATGATCGGCGCCGGGGACCTGGACCTGATGCAGGTCGTCGACGACCCGGACGTGGTCGCCGAGCGGATCTTCGACTTCTACGAGCAGCGGGGCTTCGAGCAGGGCGTCGACGAGCGCGAACAGCTGCTGTACCTCTGAGGAGCGGCGCGCCGGCGCGGTGCGCCCGGTGCAGGATAAAATGCCCGCGGGCGGGCCTGCGCTGCGTTCCGCGGCACGGCCGTGGCCGCGGCGGCCGCACCTGCATCGGTCCCGAACCCGGAAGCCCTATGGCCGTCTTCACCGCCCTGACGCACGACGAGGTCCTTGCGCTGCTCGAGCACTACGCGGTCGGGCAGCTGCGCGACCTGCAGGGCATTGCCAGCGGCATCGAGAATTCCAACTTCTTCCTGACGACCGAATCCGGGCGCTACGTCCTCACGGTCTTCGAGCGCCTGACCGCCACCCAGCTGCCCTTCTACCTGGGACTGATGCAGCACCTGGCGCGCAAGGGCCTGCCGGTGCCCGAACCGCTGGAAACCCGCGAGCAGGCGCTCTTCGCCCTGGTGCGCGGCAAGGCGGCCGCCATCGTCACGCGGCTGCCGGGCAAGGCGGTGCAACTGCCCAGCCTGGCGCAATGCCGCCAGGTGGGTGCCGTGCTGGCGCGGATGCACCTGGCCGCCAGCGACTATGCGGTGTTCCAGCCCAACCTGCGCGGCATCGGCTGGTGGAAATCGACCGCCGCGGCGCTCGAGCCGCACCTGCCCGATGCGCTGTTCTCGGAGCTCGTCGAGGAGGTGATCTACCAGGACGGCATCGCGCGCCGGCCGGACCTCGAGCAGTTGCCGGCCGGGCCGGTGCACGCCGACCTGTTCCGCGACAACGTGCTGTTCGATGGCGACGCGGTCGGCGGCGTCATCGACTTCTACTTTGCCGGGTGCGGGCCGTGGCTGTTCGACCTGGCGGTCACCGTCAACGACTGGTGCGTCGACCTGGACTCGGGCGCCTTCGACCCGGCGCGCGCCCGCGCGCTGCTGCAGGCCTATCACGAGCAGCGGCCGCTGCTGGAGATCGAGCACCACTACTGGCGCGCGATGCTGCGCGCCGCGGCGCTGCGCTTCTGGATCTCGCGACTGCACGACCTGCACATGCCCCGGCCGGCCAGCGTCCTGCAGCCGCACGACCCCGGGCGCTTCGAGCGCATGCTGCGCCGGCGCGTCGCCGACGCCGAGGCGCCGTGGATCGTGGAGGGCACCGATGCACGCTGAGACGGCCGTGCCGGACCCCCCGCGGCTGCGCATCCGCCAGCACGCCGCGTCGGCCGGACTGATCTGGGTGCGCCAGGGGCTGCGGCTGTTCGCCCGCCAGCCGCTGATGCTGGTGGTGCTGGTGGGCCTGGGTCCGCTGCTGCTAAGCACGCTGCAGGTGGTGGTGCCGGCGGTCGGCAACCTGGTGGCAGCCATGCTGGCGCCGGCGGTGTCGCTGGGCATGCTGGCAGTGTGCCGCTGCGTGCGCGACGGCGAACCGGCGCGCATCGCCAACTACCTCCAGGCACTGGAGGACCCGGTGGCCCGGCGCCACCTGCTGCAGCTGGGCGTGTACTACGCGCTCTTCGCGGGCCTGGTTGCGCTGATCCTGCTGCTCACGGGCACGACCGGCGGCGTCGCGCCGCCCACGCCCACGCCGGCCTCGCCGGCCGGTGCCGATGCGACGGCAATGGCCATACCGGGCAGCGCGGTGCTGGCACTGCTGGCGGTGCTGGTGCCCTTTGCGATGACGGTGTGGTTCGCACCGGTGCTGTGCGGCTGGCACGGCATGCCCGCGCCCAAGGCCCTGTTTTTCAGCTTCTTCGCGTGCTGGCGCAATCGCGGCGCCATCTTCCTCAACCTGGCCGCGCTGCTTGGCCTGTGGGCGATCGGGCTGATGGTCGTCGGCGCGCTGATCGACGTCCTCAACGCCAAATCCGGCCTGGCGCCCTACCTGTTGCTCGCGCCGCTGGTCTTCCTGGTACTGGCGGTCTTCCAGGCGTCGCACCTGGTGATGATCGATGCGGTGATCGACACGGGGGTCAAGACCGAGGCGGACGACGTGCGCGGCTGAGGGGTAAGGGAGCTGCCCGACAGCGCTACACCTGCAGCTTGGCCACCGACAGCAGCAGTTCCTTGACGCCGAACGCCCCGAAGTTGATCTGCGCCCGGGCATCATTGCCCGATCCCTGCAGCCGCACGACCACGCCGTCGCCGAACTTGGCGTGCCGCACCCCCTGGCCGATCTGCAGGCCATGGGTATCGGCCGCCGGCGCGCCGGCGGCAAACGGTGCACCGGCCACCGGCAGGTCGATCCGCGGGCTGCCGCCGCCGGCCGTCGGCCAGCCGCCCACCGCCGCGGTGGCAAAGCCGCCGCGCAATCGCGGCGTCAGCGTCTTGATCGCCTTGGGCGGCAGCTCGTCGACGAAGCGCGAGCGCATGCCGTAGCGGGTCTGGCCGTGCAGCATGCGGCTCTGGGCGAAGCTCAGGTTCAGGCGCCGGCGCGCGCGGGTGATCGCCACATACATCAGGCGGCGCTCTTCCTCCAGGCCATCGGCCTCGCTCAGGCTGTTTTCGTGCGGGAACAGGCCTTCCTCCAGGCCGGTGAGAAACACCATATCGAACTCCAGGCCCTTGGCGGCATGCACGGTCATCAATTGCAGCGCGTCCTGCCCGGCGCTGGCCTGGTTGTCCCCGGCCTCGAGTGCCGCGTGCGCCAGGAAGGCGTGCAGCGTGTCGTGCTCGACCATGTCGGCCACCGGCGCCGCAGGCGCCTCGGCCGACGGGGCGGCCGCCGGGGCGGCGTCGCCCGGATCGGCCTCGACGACGAAGCCCGCGGCGGCATTGACCAGCTCGGCCAGGTTCTCCACCCGATCGGCGCCGTCGCGCTCGTTGCGGTAGTGCGCGCTCAGGCCGCTGCGCTCCAGCATCTCCTGTACCAGCTCGGCCAGCGTCAGGCGCGGCGCGGCCTCGCGCAGCGCCGCGATCAGCGCGCCGAACTGCGCGAAGCTGGCGGCCGGCCGCCCGCCGACGCTGCCGAGCGCCCCGTACAGACTGGTGCCGGCGGCACGCGCCGCCGCCTGCAACTGCTCGACGCTGCGCGCGCCGATGCCGCGCGGCGGAAAATTGACGGCGCGCGCGAAGGACACGTCGTCGTTGCTGTTGGCCACCAGGCGCAGGTAGGCCAGCGCGTGCTTGACCTCGGCGCGCTCGAAAAAGCGCAGGCCGCCGTACACGCGGTACGCCAGCCCGGCATTGAACAGCGCGTGCTCGATGACGCGCGACTGCGCATTGGCGCGGTACAGGATGGCCATCTCGGCCAGCCGCGCGCCCTGCCGGTGCTGGTCGCGCACTTCCTCGACGATCCAGGCCGCCTCCAGGCCATCGGAGCCGGCCTCGAACAGGCGCAGCGGTTCGCCCGGGCCCGCGTCGGTCCACAGCTGTTTGCCCATGCGGCGGGTGTTGTTGCCGATCAGCTGGTTGGCCGCGTCGAGGATATTGCCGTGCGAGCGGTAGTTCTGTTCGAGCTTGATGACGTTGCGCACCTCGTACTCGCGCTGGAAGTCGGCCATGTTGCCGACGTTGGCACCCCGGAAGCGGTAGATCGACTGGTCGTCGTCGCCGACGGCGAAGATCGGGCCGTGCCGGCCGGCCAGCAGCTTGAGCCAGCGGTATTGCAGCGCATTGGTGTCCTGGAACTCGTCCACCAGGATGTGGCGGAAGCGGCGCTGATAGTGCTCGCGCAGCGCCTCGTGGCGCGTCAGCAGCTCGACGCTGCGCAGCAGCAGCTCGGCGAAATCGACGCTGCCCTCCTTCTGGCACTGCGCGTCGTAGGCGGCAAACAGCTCGACCCAGCGCCGGTCGTGCCCGGACCCGGCGACGTCGGCGGCACGGCGTCCCGACTCCTTGGCGTCATTTATGAAGAACTGCAGGTCGCGCGGCGGACACAGTTCCTCGTCGACGTTCGCGGCCTTGACCAGGCGCTTGATGGACGAGAGCTGGTCCTGCACGTCCAGGATCTGGAAGGACTGCGGCAGGTTGGCGTCGCGGTGGTGGGCGCGCAGCAGCCGGTTGCACAGGCCGTGGAACGTGCCGATCCACATGCCGCGGGCGTTGATCGGCAGCATCGATTCGATGCGCGAGAGCATCTCGCGGGCCGCCTTGTTGGTGAAGGTCACCGCCAGGATGCCGGCGGGGCCCACGCGCCCGGTCTGGATGAGCCACGCGATGCGGGTGGTCAGCACGCGCGTCTTGCCGCTGCCGGCGCCGGCCAGGATCAGTGCCGGCTCGTCCGGGAGCGTCACCGCGGCCAGCTGCTGGGGGTTGAGATCGTCGAGAAGATTCATGGAGTCCGCCACTATACCGGCGCCTATAATGCGCGACGTACAAGACCCGCGGATCGGTAATGCAAGAAAGATACCTGCCCAAGGACGTCGAGGCCCAGGCGCAGGCGCACTGGCGCGCGATCGACGCCCACACCACGATCGAAAACGACCCGCGCTTCCCGCGCGGCAAGTTCTACGCCTGCTCGATGCTGCCCTACCCCAGCGGCAAGCTGCACATGGGCCATGTGCGCAACTACACCATCAACGACGTGATGGCGCGCCACCAGCGCATGCGCGGCTACAACGTGCTGATGCCGATGGGCTGGGACGCCTTCGGCCTGCCGGCGGAAAACGCCGCCATCGACAAGGGCATCGCGCCGGCCGCCTGGACCTACGCCAATATCGCCGAGATGAAGGCGCAGATGGAGCCGCTGGGCTTCGCCTTCGACTGGTCGCGCGAACTGGCCACCTGCCGCCCCGAGTACTACCGCTGGAACCAGTGGCTGTTCCTGCGCATGCTCGACAGGGGCATCGCCTACCGCAAGACCCAGCTGGTCAACTGGGATCCGGTGGACCAGACCGTCCTGGCCAACGAGCAGGTCATCGAGGGGCGCGGCTGGCGCTCGGGCGCGCCGGTGGAGCGGCGCGAGATCCCCGGCTACTACCTGCAGATCACGCGCTACGCCGACGAGCTGCTCGATCGGCTGGCCACGATGGACGGCTGGCCACCGCAGGTGCGCGCGATGCAGGAGAACTGGATCGGCCGCAGCACCGGCGTCAATTTCGGCTTCCCCTACGAGATCGACGGCCAGGCCGCGCTGCTGCGGGTCTATACGACGCGCGCCGACACCATCATGGGCGTGACTTTCGTGGCGCTGGCCGCCGAGCATCCGCTGGCCACGCGCCTGGCGCGCGACCAGCCGGCGCTGGCGGCCTTCGTCGACGAATGCCGCGGCGGCGCGGTGGCCGAGGCCGAGCTGGCCACGCTGGAAAAGCGCGGCATGGCCACCGGGTTCCACGTGCGCCATCCGCTCAGCGGCGACGCCGTGCCGGTGTGGGTGGGCAATTACGTGCTCAGCGGCTATGGCGAAGGGGCGGTGATGGGCGTGCCGGCCCACGACGAGCGCGATTTCGCCTTCGCGCGCCGCTACGGCCTGCCGATCCGGCCTGTCATCGGCATGCCCGGCAAGGACTTCTCGACCGACGCCTGGGAGCCCTGGTACGGCGAGAAGCACGGCGGCGTGTGCATCCATTCGGGGCGCTACGACGGGCTCGACCACGCGGCCGCCGTGCAGGCGGTGGCGGCGGACCTGCAGGCCCGGGGGCTGGGCGGCGCCCAGACCCAGTACCGGCTGCGCGACTGGGGCATCTCGCGCCAGCGCTACTGGGGCACGCCCATTCCGATCATCCATTGCGAGGGCTGCGGGCCGGTGCCGGTACCCGAGGCCGACCTGCCGGTGCTGCTGCCCGAGGACCTGGTGCCCGACGGCAGCGGCAATCCGCTGGACCGCTGCGAGGCCTTCCTGCGCTGCACCTGTCCGTCCTGCGGCCGCGCGGCGCGGCGCGAGACCGACACGATGGATACCTTCGTCGATTCGTCCTGGTATTTCATGCGCTATTGCTCGCCCGGCGCCGCCGACGGCATGGTGGACGAACGCGCCCGCTACTGGATGCCGATGGACCAGTACATCGGCGGGATCGAGCACGCGGTGCTGCACCTGCTCTACGCGCGGTTCTGGACGCGCGTCATGCGCGACCTGGGGCTGGTGGCCTTCGACGAGCCATTCGAGCGCCTGTTCACCCAGGGCATGCTGCTCAACGACTCCTTTTATCGCGAGGACGACGGCGGCCGCAAGCAGTGGTTCTACCCGACCGAGGTCGAGCTGCGCACCGACGAGCGCGGCCGCACGGTCGGCGCGGTGGCGCGCGCCGACGGCCTGCCGGTATTGCTGGGCGGCATCGAGAAGATGTCCAAGAGCAAGAACAACGTCGTCGAGCCGCGCGACATCATCGCGCGCTTCGGTGCCGACACCGCGCGTGCCTTCGTCATGTTCGCCGGCCCGCCCGAGCAGAGCGCCGCCTGGTCCGATGCCGGCGCCGAGGGCACGCACCGCTTCCTGCGCCGGCTGTGGGCGTTCGGCCACGCCGTGCACGCCGGCACCGGCGCGCCGGGCGGGACGGCTGCGGCCGAAGCCGCCCAGGCGCGCTACGAACTGCACCGCCTGCTGGGCCAGGTCAACTACGACTACGAGCGCCTGCAGTACAACACCGTGGTCTCCGGCGCGATGAAGATGCTCAACCTGCTCGAGTCCGTGTCGCGCGCCCCCGGCGGCGCGGCGGTGGTCGCCGAGGGGCTGGACATCCTGCTGCGCGTGCTCTATCCCGTGACCCCGCACATCGCCCAGGCGCTGTGGACCGGGCTGGGCCTGCAAGGCCGGCACGGCGAGCTCGTCTATGCCCCGTGGCCGCAACCCGATGCGGCGGCGCTGCAGCGCGATCTCGTCGAACTGGTGGTGCAGGTCAACGGCAAGCTGCGCGGCGCGATCCGCGTTGCCGCCAGCACCGAGCGCGCGGCGATCGAGCAGGCCGTCCTGGGCGACGCGGCGCTGGCCCGCTTCATCACCGCAGCGCCGAAGAAGATCGTCATCGTGCCGGGAAAGCTCGTCAATGTGGTGGTCTGAGCCGCGGCGCCGCACGTACCGGGCGGCGCGCCTGCTGCTGCCCGTCGCGCTGGCCGGCCTGTCCGCCTGCGGATTCGCGCTGCGCGGCACGCAGCAGCTGCCCTACCCGACCATCGCGCTGAATTTTCCGGCCAATTCGCCGCTGGGTACCGAGCTGGCGCGCAACATCCGCACCGGCACGCGCACGCAGATCGTCGACGATCCGGCCAAGGCCGCCGCCGTCTTCGAGCTCATCGGCGAGATCCGCGACCGGGAGATCATCACGCTCAATGCGCAGGGGCGCGCGATCGAATACTCGCTGCGCGACCGCCTGACGTTCCGCCTGCGCGACGCGCAGGGCCACGAGGTGATCGAACCCACGGAGCTCAAGGCGCAGCGCGACATCTCGTTCAACGACTCGCAGCGCCTGTCCAAGGAGTCCGAGGAAACCCTGCTGTACCGGGACATGCAGACCGACCTCGTCCAGCAGCTGTTGCGGCGCATTGCCGCGGCCAAGCCCTATGCAGCTGCGGATTGACCAGCTGCCCGCGCACCTGGAGCGCGGCCGCCTGGCGCGCTGCTACGTCGTGAGCGGCGACGAGGCGCTGCTGTGCCTGGAGGCGCAGGACGCGATCCGCCGCGCCGCGCGCGCGCAGGGCTACGACGAGCGCGAGGTGCTGCACGCCGACGCCCGCATGGACTGGTCCGCGCTCGAGCGCGCGGCCGCCAGCCAGTCGCTGTTCTGCAGCCGGCGCCTGCTCGAGATCCGCCTGCCGTCGGGCAAGCCCGGCAAGTCGGGCGGCGCGGCGCTGCAGGCGCACGCGCGCCGCGAGGACGAAGACCTGCTCACCATCATCAGCCTGCCGCGCCTGGACCGCGCCAGCCGCGCGTCCGACTGGGCCAGCGCGCTGCAGGCGACGACCGCCTGGATCGAGGTGGCGGCCATCGGCCGCGACCGCCTGCCCGAATGGATCGCCGGGCGGCTGGCGCGCCAGCGGCAATCGGCGCCGCCGCCGGCGCTGGCTTTCCTGGCCGACCAGGTCGAGGGCAACCTGCTGGCCGCGCACCAGGAGATTGGCAAGCTGCACCTGCTGTATGGCGACGGCCCGCTGACGCTCGAGCAGATCCGCGCGGCCATCTTCGACGTGGCCCGCTTCGAGGGCGTATCGCTGCCGGCGGCCATGCTGGCCGGCGATCGCCCGCGCATCGCGCGCACGGTGGCGGGCCTGCGCGCCGAGGGCGAACCGCTGCCGCTGCTGCTGTGGATCGTCTCCGAGGAACTGCGCAACCTGCTGCGCCTGCACCAGGGCGTGGCCGCGGGCCGGCCGTTCGCCACGGTGGCCCGCACGGTGCGCCTGGGCGTGCCGGCCGCGCTGGCCGAACGCGTCCTGCCGCGCCTCGATGGCGGGACGCTGGCCGCCCTGCTGGGGCGCTGCGCGCAGATCGACCGCCTGGTCAAGGGCCTGCACGTGGCCGGGCGCGACGACGATCCCTGGTTAGAATTGACCGAAGTGGCCCTGGGGCTGGCACCGGATGCCCCGTCGGGCGCGGCCGCACGGCGGCCCGCCGCCGCGGCGGCGGGCCGGGCGCAACCGGCAGGAGGTTGGCAGCAATGAACGCACCGGACAGCAGCGCGGCCGGGACGCAGGACATCGGCGCCTACGTGCGCGCCACCGGCCAGGCGGCGCGCACCGCGGCTACGGCCATGGCGCGCGCCGGTTCGGCGGACAAGGACCGCTGCCTGCTGGCGCTGGCGGCCGGGCTGCGCGCGCGGCGCGAGGACATCCTGCAGGCCAATGCCCGCGACGTGGCGCGCGCGCGGGCGGGCGGCCTCGACGCCGCGGCCCTCGATCGCCTCGGTCTGTCGGCGGTGGCGGTGGCGGCGATGGCCGAGGGGGTCGAGCAGATCGTCCGGCTGCCGGACCCGATCGGCGGCATCGACGAGGTGCGGCCGCGACCATCCGGCATCCAGGTGGGGCGCATGCGCGTGCCGCTGGGGGTCATCGGCATCATTTACGAGAGCCGGCCCAACGTCACGGTCGACGCCGCCGCGCTGTGCATCAAGAGCGGCAATGCGACGATCCTGCGCGGCGGCTCCGAGGCCATCGAATCGAACCGCCTGCTGGCGCAGGTGGTCGCCGATGCGCTGGCGCAGGCCGGCCTGCCGCGCGACGCCGTGCAGCTCATCGACACCACCGACCGCGCGGCCGTCGGCCACCTGGTCACGCTGCCCGAATACGTCGACGTCATCGTGCCGCGCGGGGGGCGCAGCCTTATCGAGCGGCTGATGCGCGAGAGCCGCGTACCGATGATCAAGCACCTGGACGGCGTCTGCCACGTGTACATCGACGCAACGGCCGATCTCGACATGGCGGTGCGCATCGCCGACAACGCCAAGACCCAGCGCTACGGCACCTGCAACACGATGGAGACCCTGCTGGTGGCCGAGCCGGTCGCCGCGGACTTCCTGCCCGCGGTGGGACGGCGCTACGCCGACAAGGGCGTGGCGCTGCGCTGCTGTCCGCGGTCGCTGGCCGTGCTGGCGCAGGCGGGCATCGGCGCCCTGGCGCCGGCCACCGAGGAAGACTGGCGCACCGAATACCTGGCACCCATCCTGGCGATCCGCGTCGTTGCCGGCGTGGACGAGGCGATCGTCCACATCAATTCCTACGGCAGCCACCACACCGATGCCATCGTCACCCGCGACCACCCCCGCGCGATGCGCTTCCTGCGCGAGGTCGATTCGGCGTCGGTGATGGTCAACGCGTCGACGCGCTTTGCCGACGGCTTCGAGTACGGCCTGGGCGCCGAGATCGGCATCAGCAATGACAAGCTCCATGCCCGCGGCCCGGTGGGCCTGGAGGGCCTGACCTCGCTCAAGTACGTGGTGCTGGGCGACGGCCAGGTGCGCGGGGGCTGAGGTGCTCTGGGTAAAGTCGCTGCACATCTTCTTCGTGACCGGCTGGTTCGCCGGCCTGTTCTACCTGCCGCGCATCTTCGTCAACCTGGCGATGGTGCCCGCCCCGGGGGCCGAACGCGACCGGCTGCTGGTCATGGCGCGCAAGCTCTATCGCTTCTCCAACGGCCTGATGGTGGCGGCGCTGGCCTTCGGGCTGTGGCTATGGCTCGGCTACGGCATCGGCGACGGCCAGCACTGGATCCACGCCAAGGTGAGCCTGGTAGCGGCGCTGGTCGTCTTCCAGCATCTGTGCGGGCGCCAGCTGGCGCGCCTGCGCACGGGCGCCAGCCGGCACACTCACGTATGGTTCCGCTGGTTCAACGAGATCCCCACCCTGCTGCTGGTCGCGATCGTGGCGCTGGTCGTGGTGAAGCCGTTTTGAGGCGCAGCGCGCCCGCGGCGGCGGAGTGCCGGCGTGGTTGACCGCTTCTTCGCGGTCTGCCCGCGCGGCGTCGAGGACGTTCTCGGCGTCGAGCTGCAGGCGCTGGGGGCAGCGGGCCTGCGCGCGACGGCCGGCGGCGTCGAATTTGCCGGCACGCTGGCCACCGCCTATGCCGCCAACCTGCATTCGCGGGTGGCCAGCCGCATCCTCTGGCTGGTGGCCGCCGAGCCCTACCGCAGCGAGCACGATCTTTACGCGCTGGCCCGCGAACTGCCCTGGGAGCGGCAGTTCCGGCCCGACCAGCGCCTGCGGGTCGACGTGACCGCCAACCGCTCGCCGCTGCAGAGCCTGCAGTTCGCCACGCTGCGCGTCAAGGACGCGATCGTCGACCGCGCGCGCGAGCTCACGGGCGAACGCCCGTCGATCGACCGCGCGCAGCCCGACGTTCAGGTGCTGGCCCACCTGGACGAGCAAACGGCGCGTCTGTACATCGACCTCTCCGGGGAATCGCTATTCAAGCGCGGCTGGCGCGCCGACAAGGGCGAAGCGCCGATCAAGGAGAACCTGGCCGCGGCGCTGCTGCTGCTTGCGGGGTGGACGCCGGAGCAGCCGCTGCTCGATCCGTTCTGCGGCAGCGGCACCATCGTCATCGAGGCAGCCTGCATGGCCACCGGGCGCGCGCCGGGCCTGAACCGGCGCTTCGGCTTCGAGAAGCTGCTCGGGTTCGACCGCGCCGCCTGGATCGGGCTGCAGCAGCAGGCGCGCGCGGCGGTCAACGACGCCGCCGGCCTGCAGATCGTGGGCCGCGACATTTCCACCGGGGTCATCGGCATCGCCCAGTCCAATGCGGTGCGCGCCGGACTGGCCGCGGTACTTGAACGCGGCGCGCTGCGCCTGGAGGCGGGCGATGCCCGCGCCGGCGCCCCGCCCGCCCCGGCCGGCATGATCGTCACCAATCCGCCGTATGGCGAGCAAAGCGCACCGCGCTCGGCCACGGTGCCGGCCATGATGGGCGACGTGGCCACCCAGCTCAAGCGCCAGTTCGCCGGCTGGCAGGCCTGGCTGCTCAGCGCCGACCGCCAGCTGCCGCGCCAGATGCGCCTGCGCGAAGCGCGCAAGATCGTGCTCTACAACGGGGCACTGGAGTGCCGGCTGTTCCGCTTCGACATGGTGGCGGGCAGCAACCGCACCTAGACCCGCGGGGCCGGTCGACGACCCACGGAAACGCCGAACTGCCGCCGATGGATGGTCGCCCGCGCTTGCTTTGCGGGAAAATCCGGTCGTATACTGGTATTTCATACACTATCGCGCCCCGGCCCGGGTATGCCGCGCATATGCACCGCGGGCGGTGGCCCGCCGGTCCGCCAGGGGAAACCAGCATGTCACAGGCCGTTCCCATCCGCACCGACCTGCTGCGCGGCGCCTTTGCCAACCTCAAGGGCCGCGGCGCGCTCAGCAATGGCGAATCACGCTTCAGCGCATTGCGCCACGAGCGCGACCCCGACTACCTCGAACACGAGCGCGGGCTGCAGGACATCGCGGCGCCCGAAACGGCGCCGCCGGTGCCCACCACCGTGACCATCGAGCAGGCCCGCAGCATCATCAGCCGCAACCAGTCGCCCGACATTCCCTTTGACCGATCAGTCAATCCGTACCGCGGCTGCGAGCACGGCTGCATCTACTGTTATGCCCGGCCCACGCATGCCTACCTGGGCCTGTCACCCGGCATCGACTTCGAAACCCGCCTGTTCGCCAAGACCAACGCCGCCGATCTGCTCGACGCCGAGCTGCGCCGCCCGGGCTACCGCGCCGCGGTGCTGGCGCTGGGCGCCAACACCGACCCCTACCAGCCCGCCGAACAGTCCCACCGCATCACGCGCGCCGTGCTGCAGACGCTGGCCGACTTTCGCCATCCGGTCACCATCACGACGAAGTCGGCGCTGGTGCTGCGCGACCTCGACATCCTGCAGGCGCTGGCGCGCCGCAATCTCGTACGGGTGCAGTTCTCCATCGGCACCCTCGACCGGCGCCTGGCCCGCGCGCTGGAGCCGCGCGCCGCCACACCCGCGCGCCGCCTCGAAGCGCTGCGCGTGCTGGCCGAGGCCGGCATCCCCGTCGGCGTCATCGCCGCCCCGCTGATCCCCGCGCTCACCGATCCCGACCTGGAAGCCGTACTCGAAGCCGCCGCCGCGGCCGGCGCACGCCATGCGTCGTTCACCGTGCTGCGCCTGCCGCTCGAGGTGCGCGACCTGTTCGTCCAGTGGCTGCAGCAGCATGCCCCGCAGCGCGCCGATCGGGTGATGAGCCTGGTGCGCCAGATGCGCGGCGGCGCCGACTACCAGTCGCAGTTCGGCGTGCGCATGGGCGGCACCGGGGTCTACGCACGCCTGCTGCGCCAGCGGTTTGAACTGGCCTGCCGGCGCCTGAACCTGGTGCAGGACCGCGAAACCCTCGATGCGGCCCAGTTCGCGGTACCGGCCGTCACCAGCGCACAGGGTTCGCTTTTCTAGGGGTCGGGGCAGCAAAGGCAACGGGCACTCGAAAGGCCGGGCGCCGCGCGCGCCGCACTGGCCTTACAGTTCGGTCCATGGATACCACCGCGGACGGCCTGAGCGACGCGCAGGCCCGGCGGCGCCTGGCGGCCGACGGGCCCAACGAACTGCCCTCGTCGCCACCGCGCGACCTGCTGCAGCTGCTGCGCCAGGTGCTGCTCGAGCCGATGTTCCTGCTGCTCGTGGCCTGCGGGGTCATCTACCTGGCGCTGGGCGACCGCCAGGAAGCCCTGATGCTGCTGGGCTTCGTGGTGGTGGTAATGGGCATCACGATTGTTCAGCAGCATCGCACCGAACGCTCGCTGCGTGCCCTGCGTGACTTTGCCAGCCCGCGCGCGCTGGTGGTGCGCGACGGGCAGGCCCGCCGCATCGCCGGTCGCGACGTCGTGCGGGGCGATATCGTGCTGCTGGCCGAGGGCGACCGCGTGCCGGCCGACATCCGGCTGCTGGATGCCGCCAACCTCGGCGTCGACGAATCGCTGCTCACCGGTGAATCGGCGCCCGTTGCCAAGCGCCCGACTTCACCGGCCGACGCACCGCCGGGTGCGCCGGGCGATGCCGATCCCGGCTGGGTGTATTCCGGGACGCTGGTCACCAGCGGCACGGCGCGCGGCAGCGTGGTTGCCACGGGTGCGCGCAGTGCGCTGGGCCGCATCGGCGCCTCGCTGGGCGGCATCGCGCAGGCCGACACGGCTGTCCAGGCGGAGACACGGCGCATCGTTGCACGCATTGCCATCATCGGCCTGGCACTGGCCGCGGCGCTGGCCCTGTTCTACTGGTGGTTGCGAGGCGACGCGCTGCACGGCCTGCTCGCCGGCCTCACGCTGGCCATGGGCATCCTTCCCGAGGAATTGCCGGTCGTCCTGACCCTCTTCCTGGGTCTGGGTGCCTGGCGGCTGGCGCGCGAAAAGGTTCTGGCGCGCAATATTCCCGCCGTGGAGGTGCTCGGCGCGGCGACCGTGCTGTGCGTTGACAAGACCGGCACCCTTACCGCCAACCGCATGACCGTCCGGCGGCTGTGGTCGACAGACGCGATGCACGACACCGCGGCGGCATCCGCGGCGCCCGTTCCCGAGCCGCTGCATGGCGTGCTGGAATTTGCCGTGCTCGCCAGCCATCGCCGCGCCTTCGACCCGATGGAGGCGGCGATCGTCGAGGCCGGGCGGCGGCACCTGGCCGATACCGAGCACCTGCACGCCGACTGGACCCTGGTCGAGGATTACCCGCTGTCGGACCGCATGCTGGCGATGTCGCGCGTCTGGCAGTCACCCGACCGGCGCTCGCGGATGATCGCGGCCAAGGGCGCGCCGGAGGCCATCGTCGACCTGTGCCACCTCGATGCGGCGCGCGCGGCGTCCATTGCCGATGCCGTGGCGGCGATGGCGGCCGACGGCCTGCGCGTGCTCGGCGTCGCCTGCTCCAGCGTCGACGTGCCCGCGCTGCCGCGCGACCAGCACGATTTCGATTTCGCATTCCTGGGGCTGGTCGCGCTCGAGGACCCGGTGCGGCCGGACGTGCCGCGTGCGCTCGACGAATGCCGCGCGGCCGGCATCCGCGTGGTCATGATCACCGGCGACCATCCGGTCACGGCCCGGGCCATCGCGCGCCAGGTGGGCCTCGATGCCGATGCCGCGCTGCTCACCGGCACCGCGCTGGCAACCATGGACGACCGGGAACTGGACGCGCGCCTTGCCGGCATCCAGGTCTTCTGCCGCGTCCAGCCGGAGCAGAAGCTGCGGCTGGTGCAGGCCTTTCGCGCGCGCGGCGACATCGTCGCGATGACCGGCGACGGCGTGAACGACGCACCGGCGCTCAAGGCGGCCGACATTGGCGTGGCCATGGGCGCCCATGGCACCGACGTCGCCCGCGAGGCCGCCGACCTCGTGCTGGTCAACGATGACTTCGCCTCCATCGTGACCGCGGTCCGGCACGGGCGGCGCGTGTTCGACAACCTGCGCAAGGCCATCGTGTTCGTGATCGCCGTGCACATTCCCATCGTCGGGCTGTCCATCGCGCCGGTGCTGCTGGGCTGGCCGATGCTGCTGATGCCGGCGCATATCCTCTTTCTGCAATTGATCATAGACCCGGCCTGTACCGTCGTCTTCGAGGCCGAGCCGCTCGAACCGACGGCGATGTCGCGCCCACCGCGGCCGGCCAACGCGCGGCTGTTCGATACCGCGGTACTGCAGCGCGGCCTGTGGCAGGGAGCCGGGCTGCTCGCCATCCTGCTGGGAGTGTTCGCCGGTGCCCGGGCCCTGGCGTTGACGGACGACGCCGCGCGCGCACTCACCTTCACGGTACTGGTGCTGTCCAACCTCGGGCTCATTCACGCCAACCGTTCCTGGGAGCGCGGCGCGAGCCGCCACCACGGCGCGTTCCTGTGGATCGCCACCGGCACGCTCGCGCTGCTGGCGGGCACCCTTGCCATTGGTCCGGTGCGCCAGCTCTTTTCCTTCGCATTGCCGGCGGCCCCGCTGCTGGCCGCCGGCCTCGGGGCGGCGGTCACCAGCTTCCTGTGGTTCACCGCGGTAAAGCGGGTGCAGCGCGCAGATGCGCGTTCACGTGCGCTGGCACCGGCAGACATCAGTACATGACCACGGAGCGGCGCCACGGCGTGCGCGTCTGGCGCGATTGAAGCTTGCCTCCGATCAATATGCCGGCCGCCCGAGCGCCTACGCTGGCCGCTGGCGCCGGCACTGTGCGCTCATCATCGGGAGGCGGAAATGCGAATGCGAATCCTCGTGGCCGGACTCGCGCTGGCCGGTACTGGCCTGGCGTGGGCGGCAACGGCAGAACCCATAACGCCTGTACGGGCGGCAACCGTGGCCAATCGGCCCCTTGTGGAATTGGGCAAGAAGCTCTACTTCGATCCGCGGTTGTCGAAGTCGGGGTTCATATCCTGCAATTCCTGCCACAACCTGTCGATGGGCGGAACCGACAATCTGAAGACATCGATCGGACACAACTGGCACGAGGGCCCGATCAACGCCCCGACAGTGCTCAATTCGAGCATGAACCTGGCCCAGTTCTGGGATGGCCGGGCCAAGGACCTGCAGGAGCAGGCCGGCGGGCCGATCGCCAATCCCGGCGAGATGGCCTCGAGCCACGTGCTGGCCGTCGAGGTATTGCAGTCCATACCCGGATACGTTGCCGAATTCGGCAAGGTGTTCGGACCGGGGCCGATCACCATCGATGCGGTGACCCGGGCAATAGCGGCCTTCGAGGATACGCTGGTAACGCCCAATTCCCGGTTTGACCGCTGGCTGCGCGGCGACCGCAAGGCGCTCAGCGCCGACGAGCTTGCCGGATACCGGCTCTTCAAGGAAAGCGGCTGCATCGCCTGCCACAACGGCGCTGCCGTTGGCGGCAATTCCTACCAGAAGATGGGCCTGGTCGAACCCTACGTGGCGAGCAGCCCGGCGCAGGGGCGCGTGGCCGTCACGGGTGACGATGCCGACCGCTTCAAGTTCAAGGTGCCGACGCTGCGCAATGTCGAGCTGACGTATCCGTATTTCCACGACGGCGCGGCCGACACGCTCACGCAGGCCGTCGACACGATGGGTCGCATCCAGCTCGGCAAGAAGTTCTCCGACGAGGAAAACGCCAACATCGTCGCGTTCCTGAAGACGCTCACCGGGGACCAGCCCGATTTCAAGCTGCCGATATTGCCGCCATCGTCCGATCGCACGCCGCGGCCGCAGCCCTTCGGTCCGAAGTAGCCGTCGCACCGCGCAGCGCCCCGGCAATCGGCACGCCATGGGATACCTCCGATGAAACGCCTGACCCGGTTCGGACTGCTCTGGCTGGCGCTGTCGCTGCTGCCCGCGACGGCCCTGGCGCAGGAGGCCTATACCTCGCGGACGGCCCACCTGCGCGCCGGGCCGGCGCGCGACTATCCGGTGGTGGCGATATTGCCGGCGGGCCTCCCGATCGAGGTGCAGGGATGCCTGGGCGATTACACCTGGTGCGACGTCATCGCCGGTCCCACCCGCGGCTGGCTGTACGCGGGGAGCATCGACTATGCCTACGAAGGCACGTACGTGCCGATGATCACCTATGGCCCGCAGATCGGCATCGGCATCGTCGGCTTCCTGCTGCTGGACTATTGGGGACTGCATTACCACGACCGGCCCTGGTACCCCGAGCGCGACGAATGGGTCCACCGGCACGGCCCGGGCTGGCCGGCGCGTTCCGGGCCGCACCGTGAGCCGCCGCAGTTGGTTCCGGACCATGCACCGCCGCCGCGCGATCGGCCGGGCGAGGTGCGCCCGCCGCCGCAACGCGGCCAGCCGACGGTGCCGGACCGGCCGTCACCGCGCGCTGGCCATCCCGAGACACCCCGCGCGCCGCCGCCGGCAGCACGCAATCCGCCGGCCAATGCGCCGGCCAATCCGCAACCCCGGCCGCCTAGACCTGACGCTCCCTGACGGCTATGCCGTCGACAATCGTCGCCGGCGGGTAGACGATCACCCGGGTGCCGGCCTGCAGGCCCGCGGTGATCCACGCCTCGCCTTCGTTGCGCGCCGCCACGGTCACCGCCTGCAGTCGGGCATGGCCGCCGTCGGCAACGAACACCGCCGCATTGCCGGCCGCGTCCGCACCCGCGCCGGGCAGGGGAAATACCGCGCTGACCGGAACCCGCAGTGCGCCGTCGACCTTGCGCGTGACGATGCGCACCGTGACGCGGTACGCGTCGCCCAGCGCCGACCATTGCTGCGGCGGGCTCATGATGTCGATGAGGACGTTCACGCGTTGCTCTTCGACGCCCAGCGCCGACACCTTGGTGAAGGCGGCCGGCTCCACCCGCCGCACGCGCCCCTGCAGGATCGTGGGTCCGCCCCAGCGCTCGATGCGCACTTCGCTGCCGGGCTGCGCCAGCAGCGCATCGGGCGTCAGCAGTTCGGCGACGATTTCCAGGTCGGCGGTGTCGCCGATCTCGAGCAGCGGCGTACCCAGCGCCACCGTGGTCTCGCTGCGGTCGGGCACCTTCAGGACACGGCCGGCAATCGGCGCCCGCAACGCGAAGACCTCCTTGCCGACGCCCCCCCGCAGCACGCCCAGCGCCGCCCGGGCCTGCTCGAGCTCATGGCGTGCCACGTGTTCACCCTCGCGCGCGCTCTCCAGGTCCTTGCGGGCGGCCCGCTCGGCCAGCCGGTCGGCGTCGATCTTGGTCGGTGCGACGAAGCCCTGCGTTGCCAGCTGTTCGGTACGACGTGCCTCGATGGACGCCTGCTCCAGCACCAGGCGTGCCGCCTCGACACGGGTGGCCGCCTGGCGCACGCCGGCGTCGGCCGCCCCGACGCGGGCCCGCTGCTCCTGCAGCGTACGGTCGTCGAGCAGCGGACTCATCACCGGCAACAGCGTCGCGACGACGCTCCCGGCCTTGACCGGGTCGCCCTCGCGCAGCCCGATGCGCTCCAGGCGGCCGGCCAGCGGCGCCGACACCACGTAGCGGTCGCGCACGCGGGTACGCGCCTCCTCGTCGATCGTCGTCTCGAAATGCCCGACACTGGCCTGGGCCACCTCGACCTCGATCGGGCGGGGCGCGAAGGCCCAGGCCATTAGCCCACCCAGCGCCACGACGACACCCAGGATCGCTGCGGCATGCTTGATATTCATGTCGTTCCTCACTCGCGGGTCTTCAGGGCGGAAACCATGTCCAGGCGGTCGATGCGCCGGCGCACGACCAGGGCGCTCGCGGCGCCGGCGGCGACCACGCAGATGGCCGCCCAGGCATAGGTGTGCGGCAGCACCACGACCGGGAAGTAGAACTGGTCGCTCTTCAGGAGCTCGGTGATCAGGTGCACCAGTCCCAGGCCAAGGCCCATGCCGAGCGGCAACGCGACCAGGATACCCAGCGCCAGTTCGCCCAGCAGCAGCCCGGAAACCTCGGCCCGGGTAAAGCCGAGCACACGCAGGCTCGCCAGCTCCCAGGTGCGTTCGGACAGCGCGATGCGGGCGTTGTTGTAGACGACGCCCACGGCGATCACGCTGGCAAAGACGGTCAGCACCACGCTGATGATCCGCACGTTGCGGGCGCTCAGTTCCTGCATGTTGCGCAGCATCGTTGCCTTGCTGAACGCGCCCGCCACCTTGGGCAGTGCACGCGTCGCCGCGAGGAACGCGGCCTCGGTTCCGGGCTCGAGGGCGACGACGAAGCCGGTGGAGACATCGCCGTCGCCCAGCAGGCGATCGAGCGCCGGACGGTTCATGTACGCGTTCAGGCCCATCATCTCGCGCACCGTGGCGTCCACGGGCAGGCTGCGCGTCGGCGCGCGGCCGTCGAGTACCTCGACCTGTACCCGGTCGCCGGCCCGCAGCGCCAGCTTGTCGGCCAGACGGTCGGTCAGCACCAGGCCATTGCCCGCCGGGCGCGTCTGGTGCTGGTCGACATCGACGATCCGGTACAACTCGGGCACCGCCTCGTAGCCGCGGATCAGCGTGCGTTCGCGGCGATTGCCATGCACCAGGTTGGCCGAGACGAAGCGCGACGATTCCACGGTGCGCGCCCCCGGCAGGCGCAGCAGCTCGGTACGCGCCCGGTCCGACACCAGGTCGAAGGTCCATACCGCCACGTCGCTGCGCATCACCATCCGGAACTGCGTATCGACGACGAAGTCGACCGCATCGTAGAAGAAATTGCCCATGATCACCGTGGCAACCGCCACCGCCACCCCGCCGATCGACAACGCGGTGCGCAGCGGCCGGCGCTCCATGTTGCGCAGGATCATGCGCAGCGTCGTCGGCAGACCGGTGATTCCCAGCCGCTCGGCCACCGTGCGCCGATAGCGGCCCGGCGCCGGCGGCCGCATGGCCTCGGCCGGCGCCAGCCGCACGGTTGCGGCGATCGCGTTCAGGGTGCCGGCCACCGCGGTGACGACGGTCAGCGCCAGGCCGATGGCCAGCAGGCCGGGCGCGATACGGTGGCGGAACACCGGGAAGCGGAAGAAGTCGGCATACAGGCCCGTGAACATCGTGCCCAGCGCGTCGCCGACCGCCACGCCCAGCGCAAAGCCCAGCAGCACGATGAACAGCACCATCTTCAGGTAGTGCAGGCCGATGGCCGCATTGCCGTAGCCGAGCGCCTTGAGCGCCGCGATCTGCTCGCGTTGCGTCGCCACGAGGCGTGCCACGACCACGTTGAGCAGGAAGGCGGCAACGCCCAGGAATATCGACGGCAAGACCGTGCCCAGCACGTGCTGCTCCTTGATCTCGTTGTCCAGCATCGCGTGCGAGGTCTGGTCGGCACGTCCCAGCACGTCGCGCCCGCCGTAGGGCGCGAGACGGCGCCGCAGTGCATCGATGACCTCGCGTTCGTCGGCGCCCGGCGCCAGCCGTGCCGCAACCTGGTTGAAGGCACCCTCCATCTGGAAGGCGGCCGCCAGCGCATCGCGATCCACCCAGAAGACGCCGAAGCCGCGCTGGTCCGGCATTCCCCAGAGGCCGGCGAAGATGTATTCGGGCGACAGCGCCACGCCCGCCAGCACCAGCGTGCGCCGCTTGCCGTTGATGAGCGCCGACAGGCGCGCCCCGCGCTGCAGGCCGTGCGCCGTCGCGAACGCCTCCGATACCCAGGCCGGCAATGCCCCGTCCGGCAGCGCCCCGCCCGGCCACGCCGCCGCCTGCACCGCCTCGCCCTGGCGCAGGCTCAGCAGGTTCAGCCGTTGCGGTCGACGCCAGTCGATGCCGATGAGCCGGCCGACGATCGGATCGCCGACCCCCGCGATATCCACCCGCACCGGCATTTCCGTGGTCACCTGCACGTCGGCGACGCCGGGCAGCGCGCGCAGCACATCGGCGACGGCATTGGGCGCGCGCTTGACGTGCGCGAAGACATCGGCGAAGCGCCCCTGAACGTAGAAGTCGTCCCGCGCCCGGACGAGCGAGTCCACCGCCGAGAGCGTCGTCAGAAAGCCACCCACCCCGCTGGCGACGACCAGGGCGATCGTGACGGCCTGGCTCCACATCAGGCGCAGGTCGCGCAGCAGCTTGCGATCGAGCGCCTTCACGCAATCACCAGCTCAGTTCCGCCGGCGTCAGCTTGTGCGCATTGGCGTCGATGCGCTGCACGCGCCCGTCGCCCAGGTGGACCACCCGGTCGGCCATGCCGGCGATCGCCGAGTTGTGGGTGATAACGACGGCGGTGGTGCCCAGGTCGCGGTTGATGCGGGCGATGACATCGAGCACGAGCTTGCCGGTGGCGTAGTCCAGCGCGCCGGTAGGTTCGTCGCACAGCAGCACTTCGGGCCGCTTGACGATGGCCCGCGCGATGGCCACCCGCTGCTGTTCGCCGCCGGACAGTTGCGCCGGAAAATGGTCGCGCCGCGCGGTAAGGTCGACGAGGGCGAGGGCCTCGTCGATATCCATGGGGCGGGCCGCGATATCGGTCACCAGCGCGACGTTCTCCCGCACGGTCAGGCTCGGGATCAGGTTATAGAACTGGAACACGAAGCCCACGTGATCGCGCCGGTACCGCGTCAGCTCGGCCTCGCTGGCCCCCGTCAGACGGTGATCGCGGAAGCGCACCTCGCCGCGCGTCGGCACGTCGAGGCCGCCGAGAATATTGAGCAGCGTACTCTTGCCGCTGCCCGACGGCCCCAGCAGGACGATGAACTCCCCCTGCCGGATGTCGAGCGAGACGTCCTGCAGGGCCAGAACCTCCACGTCGCCGGTCCGGTAGACCTTGGCGAGACCGCTGGCACTGAAGGTGATGTCGCTGCCGGTCATTTGCGTCGTCCGCTCGAGCAGCCATTGTGAACGACGGTCGGATACCGCGCTTGCGGCGGATCAAGGCATCCGCGGCCGGGCCAGCCTCAGAGCGACCGCCCGTCGATCATCTCGATGTCCAGCGTGTAGACGTCGAGGCCTTCGACGCATCCCAGGTTCAGGCGCAGGTAACCGGGCCGCGCCGTACCGGCATACGTCGGCGGAACCGCCGCGACCGTCACGAACGGGCAGATGCCGCACGTCCGGCAAAAATGGTGGTTCACGTTCCGGTCGCCGAACTGGTACAGGGACAGCGAGGCCGTCCCGTCGAGCTGCTCGATATCGTCCGGAGCCAGATAGGTCCTGGACATCACGATGCCGCGCCGCACGCAGATCGAACAATTGCATCGGCAGCCCCGGGTGATCGCTTCGCTCCGGAAGCGAAAGCGCACGGCGCCGCAGTGGCAGCTTGCCTGATAGGTTCTCTGCTTGCTCATTTTTACGTGCCGCCTGCCGTGCGCCGCCGGAAGCGTGGCGGCGTCAGGTTGACCCTATTCGCCCACCGCATCGGCAGGCGCCTTTGAGCACCCGGCAAGGGCGCTGCATTACGCAAGTCGAACGCTGGTCGCTTTTCGCGTAAGCAACGACCGCCTCGCCATATTGCCAAGGTCCGCTGCCTGGCGCAATGCGGTCGTCAACCCGTCGGATGTCCGGTTCACGGTGGTTCGCCGGCAAAATTCGGCATGCCCGGTAGCGGGCAGCGATTCATCGTCCGCCCTGGAGGCGAATGGCGGCAATGCGCGCCCTCACCCCCAACCCCATGTTGCGGAACGCGACACCGCCACGCCGACGATGTAGGCCACCGTCACCAGGGCACCGGAAAACGCCAGGCGTCGGACGGTTGGGGAATTTGCCGGCCGCAGTGCCGCGCGACCCAGCGCCACATAGACGCACAGGCCGAGCAGCTTGGCGGCCAGCCAGGCTTCCCGCCACGGGTACTGGGCGCTCATCACCGCCAGGACCACCGCCGCGCCCAGCAGCACGGTGTCGTTGACGTGCGGCACGATGCGCAACCAGCGCCAGCGGCGCCAGTCGATGCCGGCGCACTGCATGCCGCCCCTTGCCGCGAACAGGCCGATGCTGAACGCAGCACTTGTGATGTGGATCTGCCGGACCGCCGCGTAGTCGATCATGCGGCGCTCATCCCGGCAGCCCATCGATGCGGGGCCGCACCAGTACCGGCCAGTAGCGGATCACATACAGCGCGAACGCGCCGGACCAGCAGGCGGCCGCAACAATGACGGTCTGCAGGTAGATCGCCGGCAACAGCATGGCGCCGAATACGCGGACCGCGGCGGCCAGCTGCACCAGCATGAAGGCCGCGATTTCGAAGCGGTCGGCCACCAGCGGACGCCCGGTATGGCCGCGTGCCGTCCGCGCCATCATGCCCAGGGTCAGGCCGCCGATGGCGCCCACCGTCAGCGCATGCAGGGCCAGGGGTTCGGCGACGAGGCCCAGGCTGGCGCCGGCACGCAGCACCAGGTGGACGACGATCCAGCCGTAGGCCGCGTGCAGGATCCATACGAGCGGCACCGCCGCGGTTCGCCATGGACGCCACAGCCACAGCCGTACGGCATGTACGGCTGCGACGGCCAGCGCCAGCGCTGCCAACGGCGTGTCCCGCACCTGCAGCAGATCGGCCGCCAGCAGTGCCAGGATGCCGCCCAGCGCAAGCCTCTCGACCGCCGTGCGCCGCCGGGCGCTGGCACCCGGGATGCCGTTGTTGGTGAACATCGGGACCACCCGCCCGGCCATCACCGCCATTATGAAGAGAACGAGGTCCAGGCCGCAGCGCACGCCGAGAATCTGCGGCCACGCCAGCCGCTGCGTCGCCGACAGGAACACCGCTATCGTCGCGCCGCTCAAGGCGACCAGCACGCCGACAAAGAAGTAGTTGCGGCGGTTCGCGCTACGCAGCAGCGGCACGCCGATGCCGGCTGCCACGGCCAGCGGAAAGGCCGCGTTGACGACCGCAGTGGCCATCGTCCACGGCGTGAAGACCAGAATCCGGGCGGCAATCCACAATGCGGCGTATGCGGCCAGCAGCCAGCCGCCGGGCGTGGCCTTCCCCGTCCAGTTGCGCACCGCGGTAAAAAGAAAGCCGGTGACGACCGCCAGCGCGAAGCCGAACAGCATCTCATGGGCATGCCAGACGGATGTGCGCAGCGCCGGGGCAGGCAGGTAGCCGGCGTATTCCAGGATCCACAGCGGCACCGACAGCGCGGCAAACACGCTGGCCAGCAGGTAGAACGGCCGAAAGCCGAGCGACCAGAGGGCGCTTCGTGAACCCGACCGGGCATCGCTACTGCCGGTCACGCTGCCACCATTCGTAGATCACCGGCAACAGTATCAGCGACAGCAGCGGTGCCGTCAGCATGCCGCCGACCAGCGGCGCCGCGATGCGCTTCATCACGTCGCTGCCCAGCCCCTCGCCGGCCATCACCGGCAGCAGCCCGCCGACGATCACCGCCACCGTCATCGCCTTGGGTCGCACCCGCGAGGAGGCACCGCGAATCAGCGCACGCAGGTGGGCGGTCCGCGACAGTCTCGGGGCCGCGTTTGCCTGGCGTGCCTGCGCCCGCGCCTGGTCGAGATACAGCAGCATGACCACGCCGAATTCCGTGGCGACGCCGGCCAGGGCCAGAAAGCCCACCGCAACGGCCACCGACATCCGGTAGTCCAGCAGGTAGACGAGCCAGACGCCGCCGACCAGCGAGAACGGCAGGCCCAGCGCCACCATCCCGACCCGCACCCAGCTGCGAAAATGCAGCAGCAGCAGGCCGAGCGCCAGCAGCAGGGTCGCGGGAACCAGCCAGTACAGGCGCGCCCGCGCGTGCTGCAGCTGTTCGTACTGGCCGGCCCAGCGCATCGTGTAGCCCGGCGGCAGGGCGATGTCCGCCAGCGCGTGATCGGCGGCGCCGACCCAGCCGCCCAGATCGGTTCCCGCAAGGTTGAGGTACACGTAGGCGACAAGCTGGGCATTCTCGCTCTTGATCTCGGCGGCGCCGTCGCGCAGGCTCACGCGGGCAATCTCGCCCAGGCGCACGGTTTCACCGCGCCCGGTGACGAAGGCGATGGCGGCGATGGACTGGGGCGAATCGCGCCACGCGCGCGGGTACCGCAGGTTGATCGAGTAGCGCTCGCGCCCGCTGATCATGCTGGCGACGGCCTCGCCGCCGATCGCACCCTGCACCACGCGCTGCACGTCAACCATGGTCACCCCGCGCTGCGCGGCGCGCCGCCGGTCCAGGTCGATATCGAGGTAGCGGCCGCCGCCGACGCGTTCGGCGAAGACGCCGCGCGCGCCGGGAACGGCGCGCAGCGCCGCTTCGGCCCGCTGTGCCAGGCCGATGACGACGTCCTGTTCGGGACCGCTGATCTTCAGTCCCAGCGGCGTGCGCACGCCGCTGGCGAGCATGTCGATGCGCGTGCGGATCGGATAGCCCCAGCCATTGACGATCCCCGGAAGCTGGATCTGCCGGTCGACCTTGTCGAGCAGCTGCTGCACGTCCTCGCCGGCCGGCCATTGCTGCTGGGGCTTGAGGGTGACGACCGTTTCGAACATCGACAGCGGCGCCGGATCGGTTGCGGTCTCGGCGCGCCCGGCCTTGCCGTACACCTGCTCGACTTCCGGCAACGCCCGCAGCAGGCGGTCGGTGACCTGCAGCAGGCGGGCGGCTTCGTCGACGGAAACCGCCGGCAGCGTCGAGGGCATGTACAGCAGGCTGCCCTCGTACAGCGGCGGCATGAACTCGCTGCCCATCCGCACCAGCGGCCAGGCGGTGCTGAGCAGCGCCAGCGCCGCGATGCCCAGCGCCCAGCCGGGCCGGCGCAGCGCGCGGGTGAGTACGCGCTGATAGGCGCGGTGCAGCAGCCGGTGCAGGGGATTGGCGCGCTCGGGTACCAGGCGACCCCGCACCAGCAGGCCCATCAGCACCGGTGTCAGGGTGATCGCCAGCAGCGCGCTGGCGGCCATCGCGTAGGTCTTGGTCGCCGCCAGCGGGTGGAACAGCCGCCCTTCCTGGCCGGTGAGCGCGAACACCGGCAGGAAGGATACGGTGATGACCAGCAGGGAGAAGAACAGCGCCGGCGCAACCTCGGCGGCGCTGCGCCCTACCGTCCGCCAGCGGTCGACAGCGGCCGGGGCGCGCTCGACGTGCTTGTGCAGGTTCTCCACCATGACGATGGCCGCGTCGACCATTGCCCCGATGGCGATGGCGATGCCGCCCAGCGACATCAGGTTGGCACTGGTTCCCTGGGCGGCCAGCACCCCCAGCGCTGCCAGGATGCCCAGCGGCAACGTGACGATCACCACCAGCGCCGAACGCAGGTGCAGCAGGAAGACCCCGCACACGACGGCGACGGCAACCGATTCCTCCAGCAGCCGCCGGACCAGGGTGGCAACGGCGCCACGGATGAGCCGCGAGCGATCGTAGGTGGTGACGACCTGCACCCCCGGCGGCAGGCTGCGCCCCAGCGCATCGAGGCGGGCCTTGACGCGCTCGACGACGGCCATGGCATTCTCGCCCTGGCGCATGATGACGATGCCGCCCGGCGCCTCGCCCTGCCCGTCCAGGTCGGTGGCCCCGCGGCGGGCCTCGGCGCCGACCTGCACGCGCGCCACGTCGGCCAGCACCAGCGGCTGGCCGCGGGCATCGGCGCCCAGCGGGATATTGCGAAAGTCCTCCAGGGTCGCCAGGTAGCCCGGCGCCCGCACCATGTATTCGGCGCGCCCCATCTCGAGGGTCGAACCGCCGCTCGAGACATTGCTGTCCTGCACGGCGCGGGCCAGGCGCTCGATGCCAATGCCGTTGGCAGCCAGCGCCAGTGGATCGGCTTCGATCTGGTACTGGCGCACCACGCCGCCGACGCTGGCGACCTCGGCCACGCCCGGCACGCTCTGCAGCTCGTACTTGAGAAAGAAGTCCTGCAGCGCCCGCAGCCGGTCCGGATCCTGGCGATGCTCGCGGTCCACCAGTGCGTATTCGAACACCCAGCCCACGCCGGAGGCGTCGGGTCCGAGCGTCGGCACCACGCCGGCGGGCAGCCGCGGCGCCACCTGCGCCAGGTATTCCAGCACCCGGGAACGCGCCCAATACGGGTCGGTGCCGTCGCGGAAGATGACGTAGACGTAGGATTCGCCGAACATCGAAAAGCCGCGCACGGCCGAGACCGCCGGCGCGCCCAGCAGCGCGGACGTCAGCGGGTAGGTGATCTGGTCCTCGATCGCCTGGGGCGGCTGGCCCGGATCGCGGGTCTGCACGATGACCTGCATTTCCGACAGGTCGGGAATGGCATCGAGCGACAGCCGGCCGACACCCACGGCGCCCAGCAGCGCCACCGCCGCGGCGCACGCCAGGACGAGGGCACGGTGGCGCAGCGACCACGCAAGCAGGTGCTCGACCACCTCGGTCCCCCGGCAGGTTACGGTATGCCGGCGCGGCCGGCGGCGCAGCGCCGCGATCGATGGCCCCGCGACGCTACGGCCGGCGGGGCGGCGCCCCGCATCATTGCATGCTTCGGGACGCCAGGGCACCGCCGCCAGTGGCGTCCTGGCTGCGCGCCAGGGTATCGCCGATCGAGGCGGCCGGATCGAGCAGGAACTGGGCGTTGCTGGCCACCGCGGCGCCATCCTGGATGCCGCCGCGGATCTCGATCATGTCGCCGCTTTCCGCGCCCAGCACGACGGTCACCGGCACGAAGGCTCCGCCGTCGCGCGCCAGCATGACGAAGTCGCCATGACCCGTACGCACTACCGCCGCGCTTGGGACGACGCGCGCGGCATGGACCGCCGAGCGGATGGTCACGTCCACCGGCGTGCCAAGCGGCGGCGCGCCGGGTATCCGGCGCAGGATCGCACGCCCGTGCACGCGGAAGGCATCGACCACCGGATTGAGGAAATCCAGCCGGGCCTCGATCGGTTCGCCGTCGCCCGCGCGGACGAGGACGGCGTCGCCCGGACGGACCATGGCCGCCTGCGCCCCGGACAGCGGGATATCGACCCAGGTGGTGGCCGGATCCGCCAGCACCAGGACCGGGGCCGCCGGCGACACGAAACCACCCTCGCGGACATTGAGTTGCGTGACGACGCCACCGACCGGGGCGCGCACGGCAATGACCTCGATCGTCGTGCCGAACTGCTCCAGGCGCTGGATCGTCTCGATGTCCAGGTCGTTGCGCATCAGTTCTTCGCGTTCCTTTTGCGAATCGCGCAGCAGGTCCATCACGTATTCGTTTTCCTGCTGCGACACGTCGCCGACGCTCTGCAGGATCTGCCGCCGGCGCGTGCGGAACTGGAAATACTCGCGTTCCTTGGCCACCAGCTCGGGCGAATAGACGTCATAGAGAACCTGGCCCCGTTCGACGCGCTCGCCGACCGAATGCACGCGCAAGCGGCGGATCCAGCCGGAGTACTTTGGCGTGATGTCGACCTGCGCGCTGGCGTCGGCCACGACCGTGCCGAAGGCGCGCACCTCGCGCCCGACGTCGCGGCGCTCCACCGCGACGGTGCGCACGCCCAGGTTGGCGAGCGCGGCCGCGCCGACCTGCAGCCCGTGGCGGTGCACGGGCGTACCGGCACGCACCAGGTCCATGCCGCAGATGGGGCACTTGCCGGCATGGTCGGCGGTGATCTGCGGATGCATCGGGCAGACGTATCCGAGCGCGATGGCGCGCAGCTCCTCGGCGCTCGGCCCGGGAACGGCCGCGCGGGCGGACCACGCCGCGTACAGCGCGTGGCCGCCAGCGCCGGCGCCCCCGGCCAGCAGCAGCGCCAGCAGCGCGGTCAGGGCCGGGAACGGCGCGCGGGCATTGGGGTGCTGGCGGTTCACGGCGCCGCGGCTACTGCACGACCAGCTCGCCGCGGCCCTTCTTCGGGTCCGCGTCGGGTTTGAACATGATGACGGTGATCGCTCCGCGCAGCGCCGCCCCCATGTTGTGATCGACGATCGCGTTGTTGGTGGGCCGGTCGCCGGGCGAGACCAGGTCGAACGCATCGCCTTCGGCGACCGCGACGTTGTACGTCTGGATGCCGTACAGCGTGTTCTTCGGATTGCCGTTGATATACACGCGGTCCCAGATGCCGCCGATCGGGTGCAGCGCCACCGGCATGTTGATGTTGGCATTGACGAAGAAGATCCGCACGCGCTCGCCCGGCTTGGCCTCCAGGACCTGGCTGGCATTGGTGTCGTGCACCGGATCGTAGTGCAGGATCTTGCCGTTGATCAGCGACGCCTTCCAGCCGACGTTCTCGAGCATCGCGCCGTAGTTCTCGACATCCGGGAAGTACTGCTGCTGCACCAGTACGTACTCGCGGTCGGCCTTCGGATAGTTCGTCTTGTCCTTGGGATCGACGATGATCACGCCGTACATGCCGCGGGCGATGTGCTGCACCATCGGGCTGGCGCCGCAGTGGTACATGAATACGCCCGGATTCCTGGCCTCGAACTTGAAGTGCTTGGACTCGCCGGGCTTGATCGGCGCGAACTCGCCCAGCACGTCGGCCTGCGCGGCATGGAAGTCCATCGCGTGGGAGTTCTTGTTCTCCGGCGGGTTCACCAGCGTGAAGTCGACGGTGTCGCCCTGCTCCACGCGCACCACCTTGCCGGGCATCGTGCCGTCGAAGGTCCAGGCGGCCATCTTGGTGCCCTTGTTGTCGATGGCCAGATCGACCTCGCGCGCGGTCATCGTAACCTCGACGGTCCGGGCCACGGCGCCATGGGCGCCGAGCAGGGTGCATGCCGCCGCGAGCGCGGCAGCCAGACGTTGGGACGGTTGCATGGACTTTCCTCCTTGGTTGGTTGGACGTGGCATCGGGTAGCGAACGGCCGGTCCGCCGGCGCCGCATGGGCGGCGGACCCGCGGCCGGATCACGGGCTCGACCCGTACGAGCACCGGCATAGGGTGCGCAGGTGGGCGACCAGGTCGCGGATCTCGTCGTCGCTGAAGGTGTCGCCCCACGGCGGCATCAGCACGGACTTGTCGATCGACGGCCCACCTTCCTTGATGACCTTGAAGAGCGCCTCGTCGGAACGCCCGGACATCGCCCTGGCGTCCGTGTGGTCGCGCGGCTGCACGGACATGTCGCGGATATTGATGCCCTTGCCATTGCCGTCCCTGCCATGGCATTGCGTGCAATAGGTGCGGTAGTTGTCGGCCGCGGCTTCCCGGGCGGCCACCGGCATGGCCAGCGCAAGGCAGGCCAGCACCGTCGCGCCGGGCATTCGCTTACTTGCCATCGACCTGCTCCTTGCCCAGCACCTCGAGATAGCGGACCAGCTTCTGCAGGTTCGCGTCCGAGACCTTCTTGTTCGGCATCCAGGTCTTCGGATCCCAGGCCTGCGGACTGCGGATGACGCTGGCGATGAAAGCTGGTTGCAGGCGCCGCCCTGCGGAGTACAGCTCCGGGCCGGACAGGCCGCCATAGCCGGGCTCGATCTCGTGGCAGGCCATGCACCCGAGGAACTTGTCGAAGGCCATTTCGCCCATCGGCCGGGAGATCGTCCCGGGCTCGAGGTGCTCGGCCGCGATCAGGTCGTCGTGGGCGCGCAGGCGCATCAGCGCGCCGGTGACCGCATCGGCGTCGGCCGCGGCCAGGGCGAGGTGCGGGCCGAGCGCGGCCGGGTCGATCTCGTCGCTCTTGGCGCCGCTGCGCACGTGATCGGCATAGAACTCGCCGGCCGGCCGCAAACGCGTGGGCTTCTGCAGCCATGCGCGCAACCATTCGGGACGGTACTTGTTGCCGGCGTAGAACAGGTCCGGCGCCTTGCGCGCCCACAGTTGCTGCAGCGTCCGTGGCGCGGGACCGGCCAGGTCATGGCAGGCCGCGCAGCGCTGCGCCAGTATGGCGGTGCCGTCGTCGGCGGCCCGGGCCAGCGGTCCGGCCAGGCACAACAGCGCCGCCAGCGCGAGGGATATGTGCCGCATGGTCGATGCGCCCCTTCCGGTCACGGCTGGCGCGCACGGCGCGCGGGTGCGGCCGCACTGCCGACGAAATTCGGATTGCCGAACAGCCCGTAGCCCTTGCGCATCGACTCGCTGTAGAAGAAATCGGGGTCGTATTCCTTGCCGGCCCAGGCGTACCAGGCGTCGACCGGGACGCCGTCGTACTCGATCACCGTGATCGGGCCGCCGAGCATGCCGCCCATGTTCAGGTGGCGGTCGACGTGGTCGTGGAAGATGAAGCGGCCGGGGTTGTTCATCTGCACGATCGCGTCGTAGCGCTCGCCGGGTCCGACCGGCACGGTGTCGACGAAATACGGGCTGGCCAGCGGGTAGCCGTCCTTGTGGGTGATCCGCTGGTCGTGCCCGTGCAGGTGCATTTCATGCAGTTCGTCGCCGGCGCCGATCATGCGGAAGCGCACGACGTCGCCCTGGTGCACGCGCACCGGCTGGGTCAGGGGGAAGGACCGGCCGTTGACGGAAAAGTAGTCGTCGACGTCCACCGGCGCCCCGCCCTTGCCGTAGCTGGTGGCGAACGGCGACTCCCAGGTGCTCATCATCATGATGACGTCCCGGGTGACGGACTTCTCCAGCGGGCCGGGATTCTTCGGGTCGACGATGAGCGGCCCCCACATGCCGCGGATGGCCACGTGCTCCCAGACGTTGACGTGGCAGTGGTACCACAGCGTCCCCGGCCGGTCCGTGGTGAAGCGGAAGGTGAAGACGTCGCCGGGCTGGATGGCCTTTTGCGTGACGTCGGGCACGCCGTCGTTGCGCCAGCTGCCGGTCTGGTTCACGCCGTGCCAGTGGATCGTATGGGGCAGGGTGGTGTTGTTGGTGACGTGCACGGTGAGCTCGTCGCCCTCGCGCACGTGGATCAGCGGGCCCGGCACCTGCCCGTTGAACGCGAACACGCTGGCGTGGAAGCCCGGGGCGACATTGATCGAGACCTCGTCGATCGTCATGTCGAATTCGCGCTTCTCCGCCTGCGCGGCCGCCGCGCCAAGCCCGAGCACGGCGGCCAGCAGCCAGGCGAGCCGGGGGGCGGTAATGCAAATGGGATCGGGTTTCATCTGCCTCGCCTGCAGCCGTTTAAAGAGGTACTATTGATGCATCTTAAACGGCCGCGTGCGGCGGCGTCAATACGTTGCGGCGGATTTTTGCCGGCCATCGGATACCGTCTTTGCATGGTGGCCGATGGCACCGCAGCGGGCGCCGCGATCCGGCTCCGGCGGGCGGGACCTCATGCAACTGACCCGGTTCACCGACTATGCGCTGCGGACGCTGATCTACGTGGGCGCCCATCCGGACCGCCGCTGCACGATCGCGGAGATCGCCCGCGCCTACGGCGTTTCCCGCAATCACCTGATGAAGGTGGTCAACCGGCTCGCGTCGGTCGGCTACATCGAGACGGTGCGCGGCAAGGGCGGCGGCATGCGCCTGGCGCGCGCGCCGCGGTCGATCCGGATCGGCGAGGCCGTTCGCCTCATGGAGGAGCGCATCGACATCGTCGAGTGCTTCAACGACGCGCACCAGGACTGCCCGCTGCTGCCCGGATGCCGCCTGCGGGCAGTCCTCATGGAGGCGCGCCGCAGCTTCCTGGCGGTACTGGACCGCCAGACGCTCGCGGACCTGCTGCCCGGCGCGGGGGGCAGGCCGCCGGCGCCCGGACGCGCGGCGATTGCCATCGCGATCGCGCCCCGGACGCGCCCGCGCGGCGCGGGCTAGCGGGCCGCGGCCCGGTCAGGCGAAATCGCGGGCCATCGAGCCCTGCACCTCGGCGGCGATCTCGTCGATCCGGAACGCGTAGCCGGGATGGTCGATGCCGACCGCCACGCTGCGGCCGGCGCGGAAGGCGGCGATCGCCTCCGCGGAGAACTCGAAACGCAGGAAGTGCACCGACGAGGTCTTCTGGCCGTCGTCGCGCGGCAGGTCCTCGTCGGCGATGGCGTAGCAGCGCGGCGTGCCATCAACCTGCACGTAGACGCGGCTCTCGATGCCGATCAGGCGGGCCAGCGCGCGGGCGCGCTCGGCCGGATCCTCGTATTCGATCATCATCGTCGCCTTCAGGTTCGTGCCGTCCGGTATCAGCGGGTTGTAGGCGTCGAGTTCGTCGCGGATGCCCTGCTCCTCGAAGGTCTTCTCGATGCGCAGCATCTCCTGGATCTGGTAGCGCACCGTCAGCTCGTCCTCGAAGATCAGCGTCACGTTGCCGCCCACCTGGAGGGTACGGTGCTTCTTGTGGGCCAGCACCCGGCGGCGGAATTCCTGGCGCTGGCGCGCGTAGGCCTCGAGGGTGAGCAGGCTGGAGAGCGAAATGGCGGTCATGGCGATGCCTTCGCGCTAGTCGATGCCATAGGCCATGCGCACCAGCGTGAGCGGATGCGCCAGCACCGGCCGCCGCGCCGGCTCCGCTGCGTCCATCTGGGCGATGCCCTGCGCGATATGGTGCCCCGCCAGCTGGCAGTCGGAACTGATGTAGGCCGGCTGCGGCTCGGCCATCGCGCGGAACACCGGCCGGCCGATCTTCATGGCGGTGGCATGATGTTCGCGCTTCACGCCCCAGGTACCGGCGTGCCCGGAGCAGCGCTCGACGGTGGTGAGCTCGGTACCGGGTATGCCCTTGAGAAGTTCCTCGGTCTTGCGTCCCAGGTTCTGCACGCGGCCATGGCAGGGCACGTGGTAGGCCACCGCGCCGAGCGGGCGCTGGAAGTCCTCCTTCAGCAGGCCGTCCTTGCGCCGCGCCACCAGGTACTCGAACGGATCCCACATGGCCTCGGCCACGCGCTGGACGTCGGCGTCGCCGGGGAACAGCAGCGGCAGCTCCTTGGCGTACATGAGCGTGCACGAGGGGATCGCCGCCAGGATCGCGTAGCCCTCGCGCGCCAGCCGCGCCAGCGCAGGAATATTGATCTCCTTGAGGCGGCGCACGCCGTCCAGGTCGCCGAGCTCGAGCTTGGGCATGCCGCAACAGGCCTCGTTGCGGACCAGCGTATAGGCGATGGCGTTGTGCTCGAGGATCTTGAGCAGGTCGTGACCGATGCCCGGCTCGTTGTAGTTGACGTAGCAGGTGGCATAGACCGCCACCTTGCCCGGCGTGCGGTCGCCGTCCTGCACCGGCGCGGCGTGCGGGCGCGCGTCCGCGCCGAAGGTGCGCGCGGCGTAGTCGGGACGCCAGGCATTGCGGTCCACGCCCAGCGCCTTCTCGGTGAGCAGGCGGCCCGCGGCGCTCTGGTTCACCGCATTGACGGCCTGGGTGACGACCGGGATGCCGGCAAGGCTGCCCAGGCGATCGGTCGACGACAGCACCCGGTCGCGCAGCCTGCCGCCGGTCTTGCGAAACTCCACCGCCTTGGCGCGCAGCATCAGGTGCGGGAAGTCCAGGTCGAAGGCGTGCGGCGGCACGTAGGGACACTTGGTCATGAAGCAGACATCGCACAGGTAACACTGGTCGACGACCGCGGCAAAGCGCGCCTTCGGGACGGTGTCGAGTTCGCCATTGCTGCTGCTGTCGGCAAGGTCGAACAGCACCGGAAAGGCATTGCACAGGCTCACGCAGCGGCGGCAGCCGTGGCAGATGTCGAAGACGCGCTCGAGTTCCTTCTCCAGCCCCGCCTCGTCCCAGAACGCGGGTTCCTGCCAGGCGACGGGATGCCGCGTGGGTGCCTCCAGGCTACCTTCCTTGATGCTCATGCTCGTTGACCGGTGATGGTGTGGATGGGGAATGGCCGGGCGCCCCGGCGGGCCGCGGCGCGGCGCGCCGGGGTCCGCCGCGGACCGTCAGTCGACGATCGCGTCCAGCGTGCGCTGGAACTTGTTGGCGTGCGAACGCTCGGCCTTGGCCAGCGTCTCGAACCAGTCCGCGATCTCCTCGAAGCCCTCGGTGCGCGCCACCTTGGCCATGCCCGGGTACATGTCGGTGTACTCGTGCGTTTCGCCGGCGATCGCGGCCTTGAGGTTCGAGCGCGTCGGCCCGATGGGCAGGCCGGTCGCCGGATCGCCCACGGCCTCGAGGTATTCGAGGTGCCCGTGCGCATGGCCGGTCTCGCCTTCGGCGGTCGAACGGAACACGGCAGCCACGTCGTTGTAGCCCTCGACATCGGCCTTGGCCGCGAAGTACAGGTAGCGGCGGTTTGCCTGCGATTCGCCGGCAAAGGCCGCCTTCAGATTCTCTTCTGTCCTGGATCCCTTAAGTGCCATGACGCTCTCCTGGTTGATCAATCGCTGCAGCGCGATCCTTCCGAAATCGGTCGGCGTCGCCGACTCTACGCGCGCGATCGGCATTAAACAAATGAATTGTAATTATTCGACCGATAGGTCTCTGCTATCGCGCGGTGCGGCGCTGCCGGGCGCGGCGCCGCGCCGCACCTGCCGCCGTCCGGGACATCAGAAATCGCCGGCGTCGAGCGCCAGTGCGCCGGCGCCACCGGCCGCGATGGCCTGCTGCAGTCCGGGCGCCGTGGCCAGGACATGGTCCGCGTAGAAACGCGCGGTGGCGATCTTGCCGCGATGGAAGGCGTCGCCGCCGGCCAGGCTGCGCTGGGCCGCGAGCGCCGCGCGCGCCATCTGCCAGCCGCCGCACACGATGCCGGCCAGTTTCAGGAACGGCACCGAGCCGGCAAAGGCGGCGCGCGGATCGGCCGCGGCGGTATCGAGCAAATACTGCACGGCCGCCGAAAACGCGGCGACGCCCGCCTCCAGGCGCTGCGCGATGGCCGCGTGCTCGCCGCCGGCGGCGCGCGCCTCGTCGGCGGTCGCCTGCATGGCAGCGGCCAGGCTGCGCGCCACCGCACCGCCGTCGCGCAGGGTCTTGCGGCCGAGCAGGTCGTTGGCCTGGATCGCCGTCGTGCCTTCGTAGATCGGCAGGATGCGGGCATCGCGATAGTGCTGCGCGGCCCCGGTCTCCTCGATGAACCCCATGCCGCCATGGACCTGGATGCCCAGCGAGGCGACCTCGACGGCGTTCTCGGTGCACCATCCCTTGACCACCGGCACCAGGAATTCGTACAGCGCCTGGGCGCGCGCCCGCTCGCCGGCGTCGGCCCCGCGGTGCGCCAGGTCGTTGTGGCCGGCGGCGACGTACGCGAGCGCGCGCCCGGCCTCGACCAGCGCGCGCATGTGCATCAGCATGCGCCGCACGTCCGGATGCTGAATGATGGCCACCGGACCGCTCGAGCCCTCGACGGCGCGGCCCTGCACCCGTTCGCGGGCAAAGGCGGCGGCCTGCTGGTAGGCGCGCTCGCCCAGCGCGACGCCCTGCAGGCCGACCTGGAAGCGCGCCGCGTTCATCAGGATGAACATGTTTTCCAGCCCGCGGTTCTCCTCGCCCACCAGTTCGGCCACCGCGCCGGCGCCCAGGTCGCCGCGCCCATCGCCGAAGATCAGCACGGCCGTCGGACTGCCCCGGATGCCAAGCTTGTGTTCGATCGAGGCGCAGTAGACGTCGTTGCGCGCACCCGCGGCGCCGTCGGCGCCCGGCACGTACTTGGGCACGAGGAACAGCGACAGGCCCTTGACCCCGGCCGGCGCGTCGGTGCAGCGGGCCAGGACCAGGTGGACGATGTTTTCGGCCAGGTCGTGCTCGCCGAAGGTGATGAAGATCTTCTGGCCGAACAGGCGGTAGTGCCCGTCGGGCTGGCGCTGCGCGCGGGTGCGCACCAGCGACAGGTCGGAGCCGGCCTGCGGCTCGGTGAGGTTCATCGTGCCGGTCCAGCTGCCGTCGATCAGGCGCGGCACGTAGCGCCGCTGCTGCTCGGCCGACCCCACGGTCAGCAGCGCCTCGATGGCGCCATCGGTGAGCAGCGGGCACAGCGAGAACGCCAGGCTGGCGGACTGCAGCATTTCCAGGCAGGGCGTGGCCACGAGCCTGGGCAGGCCCTGGCCGCCGTGCTCGGCCGGATGCATCACACCCTGCCAGCCGCCCTCGACGAATGTGCGGAAGGCGGCGCGAAAACCCGGTGGCGTCGTGACCGCGCCGTCGGTCCACGCCGGCGGCTGGGTGTCGGCCACGCGATTGAGCGGGGCGATGACCTCGCCGACCAGCCGGGCGCACTCCTGCAGGACGGCGGCCACCGTATCGTCGCCGGCGTCATCGCCTCCCGGCAGGCCCTGCAGCGCGCGCAGCCCGGCCAGTTCGTGCATCACGAACTGCATGTCGCGTAGCGGGGCGCGGTAGCTCATGACGGCCTGGGCGGTGCGCGCCGGGCTAGCCCAGCTTCTCGATCAGCTCCGGCACGGCCTGGAACAGGTCGGCCACCAGGCCGAAATCGGCCACCTGGAAGATGGGCGCGTCCGGATCCTTGTTGATGGCGACGATGACCTTGGAGTCCTTCATGCCCGCCAGGTGCTGGATGGCGCCCGAGATGCCGATGGCGATGTACAGCTGCGGGGCGACGATCTTGCCCGTCTGTCCCACCTGCCAGTCGTTGGGTGCATAGCCGGCGTCCACGGCCGCGCGCGAGGCGCCCAGTGCCGCGTTCAGCCGCAGCGCCAGCTTCTCCAGCAACTGGAAGTTCTCGGCCGACCCCAGTGCCCGGCCGCCGGAGACCACGACCTTGGCGCCCTGCAGTTCGGGCCGGTCCGACTTGGCGACCGCACGGCCGACGAAGCGCGACAGGCCGCTGTCGGGCACCGCCGCCACGGCCTGGACCGGCGCCGACGGGCCGTCGCCGGCCGCCGCGAAGCTGGTGGGGCGGGCGGTGACGAAGATGACCGGATCGGCCGACTGCACGCTGGCCACGGCATTGCCGGCATAGATGGGCCGCGCGAAGGTATCGGCTGCCAGCACCGCGATGGCGTCGGACACCTGGGCGCAGTCGCGCTGCGCGGCCACGCGCGGCAGCACGTTCTTGCCATAGCTGGTGGCCGGCGCGAACACGTGCGAATAGCCGTCGAGCACCGCGGCCAGTTGCGGCGCGACGTTTTCGGCAAGCCCGTCGGCCAGGTGCGGGGCATCGGCCAGCAATACCCGGCCGACGCCGGCGATCGTGCTGGCCTGCGCGGCGACCGCCGCGCAGCCGCTGCCAACCACCAGCACATCAACCGCCGCGGCCGCCTGCAGCGCGGCGCTGATGACATTGCGCGTCGCCGGCTTGAGCGCGGCGTTGTCGTGTTCCGCCAGTACCAGCGCCTTCATCGCGCCACCCCGCCGTTCACGGGATCACCTTGGCGTCGTCGCGCAGCTTGGCCACCAGCGTGGCGACGTCGGGCACGAGGATGCCGGCCTGGCGCTGCGGCGGATCGCTGACCTTGACGGTCCGCAGCCGCGGCGCCACGTCGACGCCAAGGGCCGCCGGGCTCAGCGTCTCGACGGGTTTCTTCTTGGCCTTCATGATGTTGGGCAGCGTCACGTAGCGCGGCTCGTTCAGGCGCAGGTCGGTGGTGACGACGGCCGGCAGGCGCACCGCCAGCGTTTCGAGGCCGCCGTCGACCTCGCGCGTCACCTCGGCCCAGCCGTCGGCGATCTTCACGCGGGACGCAAAGGTGGCCTGCGGCAGCGAGCGCAGCGCGGCCAGCATCTGGCCGGTCTGGTTGGCGTCGTCGTCGATCGCCTGCTTGCCCAGGATGACCAGCTGGGGCTGCTCGCGCTCGACCACGGCCGCCAGCAGCTTGGCGACGGCCAGCGGCTGCAGTTCGGCGTCGGTCTCGACCAGGATGCCGCGATCGGCGCCGATGGCCAGCGCGGTGCGCAGGGTTTCCTGGCACTGGGCAACGCCGCAGGACACGGCCACGACCTCGGTCGCCGTGCCCGCCTCGCGCAGGCGCACGGCCTCTTCCACCGCAATTTCATCGAAGGGGTTCATCGACATCTTGACGTTGGCCACGTCGACCCCCGTCTGGTCGGGCCTGACCCGCACCTTGACGTTGTAGTCCACCACGCGCTTGACGCAGACCAGCACTTTCATCGGATGGGAACCCCCTGCAATGTCGGGCGCCGGCCGCAACCAGGGACAGATCCCCGGCGCGGGCCGGCGCTGGCGCTACAGAATACTACGGCCGCGCGAGCGCGCTCCAGTCGGCCAGGATCTCGCGCGCCGCATTGTGTCCGGGCGCGCCGGTGACCCCGCCGCCCGGGTGGGACCCCGAGCCGCAGTGGTACAACCCGGCCAGCGGCCCGCGGTAGCGCGCGCTGCCCATCAGGGGCCGCAGGCAGAACAGCTGGTTGAGCGACAGCTGGCCGTGGAAGATGTCGCCGCCCACGAGCCCGTAATCGCGTTCCAGGTCCAGCGGCGACCACGCCTTGTAGCCCAGCAGCGCACGGCGGAAATTGGGGCAGTAGGACTCGACGGTGTCGAAGATGGCGGCGACCGCCTGGTCCTTGCGCGCGTCCCAGCCGCCAGGTACCGCCGGATCGAAGTGCTGGCAGAACAGGCTCGCGACATGCCGACCCGGCGGCGCCAGGCTGTCGTCGACCACGCTGGGCAGCATCATCTCGACGATCGGACGCCGGGCGTGGCCGTCGCGCACCGCATCGTGCCAGGCGCGATCCATCGCGCCCAGCGACGGCCCGAACAGTATGCCGCTGGCGTGGTGATCCTGCGCGTGGATGCCGGGCTGGCACAGGAAGTCCGGCAGCTCGGCCAGCGCGACGTTGACGCGGAAGGTGCCCGATCCGCACCGATAGGCCGCGATGGCATCGCGGAAGTCCTCGTCCAGGTGCGCCGGGTCGACCAGGCGCTGGTACAGCAGTTGCGGATTGACCCCGGCGGCCACCGCCCGCGCCGGCAGTTCCCGGCCGTCGGCCAGCAGCACGCCGACCGCCCGGCCGCGTTCGACCAGCACCTGGCGCACCTCGCAGTCGCGCTCGATCCGCACGCCGCGCGACTGCGCCTCGGCCGCCATCAGTTCGGTGATCCGGCCCATGCCGCCCACGACGTGGCCCCAGGCGCCCCGCCTGCCGTTGACCTCGCCGAACCAGTGGTGCAGCAGCACGTAGGCCGAACCGGCGGCATACGGGCTGGCATAGTTGCCCACGATCGCATCCCAGCCCAGCACCGCCTTGAGCGCGTCGCATTCGAACTCCGCGTCGAGCCATTCGCCGGCGCTGCGCGTGAAGATGTTGACGAGGTCGCGCTGGCCGGCGGCGCCCAGCCCGGCGGCGTCGCGCAGCAGGCGTGCCGCGGTCAGCGCCGAGCGGGCATCGGCCAGCAGCCAGCGGCCGCCCAGTTCCGGCGGGGTGCGCAGTACCCACTGGCGCAGGACGTCGGCCAGGCGCTCGAGCCGGGCATTGAAGCGCGGCAGGCGCTGCGCGTCGCGCGGCGACAGCCGGGCCAGCTCGCGCAGCGCGGCGGCCGGCTCGCCGCCGTGGCGCAGCGCCCGGCCATCGTCCAGCGGCAGGAAATTGGCGAACGGCCGCTCGATGACGCGCAGGCCGCGTTCGACCAGGCGCAGGTCGCGCAGCACCTGCGGATGGAGCAGGCTCAACGTATAACTGGCCGATGAATTGCGAAACCCCGGCACGAACTCCTCGGTGACCGCCGCGCCGCCGACGACGGCCCGCCGCTCCAGCACCTGCACGCGCAGGCCGGCGGCGGCCAGGTAATTGGCGCACACCAGGCCGTTGTGGCCCGCGCCCAATACAATGACGTCGTCAATGTCGCCGGTCGTGCCGCTCGCCATGTCTGCTGTCCTTGCCGGCACCGCTGCCCCGCGGCATCGCGCGGTCCGCCCGCCGGGGCCGGCGAACCCTGCTGCGGCGGTCTTTCTTGTTGAGGTACGGAATCGGATGGTAACGGTATGGCGCGGAGCGTTCGCGGCGGCCGGCGCGGCGCTGCTGCTGGCGCTGGGCGGCTGCCAGAGCCTGGCGGGCAGCGCGCCCGCCCCCGCGCCGCCAGCAGGTC
>JBBISD010000017.1:0-8403 GCA_037441485.1 Burkholderiales bacterium
AGTCCGAGAACTGGACAACGCAGAAGTTCACGCTGTTGTAGACCATGTTCATGTCAGTCCCGTTCCTCAAGTGCGGGGCATGCTGCCGCCACGTTGGATTGCCGCCTGGCAGGCGCTTTGCCGGAGCGCCGCCCTCCTGCCACGTATATCGGTGCAGTCGCAGCGATCTCAAGAGCCGGGGGGAAATGGGCCCAAAGGACCACCCAAACCAACCGTTCGGACCCCGTGGGCCGCCGGCCGTCGGCCGGGCCGGCGCCGCGCGTGCGTCGACGGCAGGCGGAGGCATTGCCCCACCCTTGGTCGGATTGGCAACGGCGCCGAAGGTTCCGGGCGCCGCGCCGCGCAACGGCTAGAACGGTTCGCGGATGGCCTGGCGCAGGGCTGCCAGCGAACAGCTGCCCCGCGCCAGCAGGCGCAGTCCGTGGTCCCACAGGCTGCGGCCGTCGGCAAAGAGTGCCTGCTCCAGGTCGAGGCCAAGCACGCCGTTTTCCACCAGCACCCGCGCGCCCGCGTCCATGTCGAGGATTTCATAGGCCAGCGCCCAGCCCTGGTGGCCGGTGCCGGCGCACTGCGGACAGCCGCCGGCGCCCGCGGCAAAAGGCGTGACGGGCCCGGTGAGCCAGCTGTTGGTGGCCTGCGCCAGCACCTGGCGGGTTGTGTCGGCGGTGTCGGGGCGGCGGCAGCACGGACACAGCCGCCGTACGCGGCACTGGGCCACGATGAACAGCAGGTAGCGCGCCAGCAGGTCGGGCCCGACGCCGATGGCGCGCCATTGCGCGAAGAGATGGGCGGCGCGTTCCAGGTGCACGCCGCACAGCACGCGGCGCCCCTGCGCGATGGTGGACACGATGGCCGGCAGGTCGTCGGCGGCAGCGACGGGATCGAGCAGCAGCGGGGGCAGGGCCGCGGGGGCGTCCGTGCCGCCGCCGGCAGCGTCGACTGCGGCCGGCGGCACGGCGGCCCGCAAGGCGCGCACGGTGGTACTGACGCCGCCGCCCCGCGGGCCGCCGACGACCGCCAGCCCCAGGGGCTGGCGCAGCCGCCGATGGATCAGCGCGCTGTCGGCGGCGTCCAGACCCAGAATGGCGAGGGTGTCGGGCGCTGGCGACGTGTCTGCGGCCTTGGTGCCGGCGACCACCGACATGCGTCAGGAGCCGAGGTCTTCGGCCACCCGCGCGACCACGCGCGTGCAGGCCCGGCCCGGATCGACGCGCCACGGCGGCTCGGGTGGCGCGACGCTGCCGTCGTCGGCCATGGCCGCCTCCAGGTGCGCAGCGGTGGCAGCCACCAGCACGACCGGCGCGCACAGGTAGGCGGCACGGGCCTGCGGATCTGGCGGGGCGCGGCAGGCCCAGCCGACGACGGCGGCCATGAACGACAGGAAGATGAGGTCGACCGACAGCCGCGTGCTCATCGGGCGCCGCCCCGGCTGCCCGGTTGCGCCGGGCCGCGCGTGACCCAGCTGCGGCGCCGGCCAAGGTCCTTGTGCAGCGAGCCGCGCTCAGGATAGATGCCCAGGCCGCCGACCTGGAAGGCGCGGGCCAGGCGCACGTTTTCGAGGAGGCTCAGGCCTTCATAGCGGAAGTCGTCGGCCAGGCCCAGGCCGTGGATATTGGGCTCGACGCCGCCGACGCGGGCGTTGGTGGCCGCCGTGCGATAGCCCGACAGCAGGATGAGCGGCCGCGGGCGCACGAAGCCATACAGGTAGGCCTGCATCGCGAAGTTGAGGTCGAGCAGGCCCACGGCGATGGGGTGCTCGGCCGCGGCGATGAGATCGCGGTACAGGCGCGTCAGCTGGGCGTAGCCGTCCGGCAGCAGGCGGCCGTCGGCCCAGTAGACGGCGCGCACCGACTCCTGCGCCTGGGGGCGGCTGACCCAGAGGCTGCGCGGGCGGTTGCCGAACCCTGGCCCGGCCAGCCTGGCGGCGTGCTGCGCGGCGGCCAGGGCCGGACCCAGCAGCGCGATGGCGGCTCCGGCGCGCAGCAGGCCGCGCCGTGCGCGCTGGTGCGGCGCGGCGCTGCATGGCGGCGTGGGCACGGCGAAGAAGGCGGGATGGGCGTCGTACATGGCCGACGGGCTCCGGGTCGAGGAGCAACCATACGGCCACGCCCGACGCGGCGAACTACCGACTGCCGGAGTTCAGGAGCGGCTCGCGTTGCCGTAGCGGATCAGCAGCCAGCCGCCAAGCATGCCGCCCAGGTGGGCAAAGTGCGCCACGCCGGCCATCGTGCCGGTGACGCCCATGTAGAGCTCGACGAGGCCGTACAGCGTGACCAGCAGCCACGCCGGCATGGCCACCGGCAGCAGCAGGCGGGCGGCGCGTGACTGCGGAAAGAACAGCGCCAGCGCCAGCAGCGGCGGCAGCAGGTACATGACCAGCTCGGCGTCCACCGCCAGCATGACCAGCGTCAGCAGCGTCGGCAGCAGCAGCAGCGCCACCCGGCGCCGCGGGAACAGCAGCGCAAAGGCCAGCAGGATGCCGAAGACCGCGCCCGAGGCGCCCACCGTGACATCGATCGTGCCGGTGAGCCAGGCGTACAGCAGCTGGGTGACGCCGGCGGCCAGCGCGCAGGTGATGTAGTAGGTAAGGAAGCGCCGGCGCCCCCAGACACGCTCGACGTCGGCGCCGAACATCACCAGGCCGAACATGTTGAAGAAGATGTGGGTCGCGCCGGCGTGCAGGAAGGCGTAGGTGAACAACTGCCAGGGGTAGAAGCCGGGGGCGCCGACGCTGTCGGAGCCCAGCGGCCACAGGCCGAGCACCTGCGTAAGCCGGCCCTCGAGCTGGGTGTCCACCAGGTACACCAGCACGTTGATCCACAGCAGGATCTGCGTGCCGGCCGGAAGTGCGAACATGTCGGCCCGGTTCCGTGCGGCTAGTCGTCGAACACCGGCGTTTCCACACCCAGCACCTTGTGCAGCTTGGGCGAGGTGGTGGTGTACTGCAGGTGGATGGCCTTGTTGGGGAAGACGTAGCGCGCCGCGCCGAAGGCCGCCAGCGCCGCCTCGTGGAAGCCCGACAGGATGAGCTTCTTCTTGCCCGGATAGGTATTGATGTCACCGACGGCGAAGACGCCCGGCAGGTTGGTCTCGAAGGTCTCGGTGTTGACGACGATCTGCTTGCGCTCCAGGTCGAGCCCCCAGTGCGCGATGGGGCCCAGCTTGGGCGACAGCCCGAAGAACACCAGCAGCGCGTCGAGCGGCACCACGCGGGTGATGCCGTCGGCCCCGGTGACCTTCAGCGACGCGAGCCTGCCGCCGGCGTCCTCGAAGCCGACGATCTGGCCGATCAGCAGCTGCATCTGCAGCTGCTCGCACAGCTCGCGCATCTTGGCCACGCTGGCCGGCGCCGCGCGGAAGCCGTCGCGCCGGTGCGCGAGAATGACGCTGCCGGCCTGGTGCGGGCCTTCCTGGGCGAAGTTCAGCGCCCAGTCCAGCGCCGAGTCGCCGCCGCCGGCGATGACCAGATCCTTGCCGGCAAAATCGGCCGGATTCTTCACGCGGTAGAAGAGCTGGCTGCCGTCGAACTTCTCGATGCCTGGCACGCGCAGCGGCCGCGACTCGAAGGCACCGACGCCGGCAGCGATGAAGATCGTGCGGGCCACGAAACGCTGCTCGCGCGAGGTCTCGACCAGGAAGCGGCCGTCGTCCTGGCGCGCCACGAAACTGACGGTCTGCCCCAGGTGGAAGGTGGCGCCGAAGGGTTCGATCTGCTTGAGCAGCGACTCGGTCAGTTCGCGGCCGGTACACACCGGCACGGCCGGAATGTCGTAGATGGGCTTGTCCGGATACAGCTCGATGCACTGGCCGCCGACATAGGCCAGCGAGTCGATCACGTGCGCCTTGATCTCCAGCAGGCCCAGCTCGAACACCTGGAAGAGACCGACGGGGCCGGCGCCCACAATCAGCGCATCGGTTTCAATGGGCGCGCCCGCCGCGGCGGCGCCGTCCCGGTTATCGTGCTGGGTTTTCATGGCGGAAAATCGCTGTCAGTTACTATGGAGTGAGCCGCCGATTGTAAGGGCTTGACGCGCCATCGGCCGGGCGTGCGCCGCGGTGCCGGCGCGGGGCCGGACCGCGGCTTCCCTCGGCATTGCACGGGTCGTTATTCCCATATTGCGCGATTGTGGAAGGGCGCGCGCCCTCACCCCGGCATCGCCCCACCACAGGACCTATGATTTAACCAATGGACCTATGATCCATAAGGCAATACCCGCCCGCCGGCACGTATCCCGCGGACGCCATCAACGACAGCAAGGGCTCAGCATGTGTGGAATAGTAGGAGCAGTGGCGCAGCGCGACGTGATCGGCCTGATGATCGAGGGCCTGCGCCGCCTGGAATATCGCGGGTACGACTCCTGCGGCATCGCGTTTCACCGCGACGCGGCACTGCAGCGCCTGCGCAGCGTGGCCCGCGTGGCCGAGCTCGACGCGCAGAGCGCGGGGCTGTCGGCGCACACCGGCATTGCCCATACGCGCTGGGCCACCCATGGCGCGCCCACGACCGGCAACGCCCACCCGCACTTTTCCGCCGGGCCGGGCACCGGCGGCAAGGTGGCGCAGGGCGCGCGCATTGCGCTGGCGCACAACGGCATCATCGAGAACTACGAGACGCTGCGCACCGAGCTGAAGGCGGCGGGCTATGACTTCGAGAGCCAGACCGATACCGAGGTCATCGCCCACCTGGTCGACCACCTGTACGCCGGCGACCTGTTCGTGGCCGTGCAGCAGGCGGCGCGCCGCCTGCACGGCACCTTTGCCATCGCCGTGCTGCACCGGGACGAGCCCCGGCGCGTCGTCGGGGCGCGCGCCGGCAGCCCGCTGGTGGTGGGACTGGGCAGCGGCGAGAACTTCCTGGCGTCGGATGCCCTGGCGCTGGCCGGCACGACCGAGCGCTTCGTCTACCTGCAGGACGGCGACGTGGTGGACATCGGGCTCGATCACGTGCGGATCGTGGATGCCGACGGCCATCCGGTGCAGCGGCCGGAGCGCCGGCTGACCGCCTTTTCCGGCGCGGTCGAGCTCGGACCCTACCGGCATTACATGCAGAAGGAGATCTTCGAGCAGCCCAAGGCCATTGCCGATACGCTGGACCAGACCGATGCGATCGACGCGGCGCAGTTCGGCGACCGCGCCCCGGCCGTCTTCGCCGGTATCGACAACGTGCTGGTCCTGGCCTGCGGCACCAGCTATTACGCCGGCTGCGTGGCGCGCTACTGGATCGAGTCCATCGCGCGCATTCCGGTCAATGTCGAGATCGCCAGCGAATACCGCTACCGCGCCTCAGTGCCCGATCCGAAGAGCCTGGTAGTGGTGATCTCGCAGTCGGGCGAAACCGCCGATACGCTGGCCGCGCTCAAGCACGCGCGGAGCCTGGGCATGGCGCACACCCTGGCGATCTGCAACGTGGGTTCGAGCGCCATGGTGCGCGAGACCGCGCTCGCCTTCCTCACGCGCGCCGGCACGGAGATCGGCGTGGCGTCGACCAAGGCGTTCACGACGCAGCTGGTGGCGCTGTACCTGCTGGCCAATGCGATAGCCAAGGTGCGCGGCCGGCTGACGACCGCCCAGGAGGGCGAGGCCATCCGCAGCCTGCGCCACCTGCCCTCTGCGGTGCAGAGCGTGCTGGCCCTGGAGCCGCAAATCATCGCCTGGAGCGAGAACTTCGTGCAGAAGGAGCACGCGCTCTTCCTGGGCCGCGGCCTGCATTATCCGATCGCCCTGGAGGGCGCGCTCAAGCTCAAGGAGATCAGCTACATCCACGCCGAGGCCTATCCGGCCGGCGAGCTCAAGCACGGCCCGCTGGCGCTGGTGACCGACGCCATGCCCGTGGTCACGGTGGCGCCCAACAACGCGCTGCTCGAAAAGCTCAAGAGCAACATGATGGAGGTGCGTGCCCGCGGCGGACAGCTGTACGTCTTTGCCGACGGCGATACCCGCATCCAGCCCGATGACGGCCTGCACGTGATCCGCATGCCCGAGCACTACGGCGACCTCTCTCCCATCCTGCACGTGGTGCCGCTGCAGCTGCTGGCCTATCACACGGCCGTGGCGCGGGGCACCGACGTGGACAAGCCGCGCAACCTGGCCAAGTCGGTGACGGTGGAATAGGCCGCTGGTGGTGCAGGATAATCAAGTTCCGAAAAAGGACCATCGCTGCGCGGAATGAAGTTCCGAAAATGCGGGGGCGTCGGCGGGGGTGGGCGGGACGGCCGGTCGCAACTTGGTCGGGTGCGGGGGGTTGCAGCTCGACGGGACACCCGCTGGCCTGCTTTGCGCGGAGAATCAACAGGCAAACGCTTTCTGAGGCCCGCGAAGCGCTTGGCACGATTTCCTTTGGAGGTGGCTCCCCATTTGGCGCGTTCTTCGGCGCAATGTCCAGTTGGCCAGGGTCTGAAGCTTATGTGAGCCCACGGTTTGAATTGATTTCCGACGCCCGAACGGTATTTGACATCATTCGGAAGGCACAGGGTGAAGCAAAGTAATCATCGTCTCGGCAGACCGCTGTGCATCTGCCTGGCGGTCGGGTTCTTTTGAAATTCCGCATTTCGATATCTGAAATCACGTGGGCCCCAAGCAAATCCTTGCCGCGATCTTCGGCCTCTGGTTAATCGTCGCCGTGGTCGTCGTTGCCTACCCGCTGCGGAGCGGCCAAATGCGCGTCGGGTTCGACCAAGTACGGCGGGATTCGGCCCCGCGGGCGTTCTGGACGGCCTATATCGTTTCAACGGGACTGTTCTTTGCGGTTTCTCTGGCGATCGGACTTTTCGTCAAATTCTTGCTGCCGTAGCGGCGGCGTGACCGGCGCGGCGGCGACACCCGGGAGACGTGTGCATGCAATGGCCCACAATAGACGAGATTTCCGCGATGACGCCGCTCCCTGAAGGCTATCGCTTCGACCGGATGACCCGGACGGACATCGGCCCGCTCATCGCAGCGATCCGCACGTGGTTTCCCAGCGTGTCGGTCGGCGCCGCCAGCTGCTATCTCACCGAGCAGTTCTATCTTGACAAGGTCGTGCTCGACGTCCAGCCCGACAAGGATGTCATCGCATTGCTGATCCGGCACGGCGATGTGCTGGTCGGCATGGGCTCGTGGGAGCGCGAGAGCGCTGCAATGACGCTTTATGCCCGCCTTGGGGTCATTTCTCCCGCGCATCGCGGCGCCCGTATGGCCGTGACCGCCATGGAGCTCGGCGAGAAGATGGGCCGCGCGATGGGAGCCGGCTTCGTCTACACGCTGGCCACGATGAAGATGCCACAGATGCAACTGGCGCTGGAGCGCGCCGGCTATCAGTTGATTGGCTTCATGCCGGGCTACGACCGGGAAGAGGTCTCTCCCGGGGTGGTGAAGCGCGTCTACGAAGCCGGCTATGCCAAGCGCTTGGCGCCGGCGGAAGAGTTCCTGCGGCCGGAAGAAGGGAACATGACGCCGAACGTGAAGCGACTGTTCGACATCATATTCCCGCCGGAGCGCTAGCGCTGACCGTCACTGCCAGCGCACTTGCGGAAACGCCTCAAATGCCGGGCGTGCAAAGTAGTAGCCCTGGAATAGCGAAATACCGAGCCCGGCGAGAACCTCGAAATCGTCCTGCGCTTCGACGCCCTCGGCTATCAGCGTCACGCCCATTTCGCGGCACATGCCAAGGACGGCCCGGATGATGGTCAGGCGCGAGACATCCCCATGCATGCCATGGACCAGGTGCCGATCCAGCTTGACGATGCTTGGGCTGATATCCGCGAACGCCGCGAGGCCCGAAACGCCGGCGCCGAAGTCGTCGAGAGCAACGAGCACGCCGCTGCGGGAGAGATCGCGCAGAGCTTCGCGGCTTTGCCGCGCGATGGGTTCGTGCTCGGTAACTTCGAAGATCAATTGGTCGCGTCGGATGCCGGCGCGGTCTGCGATCTGCAACACCGTGTGCACACAGTCGTCTGCGGCAGCGAAGGCGCTGGCCGGGAAGTTCAATGCCAGTCGCAGGTCGGAGCCGCCCAGGCCCAGGCGAGCGGCCCATTGGATGGCGCGGGCGCAGCAGTTGAAGTCGAACCGACAGCGGCCGATCCGCGCGCGCATTCCAAGAGCCGATCGCGAGCTGGCGTGCACGGCCGAGCTGCGCACCAGAGCTTCGAATCCGAACACCGTCGCCGAAGTGACATCGACGATAGGTTGAAATGCCATGGAGAATTCGGGCAACGGGCTGCCTAACTTGCACAGTCGGCTTGAAGTGGTCACGCCGTGGCGCGACGCCTGGACCGGCTCCGAAGTGCAGATCATGTTTTTTGTCCTCCCAAATTATTCTGGAATGACCATGCGATAAATTCTGAACGCGCACTGAGCCTGCGCGGTCGCCATTAATGAAAACTGAATTTGCAGTCGGAAAGGCGCTATCCGGCGCCAGGCCATCTC
>JBBISD010000017.1:8503-44076 GCA_037441485.1 Burkholderiales bacterium
TTAATGAAAACTGAATTTGCAGTCGGAAAGGCGCTATCCGGCGCCAGGCCATCTCAGGGTTTGGCCCGATTCGAGACGATCTAATCGGGCGCCTCCCGCAACGTCGCAATGCCCGTAAGGCAATCCCGTAAGGGAAACGGCGCGCGGAAGATGTCCCCCGCGCGGATCGCGGCCTCCGCGTTTGCGCAGAGTCGACATCTTTGGTAACCGAGCGGGGCGGCCGGGTCAGCCATGGCCTGCCGGAAAATGGCGTCAATGACGCGGGGAAATTCCTGGTCAACCGCAATGGCACCCACTCCCAGTTGCTAATTGCGCCAACAACCTGTCGCAGACGGGCGTGGGCGTCAAGGCCAGGGAGCGCTTCAGTACCAACCCTGACGGGACGCGCCTCACGGCGCCAGCTGCTCGCGGATCGCGTGCAGCTCGCGCCGGCGGGCCGCATCTGCCTTCGGATAGCGCAGCGCCAGCGCCTCGAGGGTATCGACGACGATCCGCGACACGATGAGCCGGGAATTCTCCTTGTCGTCGGCGGGCACGACGTACCACGGCGCGGCGGCCGTGCTGGTGGCGCCGAGGCAATCCTCGTACGCCGACATGTAGCGGTCCCAGAATTTGCGCTCCTCGATGTCGCCGGCGCTGATTTTCCAGTTCTTCTCCGGCTGGTCGATGCGCTCGAGAAAGCGCTTGCGCTGCTCGTCCTTGGAAAGGTGCAGGAAGAACTTGATGATGCGCGTGCCGTTGGCATGCAGGTGCCGTTCCAGGTCGACGATGGACCGGTAGCGGTCGCGCCAGATCGCCGTCGCGTCGCGCGTTGCTCCCGGAAGCCCCTCGCCCAGCAGGATCTCCGGGTGCACGCGGGCGATCAACACCTCCTCGTAGTAGGAGCGGTTGAAGATGCCGATACGGCCCCGTTCCGGCAGGTCGCGGGTCGTGCGCCAGAGAAAATCGTGCTGCAGCTCCGCGGCGCTCGGGTGCTTGAAGCTGAACACCTGGCAACCTTGCGGGTTGACACCGGACATCACGTGCCGGATCGCACCGTCCTTGCCGGCCGCATCCATCGCCTGGAAGATCAGCAGGACGGCAAAGCGGTTGGACGCATAGAGCAGCTGCTGCAGATGGCTCAACTGGGCGACGTGCTCCTGCAGCAGCGCGCTGTAGCGCTTCTTCGACGTGTACACCGGGGCGACCCGCGTCGGCCACCTGCGCAGATCGACCTTGCGGCCCTCGCGCACGCAAAAGTCGCTCGAATCGATCTTCATCTTCACTGCTCCTTGCGGCGGACCGCGATTCATGCGATCCGCAGTCGGCGAAAGACGGGAACCTTCACGGCATCCAGCGCGAGCGCGAAGCCCCCGGCTGCGGCAAGCGTAACGACCACCACCCCGGCCGGCAGGGGTGCCATGGCGATTCCGCCGACGGCCAGCGTCGCCGCGATCGCGATATCGGCCAGCGACGAGGCAGCCAGCCAGAAGCTGGGGCGCGAACGCCACAGATGGCGCCGCTCTCGAAGCGAATAGATGGTCGCCTGGCTGCCGAAGACGATCGCCACGAACGCCAGCGTCCGCAGCGTGTCGATCGGATAGCCGATCCCGATCCGGCCGACGGCCAGCACCGCGCCGCAAAACGCCAGGAGGCCGGCACCCATGGTGACGCCCGCCGCCGTCAGGCTGCCGATGTGCCACGCATTGGGCATGGCAGAGGGCTGCACGTTGTCGGTCGTCACCGACATGGCCAGGAAGTCACCGGTGATCATCAGGATGACCATCAGCAGCGGCGTCAGGATCGCCTGCCCGGTCATGACCAATCCGAGCACCAGGAACAGCACCGTGACGATTTTCTTGGTGATGGAATTGAGCGTGTAGGTCACGATGCGCTGGAAGGTCACGCGACCCTCGCGGACCGCCGCGACGATGCCGGCCAGTCCGGGTTCGGTCAGCACCATTCCCGCAGCGGATTTGGCCACGTCGGTGGCGGTCGACACCGCAATGCCGATCTGCGCCTGGCGCAGCGCCGGTGCGTCGTTGGCGCCATCGCCGCACATTCCCACCGTGTGGCCGGCAGCCTGGAACGCCTTGACCAGCTGGTACTTGCCCTCCGGCAGGATGCCGGCGAAGACCGCGAAGGTCTCGGCGCGCACGTTCTGCGGAATCGGCCCCGGCGGACTCAACGGGCCGGCCAACCCGACCGCGCGCGCCACCACGGCCGCGGTGGTTGGCGCGTCCCCGGTGATCATCACGGTGCGCACGCCCAGTGCGTTCAACTGGCGGATGAGCGCCGCCGAATCGCTGCGCGGCGGATCGCTCAGGGCGATCAGTCCCGCCAGCGTCATCGACGCGGGCGCGCCGGCCGCCACCGCCAGCACCCGGAAGCCTTGCGCCTCGAGCGCCTCTAATGTCGCCTGCATGGCCGGCGACGCCGGCGCCAGCGCGGTCACGGCGGCAAAGGCGCCCTTGACGACCCGTTGCACCTTGCCGTCCGCATCGCGCACGTTCGCCGCGGACATCTTGTTCTCCGGATCGAAGGGCGTGAAGGCAAGCAGCGTCAGCGCATCGGGGGCACGCCGGGATCCGGCGGCGACGCGGATAGCGGCATCGACGGGGTCCTGGCCGCCGTCGGAGCTGGCAAGCGCCGCCAGGGCCAGGACGCGCGCCTCGTCGGCGCCCTCGGCGGGGCGGACCGCCGTTACGGCCAGGGCATTCTGCGTAAGGGTGCCGGTCTTGTCCGAGCAGAGCACATCCATGGTGGCGGCCTCGTCGACCGCGGACAGGCGCGTGGGCAGGACGCCGCGCTTGGCCAGCGCGCGGGCGCCCAGCGCCGCCGCCAGGGTGAAGGTCGCGGGCAGGGCAACGGGTATCGACGCGAGGACCGCGGTCAGGACCAGCGGTACGATCTGGCCGGGCGCCAACCGGACGGCGACGGCGTAGGCCACGAGAACGGCGATGGCGAACCCGTTGAAAACGGCGAGGTTGCGCACCACGCGCAGGACCGCCCTTTGCTGGGAACTGACGACGTGCGCCGTACGCACGAGCTCGGCGGTGCGGCCGAACGTCGTGCGCGCGCCGGTGGCCGTGACCTCGGCGATGGCTTCGCCGCGCCGTACCAGGGCGCCGGCGAACGCCTGCACGCCGGGGCCGGCGTCGATCGGCATCGACTCGCCCGTCAGCATCGATTGGTCGAGCAGCACCTCGCCTTCGGTGATGCGCGCGTCGGCGGCCACCACGCAACCCAGCGAGAGCTTGATCACGTCGCCGGGCACCAGGGCGGCCGCCGGCACGGTCTGCCAGGCACCATCGCGCCGGGCGGTGGCGTTCAATGCGAGCCGCGCCTTCAATGCGGCGAGGGTCGCCTGGGCGCGGTTTTCCTGCAGCAGGCCGAGCACGGCATTGAACAGCAGCAGGCCGGCGATGATTATCGCCTCGACGGTCTTTCCCAGGAACAGCTGGAGGATGATCGCCGCCTCCAGCATCCACGGAACCGGCGCCCAGAATTTTCCCAGCGCCCGGCGCAGCGGGCGCTGCGCCGTGTCAGGCGTCGCATTGGGCCCGAATTTCTCCAGGCGCTCGCGCGCGTCGATGCTGGTCAAGCCCTTGGACAACGGGGCGCTCCGGCAAAGTGCTGATGATAATTCCTTGTCCGCCACCCGGGAGCCGCGCCGCCCGCCGGGACAGCGTGGCATGCGGCGCCGACCGTTTGCCCGGCGGTGCGTCCGGAGTGCGCGCGTCGCGAATAGTGCGCGCCGCGGTCTGCCATCGCCCGCGCGCGGGATAGGGGCGGGGGTGAGGGCTGCAACCGCGAGGCCGTACCTGCACGCTCACGGTCACCCTGCGATGTCCCGGCCCGCGACCGGGACTTGATCCGCGTCACGCACGGAGGCGCCGGTACGGGCACACTGGGCGGCCTGACGGGGCACATCGGCCCCCGGTTCCGTGCCGGGCCTGCCCAAGGAGGAAGGAAATGCGCCATCATCGCCTTATCCGCGCGTGGTTCCTCGCCGTCGGGCTGCTTGCCGGCCTCGGCGGCTGCGCCAGTACGCATGTCGAGGCAACGTGGTCGAATCCGCAATATGCCGGGCATGCTCCGGCGGGACGGATACTGGTTGTCGGACTGACCCGTGACGAGACGGTTCGCCGGCTCTTCGAGGACAGCATGGCGGCAGCGCTACGCAGTCGGGGCGTCGACGCGCTGCGCAGCTACGACACCGTCAGCGCGCCGTTGCCCGATGGCGGCGGGCCGGCACTGATGGAAGCGGCCAAGCGCGCGGGGGCGGTGCGCGTGCTGTCCAGCGCGCTGGTGGCGCGCCAGCACATCCAGCAAGTCACCGTCGAGCCGGTCCCCACCTGGGGCTGGGACTACTACGGCTGGTACGGCTATTACTGGCCCTATGGCTATGCACGGACGGAGACCCGTGATTTCGAGCGCTACTACGTGTCGACGGCGCTCACCGACGTCGCCACCGGCACCATTTACTGGACGGCGCGCACGCGCTCCGACGCCCCCGGCCGCATCGAACAGGAAATCCGCGAATTCGTGACCGTGCTGATCGACGAGCTGGCACGCGACCAGCTGCTGTAGCCGGCGCCGCCTATTCCGTCGCCGCGAGCGCGCGCGGCACCCGCCGCAGCTGCCAGCGCCGGCAGGCGGCGCCCGCCAGCATCGCCGGAACGAACCACAGCGCTTCCGGATTGCCATAGGCAAGCGACGAGATCGCCGGCCCCGGGCAATAGCCGGCCAGTCCCCAGCCGGCACCGAAGATGGCGGCGCCGATCAACAATTGCCAGTCCAGCCCGCGGGTGGCCGGCAGGCGAAATGCATCATCCAGCCGCGGTCGACGCGGCGCCCGGGCGGCACGAAAGCCGATAGCCGACAGCGCGACGGCGCCACCCAGGACGAACACCAGGCTGACATCCCAGGCACCGGCAAGGTCCAGGAACGCCAGCACCTTGCGCGGATCGATCATCTGCGCCACGGCAAGGCCCAACCCGAACAGCACGCCGGCCAGCAGGGCAACGACCAGCCGCAGACCGCCGTGCGCCTTCACGAGGCGATGTGCGCGACGTGGCGCACCAGGAAGGTCGTCAGGATGGCCACGCCGAGGAACACGGCGGTAGCCACCAGGGACCGGTCCGACAGGCGCGCCACGCCACAGACGCCGTGCCCGCTGGTGCAGCCGCCGGCCAGCGCGGTGCCGTAGCCGACCAGCAGGCCGGCCGCCATCACCAATACCGTTGGAAATTGCGGCCGCGCCAGCGGCACGGCGCCCGACCACGCCACCCATGCGCCGGTGCCCAGCAGCAGCCCGGCCAGAAATGCCAGGCGCCACGCACGCTCGCCGGCGCCGGCAAAGGCAAGCCCGCTGGCAATTCCGGAGATTCCGGCAATGCGGCCGTTCCAGAGCAGCAACAGCACCGCCGATAGGCCGATCAGGATGCCGCCGACGAGGGCGGAAATGGGCGTGAAGGAAGTCATGCGTTCATCGTTTCCAGCCATTGGAGACGCGAAGAATAGTCTTCTTCGGCCGGCGGATGGACGGGGCGGTGCCGGCCGGGGCCGGTCGCGGCGAACTGGACCCGGGCGGCGCCGGTATTCGCCCGCGCGATCCCCGGTCGACGGGCGATGTGCGATTACCCTCCGCCGGATTCTCAGGAGAAACGCCTGGGCTCCGTGGCTCGCACTACCGCTCGCACTTCGGGATTGACCCCGGATGTCTACCGTGCGTTCGACGTCAAGCCCGGCCAGGCGATGTACCGCGCCAATGGCGCGCGCGTGCACACCAGGTGACGCGGCGCACGGCAGTGGCGGTCAGCCGCCGGTTCGGGTCATGCGCCGCAGCACGTCGTCGCGGGCGATGAAGTGGTGATAGAGCGCCACCGCGGCATGCAGCAGCGCGGCGAAGAAAACGGTATTGGCCAGCAGGGCGTGCAGGTCCTCCACCTGCTCGCGCAGTTCCTTGTTGCCCGGATCGAGGGACGGCACGGAAAAGACCTGGAAGATGCTGTCGCCGCGCACCCAGACGTTGCTCAGGCCGCCGGCAACGGTCGCCAGCAACAGCACGTACAGGATCACGTGGCCGGCGGACGCTATCTTCTGCTGGGTGGTCATGGCGTCGGGCGGCAGCCTGCGGCCGCCGGTACGGCGCCACCAGATGCGAAACAGCAGCAGCGCCACCAGTACGACGCCCAGCACGATGTGCACGCTGCGGTAGTTGATGCGCGGCGCTCCCTTGGGAAACCAGTCCACCGTCTGCCCGATGCACCACATCACCAGCACCACGGTGGCGGTGGCCCAGTGCAGCGCGATGGTGCGCGGGTCGTAGTGGAAAGGTCCACCCGCGGCGGCGGTGCCGCGGCCTTGCGCTGCTGGTGTTGCCGGTCGGTTCACGCTGTGCTCCTCAGGGTTTCTTCTTGTCGATGGCGGTGCGCGCCAGCCGCGATGATGGCACGCCGATCGGCCGGATTGCCAGCCCCGCGCGCGGGCGGGCGCCGCGCGGCGCTTTCGCGAAAGGTGACGCGTTCATGACTGCTGCACTGCGAATACGGGAACTGGACGGGCCGGCGGCCCACGCCAGCGTCGGGGCGCTGGCTGACGTGCTGGTCGACTGCGTCGAGGGCGGTGCAACTGGTGCTGAACCTGCCGCAAAACCAGCCGCATCGGGCCGATGTCGCCAAGATGCTCGTGCTGCGCCGGGCCCGCCGCCAGGGCGTTGCGCGCCGCCTGCTCGATGCGCTGGAAGCGGCCGCCCGCGGGCGGGGACGGTCGGTGCTGGTGCTCGATGCCGTGACCGGGGGCGACGCGGAGCGCCTCTACGAGCGCGCCGGGTGGACCCGGGTCGGCGTGGTGCCGCGCTACGCGCTCATGCCCGACGGGGCCTTCTGCGCGACCACGTTCTTCTACAAGCATCTTCTTTAGAAGGGCAAAGGTCCCCGGCGCGCGCGATCCGGGCCGGGGACCTCTGGTGGTGCCGGCGGCTACAGTGCCTTGTGGCTGCCGTCGCACAGCGGCGCGTGCGCCGTGCGCTTGCAGCCGCAGAAGTACACGGTCTCGGCCGCCGTGGCCTGGTACTGCACCGGCGTGAAGCTGCTGCCCTTGTGGCTGCCGTCGCAGAACGGCTGGGTCTTGCTGTTGCCGCATGCACACCAGAAGTAGGTCTTGCCCGCCTCGACATCGACGGCGTACGGGAACTTCTGGGCTACCGTGGGCTGGCTCATGTTGGCTCCTCCGGGTTGACGGACCTATTCCTTGATCGCCTCGATCGCAATGGTGATCGTCACGTCGTCGCCGACGTACGGCGCGTACTTGCCGGCGTTGAAGTCGGTCCGCTTGACGGTGGTCGTCGCATTGGCGCCGATGGCGTCCTTCTTGACCATCGGATGGGGCATCAGCTGGTAGCCGGTCACCTTCAGCGTCACCGGGCGGGTGATGCCCTTCAGCGTCAGGTTGCCGTCGATCGTCGCCGGCTTGTCGCCGTCGAACGTGACCTTCGTCGAGGTGAAGGTCGCCGTCGGGAACTTGGCGGTGTCGAGGAAATCGGCGCCCTGGATGTGCTCGTTGAACAGCGGCGAGCCGGTATCCACCGACGGCGTATCTATGGTCACCTCGACCGCGCCGGTATGGGCCGCCCGGTCGAGGATCACCTTGCCGCTGGTCTTGTTGAAGCGGCTGGTCTGGACGGTATAGCCGAAGTGGCTGTACGAGAAGCTCGGGAACGTGTGGTTGTTGTCGATGACGAAAGTCTCGGGCGCGGCGAAGGCCTGGCTCGAGAGCACGGCGGCGGCAGCAAAGGAAGCGATCAGTGCAAGGCGTTTCATGGCGTACTCCAGGTTTGTCGAAGGGTGACGGTGGGAAGGGATCACTTGCCGGCGCTGGCCAGGAAGTGGAACTTGATCTCGATGTTGTTGGCCACGGTGCCGAAATCCGCCCACGTGCCTTCGCCGATGGCAAAGTCGGCGCGCTGGAGCGTGAATTGGCCGTCGAACTGTCCGGCAGCCCCCTGCGGCGTGTACGTGACCGGCGCCCGCAGCTCGCGGCTGTGCCCCTTGATGGTGAGGGTGCCCTGCAGCTCGTAGCGGTTGTTGCCCAGGGGCTTGACGCTGCTGGCGACGAAGCGCGCCTGCGGAAATTCCCGGACATTGAACCAGGCCTTGCCGACGACCTCATCGTTGGCCTCGTCGGACCCGGCATCGATGCTGGCCAGGTCCAGAATGATGGCGGCCCTGGCGGCGGCCGGCCGGGCCGGGTCGAACGACAGCTGGACGTCGTAGCGGTGGAAATGGCCGTCCACCGGGACGCCCATTTCATGGAACACGAAGCTCAGCGAACTGCTGCCGGTATCGACATGGGTAAGTTCGGCGGCGGGGACGCCGGCGGCGGCCAGCAGCAACGCCAGCCCGAGCGGGGCAAGCAGGCGAACGGACGACGTCATGATTTCCTCGATGGTGAAAGCGGCGGTGCCGAGCGGCGGCGGGGCAGCATGCGGGTGAACACGTCGTCGCGATCGAAAAAGTGATGCTTGATGGCGGCGCCCGCATGACCGGCGACCACCGCCGCCAGCGCCAGGTTCAGCGCCAGGTGCACCTGCTGCAGCACGTCGCCCAGGGCCTTGTCCTTGGACAGGAGGTCGGGCAGCGGCAGGACGCCGAAATACACGGTCTGGAATCCCTTGGCCGAACTCATCAGCCAGCCCGACAGCGGGATCGCCGCCATCAGCACGTACAGCAGCGCGTGCCCGGCATGGGCCGCTGCCTGCTGCACCCGCGCCATCGTGGCGGGCAGCGCGGGCGGACGATGGCCAAGGCGCCACGCGATGCGCGCCAGCAGCAGCAGGAAGATCGTCACCCCGGTCCACTTGTGCCAGGAAAACACCTTGAGCTTCCAGGGCGACAGGGGCAGGTCGTGCATGTACAGGCCGACGCAGAAGAGCGCCGCGATCATTGCGGCCATCAGCCAGTGCAGGCCGATGGCCGTGGCGCCGTAGCGTGCCGAAGGGGTCGTCATGGAGTTTCGCCGTTGGATGGACGTTGATTGCGGGCGGGTGGCGGCACCGGATCAGGAAAACGCGAAGGCGTCCATCGCCAGCACGTAATCGTCGACGCCGGCGTGGATGCGCTCGGGCGACGCGGTGCCGCCGGCGCCCAGGGCCACGTACAGCGGCAGCAGGTGGTCTTCCTCGGGGTGGGCGCGCACCGCCTCCGGCGCCTGGCGCCGGTAGTCGAGCAGCGCAGGCACGTCGCCGGCGGCGATGCGCTGCCACATCCAGTCGGCAAAGGCGCGCACGTACGCCGGCGTCTGGCCGGTGCCGCGCGCCGCGCGCACGTAGTCGCCCAGGTTGTGCGTGAGGTTGCCGGTCGCCAGCACCAGGAAGCCGCGCGCCGCGAGGGGCGCCAGCGCCCGTCCCAGCCGCAGGTGGTACTCGGGCCCGCGCGCGGACTGGATCGACAGCGGGATGACCGGCACGTCGGCATCGGGAAACATCAGGCGCAGCGGAATCCACGCGCCGTGATCGAGGCCGCGCTCGGCGTCCGCGGTTGCCGGGAACCCGGCGGCCTGCAGCGCCGCGACGACGTCGCGCGACGCCTCCGCACAGCCGGACGCCGGATAGCGGATCGCATTGAGTTCGCTGGGAAACCCCCGGAAATCGTGGATGGTTTCGAGCCGCGGGGCGGTACCCACGCGCGGTTCCGGCGTGTCCCAGTGCGGGCTGACCGCGATGATGGCGCGCGGGTGCGCCAGCCGCCCGGCCATCTGCGCGATGGCTGCGCCGGCGGCGCCCGGCCGCAGCGCAAACGTCGGGGCGCCGTGCGGGACGAACAGCACCGGCTGCGCCGGGTAGGGGATCGGGTTGCGTTCGGTGTCCATGCCCGCACTGTGCCGGAATCCGGAACAGAGAAATAGAGGACAATCAGCTATTGTTTGTTGCCAAAGGAGCAACAATGGATCGCCTCGAGGCCATGCGCCAATTCGTCCGGGTGGCAGAGCTCGGCAGCTTCTCGGCCGTCGCCCAGCAGATGGGGGTGGCCCGCTCGGTCGTAACCCGCCAGGTCGCGGCGCTCGAAGCCCACCTGGCGACCAAGCTCATCGCGCGCAGCACGCGGCGGCTCGCCCTGACATCGGCCGGCGCCGATTACCTGGAAAAATGCCGCGTCATCCTCAACCTGGTCGACACCGCGGAAAGCGGCGCCGCCGCAGAGCGCCATACGCCCCGCGGTCCTATCCACCTGAGCATGCCGCTGAGCTACGGCAAGCGCTACCTCAGCCGGCACCTGCTGGAGTTCGCGCAGCGCCACGCCGAGGTGTCGCTGGACATGGATTACGTCGACCGGCGCAGCAATCTCATCGAGGAAGGCATTGACCTGGCGATCCGCATCACGCCGCGGCTGGAGCCGGGCGACGTGGCGCGCCGCATCAGCCGCACCCGCGCCGTCGTGGTGGCCGCACCCGACTACCTGATGAAGCACGGCGCGCCGGCGCATCCGGCGGAGCTGATCCACCACGAGTGCCTGGCCTATACCGGCACGGCCAAGCCGCACCACTGGGATTTCCTGGTCGACGGCCGCTTGCAGAGCTTCGCGATCCGCACCCGTCTGCAGTCCAACAACGGCGATGCGCTGATCGAGGCGGCCGTGGCCGGCTTCGGGCTGTGCTACTCGCCGCAATTCATGGCGGCCGACGCGCTGGCCGCCGGCCAGTTGCACCTGGCGCTGACCGGCCTGCCCAGCGCCGACATCGGCATCTACGCGGTACTGCCCAGCAACCGGCACGTCCCGCACCGCGTTCGGGTGCTGATGGATTTCCTGGCCGAGCGGCTGGGCCCGCCGGCGCCGCACGAACGCGCCACCGGCGCCGCCCGCGCGTCAGGCGAATGAACCGGCACGCGGCGCGGCGTCGTGCGCGACAAACAGTGCCAGCGCGCCAACCAGCGCCTGGGCCTGTTCGCGCAGCGCCGCCGCCGCCGCGGCAATCTCCTCCACCAGCGCAGCGTTCTGCTGGGTATTGCCTTCGAGCCGGCCGATGGCGACGTTGATGTGGCCGATGCCCTGGTTCTGCTCGGCGCTCGACTGCGTCACCGAATTTATCAGGCGCGAGACGCTGCGCACCTGCTCGACCACGGCGTCCATCGTCTGGCCGGCATCGGTGACCAGGCTGCTGCCGGTCTCGACCTGCTGCACGCTGCCGGTGATCAGTTCCTTGATCTCGCGCGCGGCCGATGCGCTGCGCTGGGCCAGGTTGCGCACCTCGGCGGCGACCACGGCGAAGCCGCGCCCCTGCTCGCCCGCGCGGGCGGCCTCGACCGCGGCGTTGAGGGCCAGGATATTGGTCTGGAAAGCGATGCCGTCGATCACGCCGATGATGTCGGTGATGCGCCGGCTGGAGACCTGGATGTCGTTCATCGTCTCGACCACCCGCGCCACCGCCTCGCCGCCGCGGGCGGCGACCTCCGAGGCCCGGCCGGCCAGCTGGTTGGCCTCCTGGGCGCTGTCGGTGCTGAGCTTCATCGTGCTGGTGATCTGCTCGACCGAAGCGGCCGTCTGCTGCAGGCCGGAGGCGGTCTGTTCGGTGCGCTGGCTCAGCGACTCGTTGCCCGAGGCCAGTTCGGCCGTGGCCGTATGGATCGTGGCGGCGGCGGCGCGCACGCGCTCGATGAGCTCGGCGATGTGTCCCAGCGTCACGATCAGCGTCGTGGCGGCCGGCGATCGCACGGTGCGGTGCGCGACGGACAGGTCGACCCGGCCGCCGTCGCGCACCAGCGCCTGCGCGATCTGCGTGAGCTCGTCGGCCGCGAGGAAGTCGGCCCGGGCCCCGCGGGCCAGGTACAGCAGGACCGCCGTCTCGGCGACGACGAACAGGGCGTGTTCGACCACGCGCATCAGGCCGGGATCGACGAAGCACATCGGGCCCCAGCCCCACGCCTGGAAGTAGTTGAACGTCAGGTGGTGCACGGCAATGGTCGCCGCGCCCACCAGCACGGGCAGCGGCCGCCGATAGGTCACCAGCACCGCGAGGAACGCAAAGACGCCAAAGTGCGCCTCGTTGTGGCCGTGCGCCACGTGGATCATCAACGCCACCATCGCCATGCCCAGGAAGGGCAGGCCGACCTGGCTCAGGATGCCCCCGCGCGATACGACCGCAACGATCGCGGCCGCCGCGGCCAGGGCCAGGCCCACCCCCGCGGCGATGCCGACGTCGTCGTAGACCGCGCCGTAGGCCAGCGCTCCGGCCAATACCGCGGCGATGCTGATGAGAATGATCGTGTCGTGCCGGTCGAGCCCGGCCGGGCGAACTGCGCCAGCGTTCATGAAGTGCCTCCAGGTTGCCCCGACCCGACGGCTTTGGCGCGGCGGGACGGGCGTCCCGCGCATCCGCGCGCCGGACATCTCACCCGCCAGTCTGAGGCGCCCGGCATCGGCGCAAGCAATGAATTGTGGTGCTGTCATTGCGCAATCCGCGCGTTTTGCGCCAGCCGGTCAGTGCCGGCGTGTGCTAGCCGTCCGCGGCGCTGCGCCGCTGCCGGGGTCCGGGATCAAGCGCCAACCGCGCGGCCAGCACTCCTGCATGGTCGCGGCGCAGCGACACCGGCGCCCGGTCCAGCGGATTGCCGATGAACGGGTAATAGTCGAGCAGCGTATCGAGCAATGCCACGTGCTGCGCCAGCGCCAGCGCGGCCACGGCGTGGGCGGCGATGAACTCCACCGCGGCCGGCGGCAGGTCGAGCTCGTATTCGCACAGGTCGCGCAAGACGTTCTCGCCGTGATCGTGATCGAGGCAGTGGAACTGGACGTGGCTGAAGCCGCCGTCGCCGCCACCCAGCACGCTGCGCACGATGTAGGTCACGGCATCGTGGACGGCCTGTCGAATCGCGGCTATCTGCTGACGAAAACGCGACTGGCAATGGGGCGCGCCCGTACGGGTTTCCCATAGTGCGCGCATGCGACGTCAGCCGTGCGTTGGCGGTGGATGCGAGCACCCCTGCGCCTTACAATCGTCTCGATGACGATGCAAAACGAGCACGCCGCGCGTGCACGGTCGCCGCATGAAAACGGCAGCGCCGCGGCAACCGGTCGACGCCTGCAGATGGCCGACATCGCCCGCATGGCCGGCGTGTCGACCACGACGGTTTCGCGTGCGCTCAACGGCAGCGCCCTGGTCAACAAGGTGACGCGCACGCGCGTGACCGAGCTGGCCCGCTCGCTCAATTACACCGTCAACGCCGGCGCCAAGGAACTGCGCCTCGGGCACACCCATACCGTGGCGGTCGTCATGTCGTGCGACACCCAGCCGCGGCGGGGGCTGGCGGATCCTCTCTGCCAGGACATCCTGGGCAGCATCGCCGACGCGCTCGCGGAGCGCGGCTACGACATGCTGGTGTCGCGCATCGGTGCCGACACGCTGCAGATGGCCTCGACGCCCTTCGACTCCGGCCGCGCGATGGGCATCATCCTGATCGGCCAGTGGCACCACCACGACCACCTCAACCAGCTTGCGGCGCGCGGCATTCCGCTGGTGGTCTGGGGCACGCAGCTGCCCAACCAGCTGTACTGCACCGTCGGCGGCGACGACGGCGCGGGCGGCCGGCTAGCCACCGAACACCTGCTGCGCCGCGGACGGCGCCGCATTGCCTTCTTCGGCGACACCACGCTGCCCGAGATGGCGCAGCGGCACGAGGGGTATCGCCAGGCGCTGCTGGCCGCGGGCCTGGCGATCGACCCGGCCCTCACGCGGCGCGTGTCGCTGCTGGCCGACAGCGTGTCCGGGGCGGTCGCGGCGCTGCACTCGCAGCGCACGCCCATCGATGCGATCGTCGCCGGTTCCGACCTGATCGCCATGGCGGCCATCGGCACGCTGCGCGATCGGGGCCTGCGCGTGCCCGAGAACGTCGCCGTGGTCGGCTACGGCGATCTGCTCCTGGCCGCGCACTTCCATCCGGCGATCACCACGATCCGCCAGCCCGTTGACGCCGGCGGCCGCGCGCTGGTTGCGGCACTGCTGTCGTTCGCCGACCGGGTCGTTCCCGCCTCGCAGGTGCTGCCGACCGACCTGGTGGTGCGCGCCAGCGCCTAGGCGGCCCGCGGCCGGCGTGCGGCCAATCCGCGCCGCTGCCGGGATCGCCTGCACTGTGGTGGTTTCGCGATGCGGGATCATCCGGGGGCAACGGCGGCGCGCTCTACAATTTCATTGCCGTCATCGCCGCATGCGCGCGCGTGACCCTGGAACCTGCGGACCATGCATGACACCCTGTTGCTGTTCGGCGCCACCGGCGACCTGACGCAGCGCTACCTGTTCCCGTCGCTGGCCAACCTGCTGCGCGACCGGCTGCTGCCCCCGTCGTTCCGCATCATGGCCGTCGCGCGCCAGGAGCACAGCGCCGCATCGTTCCGGGCGCAGCTGGCCGCCGCGACGGGCGGCAAGTCGGGGATGGACCCGCAATCCCCGGAATTCCGCGACCTGCTCGAGCGCACCGACTACGTCGCCGCCAACCTCGCCGAACCCGACGCCATCGCGCGGCAGCTGGCCCCGCTGGCCGGCCGGCCGGCGGTCAGCTTCCTGGCCACGCCGCCCAACCTCTTCGTGCCGATCAGCCAGGGCCTGAAGGCCGCCGGGCTGCTCGAGCCGCCGTCGCGCCTGGTGCTGGAAAAGCCGATCGGGCGCGACCTGGCCAGCGCCCGCGCCATCATTGCCGCCATCGGCCATTGCGTCGGCGAGGACCGCGTGTTCCGCATCGACCACTACCTGGGCAAGGCCCCGGTGCAGAACCTGCTGGCGCTGCGCTTCGGCAATGCGCTGCTGGAGGCCGTCTGGAATCGGCAATGGATCGAGTCGGTCGACATCATCGTGGCCGAGACCGCGGGGGTCGACGGCCGCGAGGGCTATTACGCCGACTACGGTGCGCTGCGCGACATGGTGCAGAACCACATCCTGCAGCTGATGTGCCTGATCGCCATGGAGCCGCCGTCCTCGCTCGACGCCGACGCGGTTCGCAACGAGAAGGTAAAGGTGCTGCGCGCGCTGCGGCCGATGCGTGCCGAGGCGGCGGCCCGCGACTCCGTGCGCGGCCGCTACGAGGCCGGCGTGGTGGACGGCAAGGCCGCGGCCGGCTTCCGGCAGCCGCCGGGCATACCGCCGACCGACACCTTCGTGGGGCTGCGCGCCTACCTCGACAACTGGCGCTGGGAGGGCGTGCCCTTCCGCCTGGTCACCGGCAAGCGCCTGGCCGAGCGCTACACGCAGATCGTCATCACGTTCCGCCATGTCTCTCACTGGCTGTTCGAAAAGCCCGCGCGCGAACGCGCCACGCCCAATCGCCTGGTGTTCCGCCTGCAGCCCGAGGAGAACATCGAGCTGGGCCTGATGAGCAGCCTGGCGGCGCCCGACTGGGGTGCGCTCGAACTGCAGCCCTTGCCGCTGGACCTGTCCATGCCGGTGAACACCCGCCGGCGCATCGCCTACGAACGGCTGCTGCTCGATGCGCTGAATGGCAACACCGCGCTCTTCGTGCGCAACGACGAGGTCGAGGCCGCCTGGAGCTGGATCGACAGCGTCGCCGCCGCCTGGCGGGCCGTGGACACCGCTGTCCTGCCCTACCTGGCCGGCTCCTGGGGGCCGGCCGAGGCGGCCGAATACCTGCAGCCGCACGGACGGAGCAGTACATGACGCCGGCAGCGCCGGCGCCGCGCTGGCACGCCCACGCGGACGAGGCGTCGCTCGTGGCCGGCGTGTGCGCCGCGTGCCGCGCTGCCATCGCCGCGTCGCCGGGCGCGGCGCGGCTGGTGCTGGTCTCCGGCGGCAGCACCCCGGCACCGGTCTACCGCGCGCTGGCCGCGCAGGTGCGCGACTGGTCGGGCGTCACGCTCGGGCTGGTCGACGACCGCTGGGTCGACGCGGACGATCCGGGCAGCAATGCCCGCCTGCTGCGCGCCACGCTGGCGCGGGACGACGGCGGCCCGCGGTTCCAGCCGCTGGTGCAGTACGCTCGGGATCCGCAGGACGCGCTGGCGCAGGCGCGCGCGCACTATCGCGCCGCGCTGGCCGCCGGGCCGCTGGCACTGGTGCTGCTGGGCATGGGCGACGACGGGCACACGGCCTCGTTGTTCCCGGGCAGCCGCGACCTGGACGCCGCGCTCGCGTCCGACGAGCCGTACGTGCTGCTCGACGCCGAAGGCTGTCCCGGTGCGCAGTCCTGGCCGCTGCGCATCAGCCTGACGCCCGCGGGCTGGTGGCCGGCGCAACAGCGCCTGCTGCTCATCCGCGGGGCGCGCAAGCGGGCGGTGTTCGAGGCCGCGCTGGCGGCCGGCGCACCGGCGCGGCTGCCGGTGCGGGCCGCGCTGCGCACCGGCGCTGCGCCGCTGGACGTACATTGGTGCCCTTGAGGCATCGCCACTGGCAAAGGACACCGCCGCATGAAGCTCGATTCGCGCATTGCCCGGGTCACCGACCGCATCTGCGCGCGCAGCGCCGCGGCCCGCGCCGCCTACCTGGCGAAGATCGACCATTCGCGCCGCACCGGACCCGTGCGCGGCGCGCTCAGTTGCGGCAATCTGGCGCACGGCTTTGCCGCCAGCGCCGGCGCCGACAAGCTGGCAATCAAGGCGGTGGCCGCGCCCAACCTGGGCATCGTCACCGCCTTCAACGACATGCTGTCGGCGCACCAGCCCTTCGAGACGTACCCGGCAACCATCAAGCAGGCGGCGCGCGAGGCCGGCGCCACGGCCCAGGTGGCCGGCGGCGTGCCCGCGATGTGCGACGGCGTGACGCAGGGCCGGCCCGGCATGGAACTGTCGCTGTTCAGCCGCGACGTCATCGCGCAGGCCACGGCCATCGCGCTGTGCCACGACATGTTCGACGCCGCGCTGTGCCTGGGCGTCTGCGACAAGATCGTCCCGGGCCTGCTGATCGGCGCGCTGGCCTTCGGCCACCTGCCGGTGATCTTCGCGCCGGCCGGCCCGATGACCAGCGGCCTGGACAACAAGAGCAAGGCCGCGGTGCGCGAGCGCTACGCCGCCGGCCAGGCCACCCGCGCCGAGCTGCTCGAGGCCGAGTCCGCGTCGTATCACGCCCCGGGCACGTGCACGTTCTACGGCACGGCCAATTCCAACCAGACCCTGCTCGAGGCCATGGGCCTGCAGTTGCCCGGCGCCTCCTTCGTCAACCCGGGCACCCCGCTGCGCGACGCGCTCACGCGCGCGGCCACGCGCCGGGTGCTGGGTTGCACGGCGCTGGGCCAGGACTATCGCCCGATCGGCCACGTGGTCGACGAACGCGCCATCGTCAATGCGCTGTCGATGCTGCTGGCGACCGGCGGATCGACCAACCACACCATCCACTGGATCGCCGTGGCCCGGGCCGCGGGGATCATCATCGACTGGGACGACTTCGACGCGATCGGCAAGGCCGTGCCGCTGCTCACGCACATCTATCCCAACGGCACGGCCGACGTCAACCATTTCCAGGCTGCCGGCGGCATGGCCTACGTCATGCGCGAACTGATCGATGCCGGCCTGATGCATGCCGACGTGCTGACGCTGGCGGCGGACAGCCTGGCGGCGTACGCGCGCGAACCGCGCTTGCACGACGGCGTCCTGTCCTACCTGCCGGCCCCGCCCGACAGCGGCGATACCAGCGTGGTGCGGCCGGTGGCCAGCCCCTTCGAGGCCCACGGCGGGTTGCGCCTGCTCGCCGGCAACCTGGGACGTTCGCTCATCAAGGTGTCGGCGGTGAAGCCCGAATTCCGCCGCATCGAGGCGCCCGCCGTCGTCGTCGACGACCCGCGCGAGCTCAACGCGCTGCACAAGGCAGGCGCGCTGCCGCGCGACTTCGTCGCGGTGGTGCGCTTCCAGGGACCGCGGGCCAACGGCATGCCCGAGATGCACAGCCTGGCGCCACTGCTGGGCATGCTGCAGGGCCAGGGCGGCAAGGTGGCGCTGGTGACCGACGGCCGGATGTCCGGCGCCTCGGGAAAATTCCCCGCGGCGCTCCACGTCACGCCGGAGGCGCTCGACGGCGGACCGCTGGCCCGCGTGCAGTCCGGCGACCCGATCCTGCTCGACGGCGAGGGCGGCGTGCTCGAGCTGCGCGTCGATGCCGCCACGCTGGCGGCGCGCAGCGCCGCCCGCCCTCCGGCCGCCGGTCCGCTGGACCTGGGCCGGCACCTTTTCGCCGGCAACCGCGCTGCCGTCGGCAGTGCCGAGGAAGGCGCGTGCTCGATCGCCTGCGCCGACGCCGCACTGCCGGGCGCGGTGCCGCTGCCGCACGGATCGCCGGCCGCCATCCTGGAGACGCCGCCATCATGAACTCATCCCCCGCCGCATCCCGCAGTCCCCGCCAGCAGGCAACCCGCGCGCTGCTGCGCAGCGCCGGCATCCTGCCGGTGGTCACCGTCGAGAGCGCCAGCCAGGCGCTGCAGATCGCGGCCGCGCTGGCCCGCGGCGGCCTGTGCGCGATCGAGGTGACGCTGCGGTCCGCGGCGGCGATGGACGCGCTCGGTGCGATCAAGCGCGCCTTGCCCGAGGTCGTGCTGGGCGCCGGCACGGTGACCACGCCGCGGCAGGCGCAGGCCGCGGTCGACCAGGGCGCCGACTTCCTCGTCACTCCCGGCACGCCGCCCAAGCTGGGCCAGGCGCTGGCAAGCATGGCGCTGCCGGTGATTCCCGGTGCCGCGACGGCCGGCGAGATCATGGCGCTGATGGACCTGGGCTTCGACGCGGTGAAGCTGTTCCCCGCCACGTCGGTCGGCGGGCTGGGCATGATCCGGTCGCTGGCGGGTCCCTTTCCCGAGTTGGCGATCTGCCCGACCGGCGGGATCACCGAGGCCACGGCCGCCGAATACCTGCAGCAGTCCAATGTGCCGTGCATCGGCGGGTCGTGGATGGTGGCGGCCGACTGGATCGGCAGCGGCCGCTACGAGCTCGTCGAGGCCAGCGCGCGGCGCGCGCGCGCGCTCGTCGACGCGGCGCGGGCCCCGCTCGCGCCCGCCTGAGGCGTCCGCCAGTCATCCGCAACCGGTGGCCGCGCGTTATGCCGCCACGGTGCCGCGCATCCGGCGGTTCGGCCTAGTCACGTCGCGTGATCCGCCGCCGCCGCGATTTGCGGTTTAATGTCGGGTTATCCGGATCCATTTCCGCATGAGGTAGCCATCCATGAGCACGCTTCCCGAGCCTTCCCCCGGCAACGAGCCGGCCCGTCCGGGCCTGTTGCGCGGCATCCACCCGCTGGTGGCCACGGCCGCCATCGCCGTCACCGCGGTGTGCGCGATCGCGGCCTATCAGTTCCTCGTGCCGCGCGATGCCGAATCGGCCATCGAGCGCGATGCGCACGGCGGCACCGCCAAGTCGACGCACGCCGCCGCCGGTTCCGGCCGCAGCGCCGGCGAGCCGTCGGAGCCGGCCCGTAGCGCCAGCGCGCCGCCGCCCTGCACCGAATGCGGCGAGGTCGTCGGCATCCGCACCACGCGCCAGGAAGGCGAAGGCTCTGGCCTGGGCGCGGTCGCCGGCGGCGTGCTGGGCGGCGTGCTCGGGCACCAGGTCGGGGCCGGGCGCGGCAAGGATGCGATGACCATCGTCGGCGCCGTGGGCGGCGCCTTCGCCGGCAACCAGGTGGAAAAACAGGCCAAGGCACAGACCGTCTATCTGGTGGACGTGCGCATGGCCGACGGCACCATCCGTACCTTCCCCCAGGCAGCGCCGCCGAGCCTGGCGGTCGGCGCGCCGGTGCGCGTGGCCGGCAACACGATCAGCGCGCGCTAGCACTCGACGATATTGACCGCCAGGCCGCCGCGGGCGGTCTCCTTGTACTTGGTCATCATGTCGGCGCCCGTCTCGCGCATTGTCTTGATGACCTTGTCCAGGCTGACGTGGTGGGTGCCGTCGCCGCGCAGCGCCATGCGCGCCGCATTGATCGCCTTGACCGAGGCAATGGCATTGCGCTCGATGCACGGTATCTGCACCAACCCGCCCACCGGATCGCAGGTCAGGCCCAGGTGGTGTTCCATGCCGATCTCGGCGGCGTTCTCCACCTGCTCGGCGGAACCGCCGAGCACGGCGCACAGCGCGCCGGCGGCCATCGAGCAGGCCACGCCCACCTCGCCCTGGCAGCCGACCTCGGCGCCGCTGATAGACGCGTTCTCCTTGTAGAGAAACCCGATGGCCGCCGCGGTGAGCAGGAAATCGACGATGCCGTCATCGTGGGCGCCGGGGACGAAGGCCAGGTAATAGTGCAGCACGGCCGGGATGATTCCGGCGGCGCCATTGGTGGGCGCGGTCACCACGCGGCCGCCGGCGGCGTTCTCCTCGTTCACCGCCAGCGCGTACAGGTTTACCCAGTCCATGACCAGCAGCGGATCGCGCGCCTCGGCACCGGTGACCGCCTCCAGCGCCTTGCGAAAACCCGCCGCGCGCCGCTTGACCGAGAAGCCCCCCGGCAGCGTTCCTTCGGTCCGGCACCCGCGCTCGATGCAGGCGCGCATGACGGCCCAGATCTGCAGCAGTTGCCGGCAGGTCTCGCCATCGCTGCGCCAGTGGCGTTCGTTGCGGCGCACGATCTCGGCGATGCTGCAGCCGTGGGTCCGTGTCAGCGCCAGCAGTTCGGCGCCGCTGTGGAACGGCAGCGGCAGGACCGCGGGATCGGGCGCGATCACCTTCTGGCGTGAACCGTCGTGCGCCACCTCGTCGCTGACCACGAAACCGCCACCGACCGAGTAGTAGCAGCGCGACGCCAGCACGCCGCCGGCACCGTGCGCGGTAAACCGCATGCCGTTGGCATGAAACGGCAGGCTCTCCCGGGCGTAGAACAGCAGATCGGACTTTTCGGCGAAGCCCACAGGATGCTCGCCCAGCAGGGGCACCTGGGCGGCCGCACGCATCGCCGCCAGCAGTTCGGCGATGCGCTCGACGTCGACCGTATCGGGTTCATGGCCGGCCAGTCCCAGCAGCACCGCCTTGTCGCTGCCATGGCCCTTGCCGGTCGCTCCCAGCGATCCGTACAGCTCGGCCTGCACGCGCGTCGTGGCCGCCAGCTGGCCGGACGCCCGCAGCCCCAGGACGAACAGGCGTGCCGCGCGCATCGGCCCCACGGTATGCGAGGACGAGGGCCCGATGCCCACCTTGAAAAGATCGAAGACGCTTACCGCCACACATTCCTCCCCGACGCCGCATGCCGGCGCGCCCCTGCCCCGCCCGCCCGCACCGGCGCGCAACGACGGCTGTCGCGCGCAAGCATAACCGCCCCGTGCCGGACGCGGCGCCGGCGCGGCCGCCTGCAAATGCCCCGGCGTAATGACCAGCGAAGAATTGCGTCGTTGGCCGGCGCCGGCGGCGCCGCTAGGATCGGATCGCCCTGCCGCGCCCGCAGGCCGGGGCCCGCCACGAGGAATTGCCATGTCAAGTGTTTCGCACGCCCTGCCACCGAACCCCGCCCCGGCGCTGGCCGGCGTGCGCGCCTGGTACCGCACCGAGGATGTCTGGGCGATCATCCTCGGGGTCGGGCTCGTGCTGGCGGCGATCATCGCACTGCAGTCGGGGGGCAGCCTGAAATGGCTCGCCGTGGCGCCGCAGAAATGGGCCTCGCTCGAGCAGATCGGCGGACAGTTCGCCGCGCAGGCGCCGCGGTATGGCGTGCTGTTCGCGTTCTGGGCCGTGGTGTTCGGTCTGAGTACCCGGGCGCTGGGCATCCGCAGCGCCCAGTTCCTGCCGGCCTTCGCGGTGGTGTTCGTCGCCTCGGCCCTGATCATCGCGCTGGGAGCGTGGAGCGAGGCCGACCGCTACAACCTCGAGCCGCCGCTCGTGGCGCTGGGCGCGGGCCTGCTCGTCTCCAATACCGTGGCACTGCCGCGCTGGCTCGACGCCGGGTTCCGCGTCGAGTACTACATCAAGACCGGCATCGTGCTGCTGGGCGCGACGCTGCCGCTGACGCTGATCGTGACGGCCGGGCCGGTTGCCATGGCCCAGGCCGCGGTGGTTTCGCTGGTGACCTTCGGCGTGATCTATCTTGCCGCGACCCGGCTCGGCCTGGACCGGCGCTTTGCCGCCACCCTGGGTGCCGGCGGCGCGGTCTGCGGCGTATCGGCAGCCATCGCGGTTGCCGGCGCGGTCGGCGCGAAGAAGGAGCAAGGGCCGATCGCGATCACCATCGTGGTCTTCTGGGCGATCGTCATGATCTTCCTGCTGCCGCTGGTGGCGCGGGCGCTGTCCCTGCCAACCGGCGTGGCCGGCGCGTGGATCGGTACGTCGGAGTTCGCCGACGCCGCCGGCTTCGCCGCCGCGCAGGCCTATGGCGGCTACGCCGGGCATGTGCCGAGCATCGCGGGCAGCCCCGATGCGGCGGTCAATGCCTTCACGCTCATGAAGGTCATCGGCCGCGACCTGTGGATCGGCATCTGGGCCTTCGTGCTGTCGATCGTCGCGGCCACCCGCTGGGACAGTACCGGCGTGCAGTCGCGCGTCGGCGTCGCGGACATCTGGCGGCGCTTTCCGAAGTTCGTCATCGGCTTCGTCATCACGTCGGCGCTGATTGCGCTGCTGACGGCGCTGTACGGCCCGGCCGACTACAACCGGGTGCTCAAGCCCGAGGTCGTGGCGCCGATCAAGACGCTGCGCACCTGGGCATTCACGTTCTGCTTCCTGAGCATCGGCCTCACGACCCGCTGGCGCGACCTGGCCAATGCCGGAACGCGGCCCTTCCTGGCCTTCACCATCGGCGTCGCCGTCAACGTGGCGCTCGGCTACGTGCTCTCCGCCCTCGTGTTTGGCGGCTACTGGGCGGCACTGGGCGCGGCATGAGCGCGGCCGACGCGCCGCGCTGCGGCGCCTGCCGCTGGTTCCGCAACGATGCGGCCTACCTCGAGCAGCAGATGCCCGGGCTGCAATCGTTGAGCTCCGGTTTCGGCACCGTGCGCGGCGACGATGGCCTGTGCGCGGTGCATCAGCGGTATGTGCCGGCCGGTTCGCATTGCGCGCAGTTCCTGCGGCAGGCGCCGCGGGAACCGGCGCCGCGCCCCGGCGCCAGCGCGGCCGGCGAATAAGTCCCGATGCGCCGAATGCGCTAGATTCCGGGTCGTGACGCCCGGCGGCCAGGCCTGCCCGGCGGTGCGCAGATCGCGGAGACGCCCGATGGACGAAACCAGCAGCACCTTGGCCCGTTATGCGGCGGCGATGGCCGCCGCCGTCGTGGCGGTGGCGGCCATATTCGGCGGCTATTACTGGTATGACCACCGCAGCGAGCCGCCCGCGGCCGCGCCGGCCCCGGCACCGCCACCGGCAGCCGCCGCCGATGTGCCGACCGGGCATCCGATCGACGACCGCGACGCCGACCACGTCACGCCGCTCGATGGCAGCGACGCCAAGGTGCTCGACGCCCTGGCGGCGGTCGGCGGCTGGGATGGCGCTGCGCTGCGCCTGCTGCTCACCAAGGACCTGGTCCGGCATATCGTCGCGACAGTCGATGCGCTGCCGCGCGAAAAGCTGCCCTCGGCCGCGCTGCCGCTGCGGCCGGCACCTGGCACCTTCGGCGTCACCAGCAAGGGCGGCACCAGCGTGATCGCGGCGGCCAATGCCCGCCGCTACGATGCCTATGTCAAGGTGGCTACCGCGCTGGACGTGCGCGGGCTGGTTGCCGTGTACCGGCACTTCTATCCGCAGTTCCAGCAGGCCTATCGCGAACTGGGCTACCCGCAGGGAAACTTCAACGACCGCCTGCTGGAGGTCATCGATGACCTGCTCGAGGCACCGGATCCCCGGCAGCCCATCGAGGTTACGGCGCCCGGCGTGATGTACCACTACGTCGACCCCGACCTCGAAGCGCTGTCGGCCGGGCAGAAGATGCTGGTGCGCGTCGGTCCGTCGAATGCCAACGCCGTCAAGGCGCGGCTCAAGCTGATCCGCGACGCCATCGGCACGCCCTGAACCGCCGGCGCCGCGGCGCGATCAAGAGGGAGATCCCATGGCCACCGAACCCGCATCCCGTCCCCCGCTGCCGCCGTTCACGGCCGAGACCGCCGCGCAGAAGGTGCGCCTGGCCGAAGACGCCTGGAACAGCCGCGATCCCGAGCGCGTCGCGCTGGCGTATACCGCCGACAGCGTCTGGCGCAACCGCGTCGAGTTCCTGCACGGCCGCGAGCAGATCCGCGCTTTCCTGCAGCGCAAATGGGAGCGCGAACTCGACTACCGCCTCATCAAGGAGCTGTGGGCGACGGCCGGCAACCGCATCGCCGTGCGCTTTGCCTATGAATGGCACGATGCGGCGGGCCAGTGGTTCCGCTCGTACGGCAACGAGAACTGGGAGTTCGACGAGCACGGCCTGATGCGGCGGCGCGTCGCCAGCATCAATGACCTGGCGCTCGCCGCCGGCGAGCGCAAGTACGCGTGGCCGGGCGGGCGCCGGCCGGACGATCACCCCGGCCTGTCGGCACTGGGGCTGTAGGCCGCAGCCATGTCGGCACGCCCGGTTCCCGCCAACGCCGCCACGGCCGGCGCGCGGTCGGGCGGCCGCTGGCTGCTGCCGCCCGGCGTGCCCGCCTGGGTGGGACGCATCCTGGCCGGGCGCGCACTGCGCGCGTTCGCCGACGGCTACGTCGCCGTGCTGCTGCCGGCCTACCTGCTGGCGCTCGGACTGGACCTGCTCGACGTCGGCCTGCTGAGCAGCGCGACACTGGCCGGTTCCGCAGCCGCCACGCTGGCGATCGGTACGTTCGGCAACCACCTCGGGCGGCGACGCCTGCTGCTGGGAGCCGCCCTGCTGATGACCGCGACCGGCCTGGCCTTCGCCAGCCTGCGCGGCTTCTGGCCGCTGGCCCTGGTCGCCTTCGTCGGCACGCTCAATCCGAGCTCCGGCGACGTGAGCGTCTTCCTGCCGATCGAACAGGCCGAGCTGGGCGGCGCGGCAGCTGGCAGCGACGCGCGCACCAGCCTGTTCGCGCGCTATGCGCTGGCCGGATCGCTGTTCGCCGCGCTCGGCGCGTTGTGCGCGGCCGTGCCCGCATGGCTGACGGCCGCCTGGGGCCTGCCGCTCGTCGATGCGCTGCGCGCGATGTTCCTGATGTACGGCGCCATCGGGGCGCTGATCGGCTGGCTGTATCGCGGCATCGAGGATGTGGCGGACGCCGGCGCGCCGGCAGCCGCGCCGCTGGGTCCGTCGCGCGGGGTTGTGCTGCGCCTGGCGGCGCTGTTCTGCGTCGATTCGTTCGCCAGCGGATTGCTGGTCAATGCGCTGCTGGCGGCCTGGCTGTTCCAGCGCTTCGGCCTGTCGCTGGCCGCTGCCGGCAGCTTCTTCTTCTGGTCGGGGTTGTGCACCACCGCCTCGCAGCTGCTGGCACCGCGCCTGGCGCGGCGCATCGGCCTGCTCAACACGATGGTCTTCACCCACATACCGGCCAGCGGGTTCCTGATGGCAGCGGCCTTCGCGCCGAGCCTGCCGCTGGCACTGGGATTGCTGCTCCTGCGCAGCGCGCTGTCGCAGATGGACGCCCCCGCCCGCAGCGCGTTCGTGATGGCCGTGGTGACGCCCGCCGAACGCGTCGCGGCAGCCAGCTTCACGGCGGTTCCCAAGAGCCTGGCATCGGCCGCCGGCCCGTCGCTGGGCGGCCTGCTGCTGGCCGGCGGCTGGCTGGCCGCACCGCTGCTGGCCTGCGGACTGCTCAAGATACTGTACGACCTTAGCCTGTATGCGGCCTTTCGCCGGCACCAGCTGCACGCCGCCGCCGACGGCGCGCCGCCGACACTGCGAGCCGCCGCATGACGGCCCGTGCGCCCCGCAACCTGGGCCTGAACCATTACAACCTGCGGGCCTCGCGGCCGCTGCTCGAGAACCTGCGCGCGTTCTACTGCGATGTGGTCGGCCTCGAACCGGGCCCGCGGCCGCCCTTGCGCAGCTCGGGCTACTGGCTCTACGCCGGCGGCCGCGACGTGCTGCACCTGTCGGAAGCGGCGCCGGACGAACGCCGCGAGTTCGGTGCGGTCTCGACCTTCGATCACGTGGCGTTTTCCTGCGCCGGCTGCGCCGCCTACCGTGCGGTGCTCGAGCGCCATGGCGTCGAATACGAGACCGCCACCGTCCCGGGGACCGGCCGCGTGCAGCTGTTCTTCGCCGATCCGGCCGGCAACGGCGTCGAGCTGAGCTTTGCCGCGGAACCGGACTGACGGCACCCGCGCGGCGCTGCCGCGCCGTTCATCCCGGGTTCAGGCCGCTGTGAGCAATCCGCGGGCAGACGTGGCACGATGGCGGCCATGAATGTTCTGCTGCTCGAAGACGACATCGACCTGGGGCAGGCCGTCACCGATCACCTCGAGGCCGCCGGCCATACGGTGCACTGGTGCAAGCTGCTGTCGCAGGCGCGCCGCGTCGATGCCCCCGAACTGGCCCTGCTCGACCTGAACCTGCCCGACGGCGACGGCCTGGCGCTGCTGCGCGAATGGCGCGCCGAGGGGCGCACGCTGCCGGTGCTGGCGCTGACCGCGCGCGACCAGATCAGCGACCGCATTCGCGGGCTGCAGGCCGGCGCCGACGACTACGTCGTCAAGCCCTTCGACCTGAACGAACTGCTGGCGCGGATGGACGCGGTGTGCCGGCGCGGCGCGGCGCCCAACAAGTTGCGCATCGGCGACGTCACGGTGGACCTGGGCGCGCGCGCTGCCACGCGCGGCGACGAGCGCATCGAGTTCACGGCGATGGAATGGGCCGTGCTCACCTGCCTGGCGCGCCATGCCGGGCGCATCTACAGCCGCGCCGAGATCGAGAACCACCTGGCCAAGGAAGGCCTGGGCGACTCCGACAGCAATTCGCTCGAGGTGATCGTCAGCCGGCTGCGCAAGAAGCTCGGTCCGCTGGCGATCAGCACCCACCGGGGCCTCGGATACCGTCTCGATGTCTGAGGCCCAGGGCCAGGGAGCGCCGCAGCCTGGCGCACCGGCGGTCGAGCCCTGGAGCCTGACCCAGCGCGTTACCCGCAACATGCTGGTGGTGCTGGGCGGATTGTGGCTGATCGGTTCGGTGGTGCTCGTCATGGGCATGTTCTACGAGAGCACCGAGGTGCTCGACAGCGCGCTGCAGGAAACCGCCGAGCGCTTCCTGTTCCTGCCCGACGTGGTGGTCGACGATCCGGTCGAACAGCGCCGCTTCCTGACCGAGATCGGCGCCCACGAGGAATACGTCGTCTACCAGGTGTACGACGCCAAGGGGCAGATGCGCCTGCGCTCGCACGGTGCACCCGAAATGCCACTGGACACGTCGGGCGAGGACGGCATCCACAACACCGACGGCTGGCGCGTGCTGACCATAACGCGGGCGGATTTCCAGCGGCGCGTCGAAGTGGCCGAGGCCGAGACCTATCGCGAGGACGTGCTGCGCGGCAGCCTGGGTTGGCTGGCCGGAACGCTGGTGTGCCTGATGGGCGGCGCGTCGCTGGCGCTGACGGTGATCATGCGGCGCGGCCGGCGCGCGGTCGACGCCGCGCGCGAGGAGCTGGTCAGCCGTGCGCCCGACGACCTGCGGCCGCTCAGCGGTGCCGGGGCGCCGCTGGAGCTGCAGCCGTGGATCGCCGGGGTCAACAGCCTGATGGCGCGCGACCGCGTGCTGATCGAGGCCGAGCGCTCGTTCGCGGCCCGCACCGCCCACGAGCTGCGCACGCCGCTGGCGGCGGCGCGGGCCCAGGCGCAGCGCCTGGTCGAAGCCTCGCCCGGCGGCACCACGCGGCAAAACGCGCTGGCCCTGGTGCGCCAGCTCGACCGCCTGACGCGCCTGGCCACGCGCCTGCTGCAGCTGGCGCGGATCGAATCGCAGGCGAGCGTACGCCGCGAGCCGGTCGACCTGGCAGTGGTGGCGCAGATGGTCGTGGCCGACTTCGCCGATGCCGTGGCCAGCGAGCGCCTGCGCCTGGAAGTGCTCGATTCGTCCACCGGCGTCGTCGGCGACCTGGACGCGATCGGCATCGCACTGCGCAACCTGATCGACAACGCCCTGAAGCACGGCGGCGAGAACGCCTGGGTCACGGTGCTGGTCGAAACCCTGTCGATCATGGTCATCAATGACGGACCGGGCGTGCCGGAGCACACGCTGGAGAAGCTGGTACGCCCGTTCGAGCGGGGCATCACCGCCGCCGAAGGCTCCGGACTGGGCCTGTCGATCACGACCGCCATCGTCAAGCAGGCCGGCGGTACGCTGGAGCTGATGTCGCCGATCGCCGGCGGCCGCGGCTTCGCCGCGGTGCTGCGCTTCGAGTGAGGCGCAGATGCCTAGGGCAGCGGGACGCCGATCACCAGCTTGACGACCGTATGGTCCGGGCTGTTGCTCCAGCCGTGGCCCACGCCCAGGTGCAGGTCCCAGTCGCGCGCCTTCCACTGCACGGTCAGGAAGGTGATCTTGTCGATCTCGCGGACCGGCGCCTCGGCGTCGGTCGGGCTCCAGGAGACGTACTGCTCGATGCCGACGGCCGCGTCGTGGCCGAGATCGCGCACCAGCTTGGCATTGACCGCATACCCGGGCGATATCAGGTCGCTGTCGCCCACGTCGCGCTGCTCGATCAGGTTGATGGCCACGCGATGGCGGCCAATGTCGGCGCCGGCGATCGCCTTGAGCTCAACCGAGATGCGGTCCGGCGCCACGCCGGGATTGAGGTCGGCGACCTCGGCCTGCACGCCGTAGAAGACGTCGACGCCGTCGGCGACGGCGCGCCGGTCGCTGAACTTGGTGCGCGCCTTGATGCCGTCATAATAGAAGGCACGGCCGGGGACGAACGACACCGGCAGGTAGAGGCCGACGTCCCAGTGTTCGGTCAGTCCGAACGACAGCTCCGGCGTGACGCGCAGGATGTGGTTGGGCGCGAATTCTCCTTCGCCGGGGGGCTGGGTGGTTCCCTGGGAGAAATTGGTGTGGATCTCGAGTTCGGGCTTGCCGACCGCGGCCAGGTCGGCATCGGTGACCATGATCTCGTCGTCCGCCGCACGGGCCGCGGGTGCCAGCGCCAGCGCCGCGAGGCCGAGCCAGAACGCCGCAGGCAAACGGACAGTCCTCATGTTGGCCGCGATCCCCTCAGCAGTGGCGGGAGCAGGCCGCCGGTGGCGCCGATCTTAGCCGCCGCCAGCACCGCCGGCGTTTAAGATCCGTTCAGCTTGGCCGTCTAGCCTCGCGGCACCACGGTACGCGCGCCGCGCGCGCCTCTCAGGCTTCGCGCACGCAGTCCAGGCAGTACTCGATGCGTCCGTCGCGCTCGCGCTTGACCAGGCCGTGGATGTCGTTCTCGAAGCCCGGGAACTTCGCGTTGAATTCGCGCACGAACTTCAGGTAGTTGACGATCTGCGCGTTGACCCGCTCGCCCGGGACCAGCAGCGGGATGCCGGGCGGATACGGCGTCAGCAGCACGCCGCACACGCGCCCCTCGATGTCGTCGACCAGCACGCGGTCGATCTCGTTGTGGGCCATGTGGGCATAGGCGCGCGCCGGCGTCATCGCCGGCTGCATCACCGAGGTGTACATGTCGGTGGTCAGCCGGGCGATGTCGTTGGCGCGATAGATCGCATGGATCGCCTGGCACAGGTCGCGCAGGCCGTAGGGTTCGTAGTGCGGCTGCGCCTTGACGAAATCGGGCATCACGCGCAGCAGCGGCTGGTTGCTGTCGTAGTCGTCCTTGAACTGCTGCAGCTCGGTCACCAGCGTGTTCCAGCGGCCCTTGGTGATGCCGATGGTGAACATGATGAAGAAGGAGTACAGGCCGGTCTTCTCGACCACGATGCCGTGCTCGGTCAGGTAGCGCGTCAGCACCGACGCCGGAATGCCGCTGTCGTCGAACGAGCCGTCGACATCCAGGCCCGGGGTGATGATGGTGGCCTTGATCGGGTCGAGCAGGTTGAAGTCCGGCGCCAGGTCGCCGAAGCCGTGCCAGCGCTCGCCGGCGCGCAGCATCCAGTAGTCGCGCTGCGGCGGCCCGTCGGGCAGCGGCGCCTCCGGGCCCCAGACGCGGAACCACCACGAGTCGCCGTATTCGGCATCGATCTTGCGCATCGCGCGGCGGAAGTCCAGCGCCTCGGCCAGCGACTCCTCCACCAGCGCCGGCCCGCCCGGCGACTCCATCATCGCCGCCGCCACGTCGCACGAGGCAATGATCGCGTACTGCGGCGAGGTCGAGGTGTGCATCATGTACGCCTCGTTGAACATCCACCGGTCCAGGCTTTCGCTCTGCGAGTTCTGGATCAGGATCTGCGAGGCCTGCGACAGGCCGGCCAGCAGCTTGTGGGTGGACTGGGTGGCGAACACCATCGACTTGCGCGCCCGCTCGCGCGGCCCGGCGACGCCCCCGATGGCATGCATGTCGCGGTAGAAGCCGTTGAAGGCGGCGTGCGGCAGCCAGGCCTCGTCGAACATCAGCGAATCGATCCGCCCGTCGAGCAGACCCTTGATCTCCTCGACGTTGTAGACGATGCCGTCGTAGGTGCTCTGGGTTATGGTCAGCACGCGCGGCTTGCCTTCCGTGCCGGTAATCAGCGGATGTTCGCGGATGCGTGCCTCGATGTTCTCCCAGCGGAATTCCTCCAGCGGGATCGGGCCGATGATGCCGTAGTGGTTGCGCGTGGGCTTGAGGAAGACCGGGATCGCGCCAGTCATGGTGATCGCGTGCAGCACCGACTTGTGGCAGTTGCGGTCGACCACCACCACGTCCCCGGGGGCGACGATGTAGTGCCAGACGATCTTGTTCGACGTCGATGTGCCGTTGGTGACGAAGAACAGGTGGTCGGCGCCGAAGATGCGCGCCGCATTGCGCTCGGCGGCGGCCACCGGCCCGGTGTGGTCGAGCAGCTGGCCGAGTTCGTCCACTGCATTGCACACGTCCGCGCGCAGCAGGTTCTCGCCGAAGAACTGGTGGAACATGCGCCCGACCGGACTCTTGAGGAAGGCCACGCCGCCGGAATGCCCGGGGCAGTGCCACGAATAGGACCCCTCCTGCGCGTACTGCACCAGCGCCCGGAAGAACGGCGGGGCCAGGCTGTCCAGGTAGGCGCGCGCCTCGCGCACGATGTAGCGCGCGACGAACTCCGGCGTGTCCTCGTACATGTGGATGAAGCCGTGCAGTTCGCGCAGGATGTCGTTGGGCAGGTCGCGCGACGTGCGCGTTTCGCCGTACAGGAAGATCGGGATATCGGCGTTGCGGAAGCGGATTTCCTCAAGGAAGGCGCGCAGGTCGGCGACGATCGGGCTGCCTTCGGTGGCCGGCAGTTCCTCGTCGTCCACCGACAGGATGAACGCCGAGGCGCGGCTGTGCTGCTGCGCGAAGCCGCGCACGTCGCCGAAGCTGGTCACGCCGATGATCTCGACGCCTTCCTCCTCGAGCGCGCGCGTCAGCGCCCGGATGCCGACGCCGCTGGCGTTTTCCGAGCGGAAGTCCTCGTCGATGACGACGATGGGAAACTGGAAGCGCATGGTCATGGCGGTTCGGGTCCTGCGGCAGGGGCGGATCGGCACGCGCACTGTATACGAACAGGCGTCCGGCGGCGCGCGTGCCGCCGGGCGCGCTAGCATGCGGCTCGACCCACCCGCCACGCTGCCCCCGATGACCACCGATTCCCATTCCGGCGCCGCCATGGACGCCACCGCCGCTGGGCCACCGAGCCGCCGCACGCGGGTGCGCCGCCTGGCGGAAAACGCCCGCTATGACGCCGCCACCGTGCACGCGATCGCCGATGCGGCGCTGGTCTGCCACGTGGCGTTCGCCGCGGCCGATGGCGTGCATTGCATCCCGACCGCGTGCTGGCGCATGGGCGAGCACCTCTACGTGCACGGCTCCAATGGCAGCCGCCTGCTCAAGGCGCTGCAGTCCGGCACCGAGGCCGCGGTGACCATCACCCTCCTGGACGGGCTCGTCCTGGCCCGGTCGGCCTTCAATCACTCGATGAACTATCGCTCACTGGTGGTCTATGGCCGCTTCGAGACGGTTGCCGAGGGCGCGAAGCCGGCGGCGCTGGCCGCCTTCCTCGAGCACCTGCTGGCCGGCCGCCAGGCGATGGTGCGCGCCGGCGATGCGCAGGAGCTGGCCGCCACGACCGTGCTGCGGATCGGCCTGCGCGAGGCGGCGGCCAAGGTGCGCCACGGTCCGCCCCTGGACGACGCCGCCGACTTGGCCCTGCCGGTCTGGGCCGGCGTGCTGCCGCTGCGACTCCAGCCGGGCCTGCCGGAGCCCGACGCCGGCTGCGGCCTGGCAGCGCCGGCGCACGTCCGGTCGTGGACGGAGCGCGATTTCGGCCCGGACCGGCAGGGCTAGGCGCGGCGGCGGCAAAAATAAGGCGCGCCGCAGCCCTCAAGTTCACCGCCTGCGCGCCGTTGATCCGAACAGGTGCCGGGCCATTTGGCCCCGGCCTGCCGGATGCAATTGCCATGGCCGAGTCCCTGCTGCAAGACTACCAACCCAGCGATGGAGAGTCGCCTTCATCGCCAGAATTCACGGGCTCGGAATACGCAGTAAGCGCTAACACAAATATCCCGCGCGCGCGCCTGCTGGCCGCGCCGCCGCGGGACGTCACGCGCCTGCTCAAGCGGCACGGCGCCACCCTGCCGCGCTACCTGGATGCCCAGCGGTGGCGCGATATCGGCCATTCGCACCAGCGCTGGCCGCTGCTCTGGAGCACCGCGCCCGCCGGATCGGTAGGCAAGCCGTGAGCCGCCGCAGCCACTGGGAGGACGAGCGGGCGACGGCCGGCGGCATGCCGGCGATCGGCCCGCGCGGCGCCGAGCCAGTGATGAGCCGCCTGGCGCGCTGGCTGGTGCTCCCGGATTTGCACGCCTTGCGCAGCGCCCGGCTGCCCATCGACGAACTGCCGGCAGGGGTCGGCGAGGTACCGCCGGGCGAGGGCGCCTTGCTGCTGCATGCCGACGCCGCCAGCCGCGAACAGTTGCTGCGGTCGCTGCTGGGCGACGCCCTGAGCGCCCGCCGCGTGACCTGGCTGTGCACGCCGGCCGCGCCGGCGGCGGCGACCAGCGGCGACGTGCGCCGCGCGGCGCTCGTCGGACAGCTGCATGCGCTGGCCTGGACGGCCGACGCGGCGCGGCAGCTGCGCCAGCTCGGGCCGGCACGCCTGCTCGGAGAAATGGCCGCCAGCGGCATGGGCGCGCAGGACCTGCTGGTTCTGGACCTGCTGGACCCGTGGCTGGAGGAAACGGGCGACGACTGCGCACTCGAAGGCGCCGTCAGCGAGGCGCTGCGCAGCCTGGAGCGCTGGGCCCGCTTGCACCAGGGGCCCGTGATCGCCATGGCGCCGGCCCGGTATCGCGGCCAACCCCTGCTGCCGCTGCTGGCCGCCGGCACGGTGCTGCGCGTGGCCAGCTTTGCGGTCGAGCCCGAGGGCGCGCGCCTCGACATCATCCGCTGGGGCCGTGGCCCCGCGGGCATGGCGGCGGCGGCCCGCCTGGCGCTGCAAGCCGACGGCTCCGGCCGCTGGCGCAGCGGTGCCCGCAGCGACCTGGATGCACGGGCCGCGCTGGCCCCGTGCGACGCCGGCACCGTCCACGCGATGCGCGCCGTCCTGAGCGACGCGACGGATATTCCGCCGGGCTGGCAGGTGCATGCCACCATCGACGAGCTCGTGGCGGCAACGCGCGACGCGGTAGCCGCCACGGTGGTACTGGCCCACGATCATCCCGACGCGCTTGGCACGCTGGCCCAGGTCGTGGCGCGGCTGCGCCGCGAACATCCGCAGCTGCTGCGGATCGCGGTGCGCGAAACCGGCGCAGCGCTGCGCCGCAGCGGCGAACTGGCCCTGCTGCGCCTGGGCGCCAACGTGGTGCTCGAGCGGGGCCTGGGTTTCCCGCACCTGTTGCGGCAACTGGCCGAGCTCGGCCAGGCGGCGGCCTCACCCGTCGGCGCCGACACCGACCCGGCCAGCACGCTGCGCGGCCTGTTGCCCGACGCCGTGCACGGCTACCTGGCACCGCGCGACTTCTGCGCGGCGGTCGAGCGCATGATCCAGCGCACGGCCGGCGAGCAGATCCAGCACAGCCTGGTTCATCTGCCGCTGTTGCCCCATATCGCTCACCTGGACGCGCTGCTGGCCTGCAGTCCGCGCCGTGACGGCGACCTGATCACCGCCAATGTCGACGGCGTCTGCCTGTTCCTCTTCGGCTGCGCGGCCGACGACGTGATGGCGGCGCTCGATTCGCTGTTCACGGTACCCTGCTCCGAGCTGGCGCAGAACCTGCAGATCAGCGTCGATGCCGCCGACCAGGCTGCGGTGCTGCAGTCGCTGCGCAGGGCGGCGGAAGAAGCGCCGGTCGACTACACGACGATATTGCGCAGCATCGCGCCGGAAACGGCGCGGGCAGCGGTCACCGCGACGGTGCTGCCCATCCGCAGTTCCGGCACGGCGCGCTGCGTGCAGGCCCACGTTCTGCCCTTGCGCGGGGCGACGGCCTGATGGCCGCGCCGCCACGCCCTGTTCCCAAGGAGAGCCCCATGCTGCAGATGTTCCTGGAGTCGCTGCTTCTCGGCGCCCTGCTCACGGCGCTGTTCCACGGCATGACCTACACGCTGCGCCGGGTCGCGTCGGACCGCCGTTACCACCTGCCGTCCGGCCAGGAGTTGCGCTGCGTCCGGCCCGTGGACCTGGGCGACCACTAGAAAAAGACGAAAGGACGCGCCGGCAGGCGCCCTGCCCGCCGGCCCCATTCCCATGCCCAGCATCGCCATCGTTTCCCCCTGCGGCGGGGCCGGCCGCAGCACGCTGGTCGCGTCCATGGCGACGCTGGCCGCGCGCAGCGGCGTCTGGGGCCTGGCGGTCGAATGCGATCCGCAGAACCTGCTGGCGCTGCATTTCGGCGCCGACCGCGCGCCCAGCGAGGGCCTGGCCAGCCGCGCGGCGCGCGGCCAGGTCTGGAATACCGCGGCGCTGGCCGCCAGCGACGGCACGCTGGTGCTGCCCTTCGGCGCGATGGACGCCCCGGCCCTGGTGGACTGGGAACGGCGCCTCATCGTCGAGCCCGACTGGCTGCTCACGCGGCTCGACACGCTGGCGCGCCCGACCGACAGCTGGACCTTCATCGATGCGCCGCGCGCACCCTCGGTGCTGACGCGCCAGGCGGTGCGGGCCGCCGATGCCGTGCTGGTGGTGCTGCGGGCCGACGGCGCCTCGACGGCGCTGCTCGAGCAGACACTCGAGGCGCTGGCCGACAAGCCGACGCTGGCCGTGGTCAATGCCTTCGATCCGAGCCGGGTGCTGCAGACCGACGTCATGGCGACCCTGTACGAGCGCCTGGGCGAACGGCTGTCGCCCTACCCGGTGCATCGCGACGAAGCCATTCCCGAAGCTTTCGCGCGCCGCATGGCGCCAGGCGACCACGCGCCCCACTCGCAGGTCGTGCACGATCTGCATGGGCTTCTGCGCTGGATTCAGCGACAATGCCGGACCATCAAGGAACCGCGTACCGGCAGCAGTGTCATCTGAGCTTCTGAAATCCCTGGCCGCCGTGCTCGAGGTCGAGCACCCGCGGCGTGCGCGCCTCTGGTTCGTGCGCCTGCTCGTGCGTCCCGCACCGCCGCGCGCCGGCTGGGGCGCGCGCACCCTGCGGCGCGGCACCGGCCTGCTGGTGCGCCGGTTGCGGCGCGCGCTGCCCTACCGGGCCGA
>JBBISD010000018.1:0-33656 GCA_037441485.1 Burkholderiales bacterium
TGCAGGACAGCGTGCTCAACCTGTGCCGCGTCAAGCTGCGCGACCAGCAGCGCCTGGACCGCCTGGGCTTCCTGGAAGAGTATCCCCAGTATCCGCACGGCACGTTCAGCGACGTGGTGCCGCGCGGCGGCAATGCCGGCGGCGGCGGCCAGCCGGGCTGGATCCTCAAGTGCAAGGGCTGGGAAACCGACCCCAATGCCTACATCTACTTCACCGTACAGGGCCACGCGTGGGAACCGATCTGCAAGGCGATCGGCAAGCCCGAATGGATCACCGATCCGGCCTACACCACGGCCAAGGCGCGCCAGCCGCACATCATGGACATCTTCGCCACGATCGAGGCCTGGCTGGCCGACAAGACCAAGTTCGAGGCGGTCGACATCCTGCGCAAGTACGACATCCCCTGCGCGCCGGTGCTGACCATGAAGGAAATCGAGCACGATCCGTCGCTGCGCGCCAGCGGCACGATCGTCGAGGTCGACCACAAGGCCCGCGGCAAGTACCTGACGGTCGGCAGCCCGATCAAGTTCTCGGACATGAAGCCCGAGATCACCGGTTCGCCGCTGCTGGGCGAGCACACCGACGAGGTGCTGGCCGGACTGGGCTACACCCCGGCGCAGATCGCCGCCCTGCACGCCGAAAAGGCGGTCTGAGCGCAGCGCGCCATGCACGTCGCGGCAGCCACGACGATGCACTGCATGACCACCGGACCGGCGGCATGAGCACCACCGCCGTCGATCCGGCGCAACTGCTGTCGGCGATCGGTGACGCGCTGGTCGTCACCGATGCCGGCGGCGCCATCATCCTGTGGAATGCCGGGGCCGAGTGCATGTTCGGCTTCACCGCGCAGGAAGCCATGGGCCAGTCCATGGACATCTTCATACCCGAGCGGCTGCGCAAGCGCCACTGGGACGGCTACCACGAGACCATGCGCACGGGCCACACCAGGTACGGCACCGACGTATTGCGGGTGCCCGCCATCGACAAGGCGGGTAATTCGCTCTCCATCGCCTTTACCGTCGCCATGCTCAACGACGCCGCCGGCAAGCCCGAAGCGGTCGTCGCCGTGATCCGCGACGAGACCACCCGCTTCCAGGAAGAGCGCGCGCTCAAGAAGCGCGTGACCGAGCTCGAGGCGCTGGCCGCGGCCAGGCCGCAGTCCTGACCCGCCGCGGTGCTGCGGCCGCGCGGGCTCCTCTAGACGTAGCTCAACCACCAGTCCCGCCGCCGCGCCTTGAGGTCGGCGACCCGCCGGCACAGCGGATACAGTGCCAGCACCACCAGCACCCAGGCCAGGTACACCCCGGCCAGCGGCACGCCGTATTGCGGCGGATAGAAGATGAAGATCGTGAGCATCTGTGCCGGCGCGAATCCCTGCACGAGGCCGACGATCACCGCCACCGCGTGGATGAGGAACAGGTGCGCCACGTAGAACGCGAACGGCGCGCGGCCCAGCGTCACCAGCACGTCCCTGGCGACGCCGCGCCAGGACTCGGCCAGCGCGCAGGCGATGGCCGCCGGGCCGAGCGTCATCAGCAGGTAGAGCAGGCTCGGCGGGTACTTGGCGGTGTTCAGGAACGCCATCGCCGTATACACCGGACCCCGGGCCGAGACCGCCCAGTGGTGCGGGTCGCCGTAGACATCGAGCGCGCGCAGCAGCACGAACGCGGCGATCATGCCCAGGCCCCACTGCACCAGGCGCGCGCGCCGGCGGGCGGGCGGCAGTTCGAAGAGCGCCGAGCTGCCGAAACCCAGCAGCATCACCCCGATCCACGGCAGCAGCGGATACGCGGCGATGACGCGCAGGCCGGGCCATTCGAACGTCGCGCGGGCATGCAGTGCCACCCACGGCGCGACATTGGTGCCGGCGGCGGGCCAGACCGGGTCGAGCGCGTTGTGCCCCAGCACGATCAGTGCACCGAGCCACAGGCAGGCGCGCCGGCCGAGGAACTGGGCGCCGGCCAGCGCGACCATGCTCGCCCCCAGCGCCCAGATCACCTGCAGGATCAGCAGGTAGCGCCCGCCGGCCTGCGCGACTCCGCCGGGCGAGAAGGTCCACGCGTTGGAAATCAGCAACGCCTCGAGCAACACCAGCCACAGGCCCCGCGCGAGCAGGAAGCGCCCGAGCTCGGCCGGCGACTTGCGCGCCAGCATCAGGCCGGCGCCGGTACCGGCCAGCAGCACGAACGTCGGGGCGCAGAAGTGCGTGATCCAGCGCGTGGCGAACAGGGCCGGCGTGATGTCCGGATTGGCCATGGGGTCCTGCGACGTTCCCAGCATGAGGAAGTCGCGGCAGTGGTCCAGCGCCATGATGACGATCACCAGGCCGCGCAGCGCATCGATGGCCGCCATGCGGTAGGCGCGCTGGTCGCTGGTGTGGCTGCCGTGCATGCACGCTCCGCTGCTGTGGGGCCGGACCGGCCCGGGCGATAAACTCGAGGGCCGCTGCGCCGCTGGTGCGCCGCGCATTGTGACAGGCACCGACGTGCACGGGAACAGGGTCATGTCCGCCGATCTTCTGGTGTTGCGCGCCCGGGACGTCGCGCCCCAGCCCTGGCGCAATGGCGGGGGCCGGACGCGCGAGCTGCTCACGTGGCCAGCCGCGGCAACGGGCCACGCCACGCGCTGGCAGCTGCGCGTCAGCCTGGCCGATATTTGCCGGGCGGGACCGTTCTCGCCGTTTCCCGGCGTCGAGCGCTGGTTCACGGTCGTCGAGGGCGCGGGCGTGCGCCTGACGGTCGCCGCGCGCGAGCACCGCCTCGATGCGGCCAGCGCACCGCTGCGCTTCGATGGCGCGTCGCCGGTGGACTGCGCACTGATCGATGGACCGACGCGCGACCTCAACCTGATGACCGCGGCCGGCACCGGGGCCCTGGTTGCGGCCGCGCCCGGCACTCCATGGCACAGCGCGGCCCCAATGCGCGGACTCTTCACGCGCGTGGCCGGGCGCTGTAGCGATGGGGCGCAATCGCTGGCGCTGCCGGCGCAGACGCTGCTGTGGCGCCCGATCCCGTCCGCGGAACCCTGGCGCTTCGTGCCCGATGGGGCGGCGGCGCCACCGGGCGGGCCGCCGCCGGGCTGGTGGCTGGAGTATTGGCCATAGCGGCAGAGATGCTCGGCACCGCCTGCCGGCACGGCGTCGATGGCCGCTCGCTGGCATATCCTTGACCTGATGCAGGGCGCTCGCAAATGGCGGTGCTAGGATGAATCTCTGATAAGGAGGATCACCATGGATGCCAGTCGGGGAAAGCTCGTTGGGGATATCAAGACGGTCCTGACCGATGTCGACGACCTGTTGCGCCAGGCGGCCGAGACCACCGGGGACGAAGCGCGCGAACTGCGGCGCCGTGCCGAGGACATGCTCGAACAGGCACAGGCCAAATTCGCGGCCGTGCGTGACGAGGTCGTCAACCGCGGCAAGGCCACCGTGCGCATCACCGACGACTGGGTGCACGACAACCCGTGGAGCGCCATCGGCGTCGGCGCCGCCGTGGGCGTACTCGTGGGCATGCTGATCGCCCGCCGCTGACGCGGCGCCGGCATCTGCCCGTGGACGCCTTGCGCCGCTCGGCGCACGCCCTGCTGGCCCTGGCGCTGACGCGCGCGGAATTAGCCAGCGTCGAACTGACCCTGGCAGCCCAGGGGGCGCTGCGCTGGCTGCTGGGCGCGCTGGCAGCCTGCGTGCTTGCCATGCTGGCGCTCATGGCCCTGAGCGCCACCTTGGTGGCGGCCCTCTGGGAGTCCTGCGGCTGGTACCCGCTGGCGGCCCTGGCATTGGTGTATTGCGCGCTGGCCGCCTGGTTCGTGCTGCGCCTGCTGCGCGCACTGGCCCAGGCCAGGCCGCTGCTCGCCGAGACCTTTGCCGAGCTTGCCAGGGACGGCCTGGCGGTCCGCAACCGCCCCACGGCCACCGAGGCGGTCGACGATGCCCTCTGAGCGCCGCCGTCACCCGCACCTGGAACTGCTGCGCGTGCAGGGAGCGCGCCAGCGCCTGGAGCTGAGCCTGGCCCTGGACGACCTGGCGCGCGAAACCGGCGGCGTGCGTCGCGGTGTGCGCGTCGTCATGACGCTGCTGCGCACGATCGGCGGCGGCCAAGCCGGCGCACCGCCGGCCGCCGGCGCCGCCGCTGGCCGGGGCACCGGCCTGCTGCGCCAGCTGCTGCCGCTGGCGCTGGCACTGCTGGCCGGGCGGCGCGCGGCGCGGGCCGTCGGCCGCGTGCGCTGGGCGGTGGAAGCCGGTACGCTGGGGCTGCTGGGCTACCGTATCGTGCGCCGCCTGTGGCGCAAACCGGGAAAATCGACCCGCCATGCACAATAGCCTGCTGCGCTTCCTGCTGCACTGGGGCGTTACCGCGCTCTCGCTGTGGGCCGCCAGCTTCGTGTTCGACGGCCTGCGCTTCGCGAGCGTGTCGGCGCTGGTCGTCGCGGCGCTGCTGCTGGGCCTGGCCAATGCGGTCGTGCGGCCGCTGCTCATCCTGCTCACGCTGCCGCTGACGCTGCTGACGCTGGGACTCTTCCTGCTGGTGGTCAATGCCATGATGCTGTTGCTGGTATCCGCACTGGTCACCGGCTTCACCATTGCCGGCTTCTGGACGGCCTTCTTCGCCAGCATCTTCATCTCGATCCTGAGCTACGTGATCGGCGCGGGTCTGGCCGATTCCACGCCGCGCGCCTAGCGCCCGGTGGCGCGGGCCGGTTCAGTACACTCGTCGGCCATGGACGGCCTGCGCATCGCCTTTGCCAACACGTACGCCCACCTGCCCGAGGGCTTCTTCGCGCGCGTGCAGCCCACCGCGGTAGCGCAGCCGCGCCTGCTGCTGTTGAACCGGACGCTGGCCGAGGAACTGGGCATCGGCCTGGACGGCGTCGACGACGACGCCCTGGCCGCGGTGTTCTCGGGCAATCGCCTGGCCGAGGGTTCCGAGCCCATCAGCCTGGCCTATGCCGGCCACCAGTTCGGCGGCTTCTCGCCGCAGCTGGGCGACGGCCGCGCGATACTGCTGGGCGAAGTGCTCGATCGCCAGGGGCGGCGCCGCGATATCCAGCTCAAGGGATCGGGGCGCACGCCCTATTCGCGCCGCGGCGACGGACGCGCGGCGCTCGGCCCGGTGCTGCGCGAGTACATCGTCAGCGAGGCGATGCACGCATTGGGCATCCCCAGCACGCGGGCACTGGCCGCGGTGACCACCGGCGAACCGGTATTCCGCGATGCGCTGCTGCCGGGCGCCGTGTTCACGCGGGTGGCGGCCAGCCACATCCGCGTGGGCACCTTCCAGTATTTTGCCGCGCGCGGCGACGCCGCCGCGGTGCGCCAGCTTGCGCAGGTGGCGCTCGAGCGCCATTACCCCGAGGCGGGCGGCAGCGACCGGCCCTTTCTCGCGCTGCTCGAATCCTTCGCCCGGCGCCATGCCGCCCTGGTGGCGCAATGGATGGGCGTGGGCTTCATCCACGGCGTGATGAACACGGACAACATGGCCGTCTCGGGGGAAACCATCGATTTTGGCCCGTGTGCGTTCCTCGAGGCCTACGACCCCCAGGCCGTCTTCAGCGCCATCGACGAGCAGGGCCGCTACGCCTACGCCAACCAGCCCTGGGCCGCGCAGTGGAACCTGGCGCGCTTTGCCGAAACCCTGGTGCCGCTCATCGACCCCGACGCCGCCCGCGCCGCCGAGCTGGCCCAGGCGGTGGTCCGCGCCTTCACCGCCACGTTCGAGCGCGAGTGGCTGGCGCTGATGCGCCGCAAGCTCGGGCTCTTCACGGCACAGGATGACGACGCCGACCTCGTCGGCAGCCTGCTCGAGACCATGCATGGCCAGGGGGCCGACTTCACCGTGACGTTCCGCCGGCTGGACGCGCTGGCGCTGGCCGATGGCACGCCGGCCGGTGCCGCAGCGGGCCCGCGCGCGCTTTTTGCCGAGCCGGCCGCCTTCGATGCCTGGGCGTCGCGCTGGCAGCAGCGCCTGCGTCGCGAGGCGCCTGCGCCGGCAGCGCGGGTGGCGGCGATGCGCGCCGTCAATCCGGCGCGCATCGCCCGCAACCATCGCGTCGAACAGGCACTGTCGGCCGCCATCGAACGCGGCGACATGGCGCCGGCCCGGGAGCTGATCGCCGCGCTGGCCCAGCCCTATGCGGACGCGCCGGCGTTCGACGCCTATGCGGCACCGGCGGCGCCGGCCGAGCGCGTCTTGCGCACGTTCTGCGGGACCTGAGTCGCGATCTGCGCCGTCGCCGGCGCCCTACTCCTCTTCCTCGCCCTTGTATTCCCTGGGCAGAAGGTGGGCGATGCCCTTGTGGCAGTCGATGCAGGTCTTGCCGGTCTCCCTGGCCTTGATGTGATTCTTCTGCGCCAACGGCTTTTGCTTGGCCGCCAGCATCGCGTCGAAGCTGTGGCAGTTGAAGCACTCGCGCGATCCGGCCTTCTCCATCCGGGCCCATTCGTCGGTCGCCAGCCGCATCCGGTTGGCCTCGAACTTCTCCGGGGTATCGACCACGCCGGTGATCTTGCCCCAGACCTCGAAGCTGGCCTTCATCTTGCGCGCGATCTTGTGGGTCCAGTCGCGCGGCACGTGGCAGTCGGGACACACCGCGCGTACGCCGGTGCGGTTCTTGAAGTGGACCGTCTGCTGGTATTCCTGGTAGACCGTGTCGCGCATCTCGTGGCAGGAGACGCAGAATTCGAGCGTATTGGTCGCTTCCAGGGCGGTATTGAAGCCGCCCCAGAAGATGATCCCGCTGGCGAAGCCCAGCGACAGCAGCGTGATCAGCGAGTATTTCGCGCTCGGGCGCCCCAGGATCGCCAGGAAGCGCCGCATTGCACCGTTGCCATTGCTGCTCATCGTGGTTCCATTTCGTGCGGCGTTTGCGGATCGTTAACGGTTGGCGGCCTACTGGAAGGTGAGCAGGTAGCTGATGCCCACCGCGTTCACCAGGTAGTCGGGCGCCGGCGACATTGCCGGCATCACGGTGCCGGAGGTGTACGCCGGCTGCGTGGTGGCATAGGCATAGTCGTTCACCTGCAGGCGGCGGAAGCTGTAGGCCACCCGCACGCTGCCGGCCTTGGTGACCTGGTAGCCGCCGATCAGCCGCAACTGCAGCGCATTGATGACCACGTCGGGCAGGGACGCGGCATTGATGAAGCTCACCGCCGGCGCGCCGGCGACGAAGGCCGCCTGCGGATTGGCGTAGTAGAAGCCCCCGGTCATGCTGTTGACGGTGACGGCATGGCTGAAGCTCAGGTCGCCGGCCAGGCTGACCTTCTCCACGACCAGGTGCTTCTTGTGGAACGCCAGGCCGATGGTGTCGGTGCGGTCCTTCACCTGCGACTGCCAGTTCGTGCACGGCGCGATCTTGGCGTTGTTGTTGTACAGCTGGTACTGGGTGTAGCCGGCCGGCAGGCCGGCGGCGCTGTCGCCCGCGCACAGGCCGACCACGCTCGTGTTGCGGCCGGTGGCCCCGGTGGCCGTCGTGTAGGCGGTGCCGGTGGCCGCGGCGGTACTGGCCACCGCGGAAACCGTGCCGTTGCTGGCCGAGTCGCCCCCGCTGGTGCTGCGCTGGTCCTCGTGCGTCACGTAGCCGCTGAAGCTCAGGTCCTCGTTGACGGCCAGATCGCCGTCCAGGTTCAGCGTCCAGCTGCTCGAACTGGTCAGGCCGTAGGTCGAATCCGGATAATTGTCGTGGCGGTAGTCGGCGCTGCCCTGGAAGGTGATGAACTCGGTGGCGCGCCAGTCGCCGGCGGCGCGTACGCGCTGGCGGTCGCGGGTGGCCACGTTGTAGACGTCCAGGCCCGGCCAGTTCTGCGTGGTATTGGCATTGCCGTAGTAGGCGCTCGAGAGCCCGCCGTTGCCAGTGCCGAACAGCAGATTGTAGTTGGCCAGGGTATTGCCCGTGAATGGCGACGTGCCGTTGGCCGGCAGCGGCAGGCCGTAGGGCGTGAGCCCGTTGGCCTGCAGGAAGCCGTAGGGCGAACCGGTGTAGCCGTTGGCCGCCAGGTTGGTGATATTGGTGGCGTTCAGCGCCGGATTGAGCGACATCCAGGCGTTGGGGTTGTAGTCGGCATGGCGGCGCGCCAAGTCCACGCCGATGCGGCCGCTGAAATCGCCGCCCGGCCGATAGCGGTATTCCAGCCGTCCGGTGGTCTCGCGCGAGGTATCGGCGGCCGCGCAGTCGATCCACGTGCCGGTGCAGCTGCGGTCGATCGACTGCCATTCGAGCCCGACCTTCACCGCATGCCCGCGCAGCACGGTGTAGTCGGCATCGGCCGACAGGTCATTGACCTTCTTGCTGTAGGGGCGGTTGGCAACAATGTTCACGCCGCCGTACAGGCCGGTGCCGGTGGGAATTCCGGGAATCGTCGCGCCGTTGAGCACCGAGCCCGGCGTGCCGAACATCTTCACGCCGGCGTCGTACCAGGCATAGGTATTGACCGGCGTCTGGTTGTCGCGATCATCGTACTTGTAGGCGGCGTCCAGGCTGAGTGCCGCCAGCGGCCGGGCGGTGAGTTTCAGGTCCAGGGAGCGGTTGACCACCAGGCCGTTGGCCGAGTTTGTGGGCACCACGGTGCCGTTGTTGACGGCGGCGCCCGCCGCGCCGGTGGGTGTGGCGAACATGCCCGCGTCGAGCACGTAGCTCGAATTCTGGCCATTGCGGCTGTAGGCCGCGTCGGCCACGAGGCGCGTGGTGGCACCCAGGTCGTAGCCGCCGGTCAGGCGGAACTGGTTGAAGCGGCTGTCGGGTTCGGCGCTGATCGTCGCCGAGGAGATGCCGTATCCCGTCTGCGTCACCCCGTTGTAGGTCCCGGTGCCATAGGGATTGTCCAGCGTCATCGCCTTGGCGCGGTTCTCGAACATGGCGCCGAAGTACGCCAGCGACAAGAACGACTTCTCGCCCTTGAAATTGACCGCCGCCGTGTACTGGTCCGTGGTCGTGTCGATGACCTGGGGAATGATGACGGAATTTTCCGCCGCGTAGCCGCCATTGCTCGAGTTGACCACGCCCAGCGGCTTGAGTCCCTTCTTGTCCTCGCGCTGCATGCCCACGTTCACCGACCAGCGCGTGCTCAGCTCGTAGCTGGCGCTGTAGCTCTGCTTCTGGCGCTTGGTCGACAGCGTGATCGACTGGAAGTCGGCCAGGTCGACGCCGTTCTGGGCCAGCATCGCGGTGTTGGCGGCGGTCACCGGCAGGCCGGTCGTATAGACGCCGCCCAGGGCGGCGTTGGGCGCGCAGCCGTTGGTCGTCGAGCGGCAGAGGAACGCGGTGTTGCTCACCAGCGGGCTGCCGTAGCCGGTCGCCGCCAGGCCCAGCATCGACGCACCCGGCGCCGGGAAGTTGTTGCCCGAGGCCATGCTGGCCGACGTCGTGTACAGCGGCGCCGCCCAGTTTGCCGGCAGCGTCAGCGTCGTCGTACCCACGCCAACATACGGCGTGGAAATGGACGGGTACACGGCGGAGCCGTTGCGCAGCAGTTCGTCGTAGCCGATGGTGATGCGATACAGGCCCTGGGCGCCGTACTCGGCCAGGACGTCGCGGTTGTCCAGGCCAAGGTTGTTGCCCGACAGGCGCCAGCGCGTGGCGTCGTTGCTGTTGAAGGCGCCGCCGCCGCGCAGGTCGAAATTACCGATCGCGTAGGGACCCTTGCGCGTGACGCCGTCGTACTCATCGGCCTTGGGCGAGGCGCTGCTGGAGGTGCCGACGCCGACCTCGACGCTGCGGGTGGGCGTGGTCAGCTGGTCGGCGGTGGGTTCGTCGGCGCGGACGTGGTGGGCCAGCAGCCCGGCGCCGGCCACGACCAGCACCTGGAGCAGCAGCGGGACCGGGCGCCGCAGCAGCGCGGCCGCGAACGCCGGGTTCGACCGTTCAGACGCATACCTATTGGGTGTCATGACGATTCATCCTATGTCGTTGCATTCAGCGCTGGAACTTGGCGCCGGCCGGGCTGTTCGAGCCGTGGACCAGCGAGTGGCAGTTCAGGCAGTCGCGGCCCACCATCTGCGCGTTGGGCGCCTGGTTCTGGAACGGCTTGGTGCCGTCGACCGTGGTGACCATGCCGCCGGGCAGGTTGGCGCCGCTGTAGACGCTGCGGGCGTGGTCGCCGCTGTGGCAGTCCTGGCACAGCCACGGCAGCCGCGCCTTGAGCAGCGGCTCGTTGCTCGACCCGTGGGGCGTATGGCAGTTGGTGCAGTCATCGGACACCGGTTGGTGTTCCCACAGGAACGGACCGCGCTTTTCGTCGTGGCAGGTCAGGCAGGTCTCGTTCACGGTGTTCTTCACCAGAAGCTTGGGGCCGGTGGAGCCGTGCGGGTTGTGGCAATCGCTGCAACCCATCTTGCCGGCCAGTACCGGGTGCGTCGAAATGCGGTGCAGCTGCGCGCGCTGCTCCTTGTGGCAGGAGAAGCACACCTCGGGCTGGGTCACGCGGTTGAGCACCGGGTCGCGGGCGATGTGCACCTGGTGGCAGTTCACGCAGCTCAGGTCCTCGCGCTGGTGCTGGCTGCCCGCCCAGTGGCTGCGCGCGCCGCTCTGGTGGCAGTTCAGGCAGGTGGCGGCGATCACGGCCGGCTCGTCGGGCGCGTAGGCGCCGCTGCCGCGCGCGAACACCACGTCGGGCTTGGCGCGGCCCTTCTGCCCGGCGGCACCGTTGACGTGCTTGTCGCTCTCGCCGTGGCAGTCCTGGCAGGCCGGCGTGCGCGGATCTGCCTTGACGCCGTGGCGCGTCTGGTAGATCGACAGCACCGGCCGCGCCTCGCTTTCGTCGTGGCAGCGCGTGCACACGGCATCGCGCTGGAGCGCCTTTTCGGCGACGCCGGCGTCGGCCGCGCTCGCGGGCGCAAGCACGCCCAGGGCAGCCAGCAGGCCGGCCGCCGCAATCATCTTCCCGAATTTCATGGAGTTTCCCCTTGGGGCATGGTTGCCGGGCGCGCACCGTCCGCCGGCGCCGGCGCCCGGGTGGATTCAAGGTCTCAGAGCGAAAGGATCCAGTCGACCAGGTTCTTGATCTGCGCCGGGTCCTTGCTCATGACGATCTTGTGATCCTCTTCATGGCCGTCGTCGAACTTCACGCGTTCGCCCGAGGTGATGTGGTGGATCAGCTTGGCTTCGGCATCCGGATTGCCCTTGTACTTCCTGGCGACCTCGCGCCACGGCGGTGCTTCCTTGCGCTTGTCGACCGCGTGGCACTTGAAGCAGTTGCTCTGGCGCGCCAGCGCGCGCGCCGCTTCCTCGTCCGCCGCCGTGGCACGCGTCGTCAGTGCCAGCGCCAGCGCGGCGCACACCGCGGCGCCCACCATCGTTGCCGTGAATCGCCTCTTCATGCCTCACCTCCGGTTCGTCGATTTTCTCGCGACCCCGGTGCCCGATTGCCGCCGATCCCGCGGGGAGATCCAGGAAGCCGGGCACCTGGCCCGCACGCATTGCGAGCGATTAGGCGCCGGTTGGGCCCAATGCCGTTTGATGCGTATCAAGCCCGGGTGGCAAAGTCTTGTAGAAGACGGGCGATCCGTTCCGGCGTACCGCCGCTGGCCGGCATTTCCGCGGCATGCGGACCTTGATCGGCGTCCATTGCGCGTGACGCGCAATGCTCGCCCGACCCGGACATGTGCGTGCCGGGGCCGACCGGCGGCAGGACCCTACAATGCCGCCATGCTGTCGATCCACGGACTGGTCAAGCGCTACGGCCCGCGCGTCGTGCTCGACGGCCTGTCGCTGACCCTGCGGCCGGCCACGGTGCTGGCCGTGGTCGGCGAATCGGGCGCGGGCAAGTCGACCCTGCTCAATCTCATTGCAGGCCTGGAAGCGGCCGATGGCGGGCAGATTCGCGTCGACGGGACCGATCTGTCCGCGCTCGACGACGATGCGCGGACGGCATTGCGCTGCCGCCGCATCGGGTTCGTCTTCCAGGCGTTCCACATACTTCCGCACCTGAACGCGGGCGAGAACGTCGAGCTGCCGCTGGTGCTGCTGGGCGCGCCGGCCCGGGAGCGCCGGGTGCGCGCCTCGCAGGTTCTCGACGCGATGGGCATCGGGACGCGCGCGGGCGCGCTGCCGCGGGAACTTTCCGGAGGCGAACTGCAGCGCGTGGCCATCGCCCGCGCACTGGTGCATCGGCCGGCACTGGTGCTGGCCGACGAACCCACCGGCAACCTCGATCCCGACACGGCGCAATCGGTACTGGATCTGCTCATCGCCACCGCCCGCGCCGGCAATGCCGCGGTCATGCTCGTCACCCATTCGGAGCGCGCGGCCGCGGCGGCCGACCGCGTGCTGCGCCTGGAGCACGGGCGCCTGGTACCGCCCCACAGCGCCGCGGCAGCGCCGTGAACGGACCCCGGCAATGGGACTGAGGCCGGCGGACCCGGCAACGGCAGCGCGGCGCGGCGCGGCACTGCCGTGGCTGCTGCGGCATTTTGCGGGGCGCCCGGCGCGGTTGCGGCCGGGGCGGGCCGTCATCCAGGTGGCCGCCATCGCCGCCGGGGTGGCGCTGGGCTACGCCGTGCACCTGATCAACGCGTCGGCGCTGGCCGAATTCTCCGCCGCTGAAGGCAGTCTCTCCGGAGCGGCCGACCTCGCCATCGTCGGACCGTCCGGCGGCTTCGATGAAGCCTGGTACGCGCGCATCGCCGGCGATCCCGCCGTTGCGCTGGCCGCTCCGCTGCTGGAGACCGACGTTACGCTCGATGCACCGGCGCCGGCGCAGCGCACGGGTGCTGCCACGGGTGCGGCCCGGCCGCCGGCACTGCGCATCGTCGGGCTCGACGCGCTGCGCAGCGCGGCGCTCGAGCCGGACCTGGTCGGCGTGCCTGCCGCAGGCGGGTCCGGCGATCGCCGCGCGCTGCTGGGCGACGGCCTGTACCTCTCGCCGGCAGCACTGGCGCAGTGGCAGCTTGCGCCCGGGCAATCCTTGCGGGTCGTCGTCGGCGAGCGGCGCGTGGCGCTGCCGATTGCCGGCACGCTGCCGGCGGCGCACGGGGCGGTTGCCAGCATGGATATCGGATTCGCCCAGTGGCGCCTCGAGCGCCTGGGGCAGCTCACGCGCATCGCCGTGAAACTGCGCCCCGGTGCCGCGTCCGCGGCAACGATCGCCGCATGGCACCTGCCGCCATACCTGCATGTGGAGCGCCACCGGGACGCGCTGGACCGGCAACAGGGCCTGTCGCGCGCCTACCGGGTCAATCTGGACGTGCTCGCCATGGTGGCATTGTTCACCGGCGCCTTTCTCATCTTCTCGCTGCAATCGCAGGCGATCGTCGTGCGCCGGCCGCAACTGGCCCTGCTGAGGATGCTGGGTGCGAGCCGGGCCACCGTCGTGCGGCTGCTCGTCCTGGAGTCGCTGGGCTTCGGGCTGCTGGGCGCGCTCCTCGGACTGGCCTTCGGCGCCGCACTGGCGGCGCTGGCACTGCGCACGCTCGGGGGCGATCTGGGCGGCGGATATTTCGCGGGGCTGCAGCCGGCACTGGACCTGGAGCCGCGGGGCGCGGCGTTGTTCTGCGTGCTCGGGCTGGCCGCGGCAGTCGCCGGCGCCTGGCTGCCGGCGCGCGAAGCCGCGCGGCAACCGCCGGCACCGGCGCTCAAGGCCGGTGTCGATCCGGCACCCGGGCCGCAACGCGCGCGCGCCGGGGCCGCCCTGGGCGGCATCGGCCTGGCCGCCCTGCTGCTCCTGTGTCCGCCCCTGCTGGGCATACCGGTGGGCGCCTATGCGGCGATCGGCCTGCTGCTGGTAGCCACGATCGCGCTCAAGCCGCTGCTGGCACCGCGGCTGTTTGACCCGCTGGCGCGCTGGGTGGCCGCCAGCACCTGGGCCACGGGCCAGGCGTGGGCATGGCTGGCCGCCACGCGCCTGGCGCGCCTGCCGCGCTTTGCCGCCGTGGGCGCCGCCGGCATCGTTGCCAGTTTTGCGCTGATGGTGGCGATGGCCACGATGGTAGACAGCTTTCGCAACTCCTTCGATGCCTGGCTTTCGACGTTGCTGTCGGCCGACCTGTACGCGCGCGCCGCCCCGGCGGGTGCGACCGGCCGGTTCTCCGCGCACGACCTGCAATGGCTGCGAGCCGATCCGGACATTGCGCGCGCCGAATTCGCGCGCACCCTGCTGCTGCCGCTGGATCCGGCACGCGCGCCGGTAGCGCTGACGGCGCGCAGCATCGACCGCGGCCGCCCGCAACAGCGCCTGCCGCTCATCGGCGACGCGCTGTCCGTGCCCGCAGGCGCCACGCCGGTCTGGGTGTCCGAGGCGATGGTCGACCTGTACGGCGCACGTCCCGGCAGCGCGCTGACGCTGGCGCTGGGAAATGTGACGCTGGTGGCGACCGTGGCCGGCGTGTGGCGCGACTATGCGCGCCAGGGCGGCAGCATCGCCATCGATACGGCCGACTACGAGCGCCTCACTGGCGACACGGCGCGTACCGATGCCGCGCTGTGGCTGCGCCCGGGCGCCGATGCCGCGCAGGTCCAGCAGCGCCTGCTGGCGGGCCTGGAGGCGCCGGCCGTGCAGTTCGCGCGGCCTGGCGAGATCCGCGCGATCAGCCTGCGGCTTTTCGACCGCAGTTTCCAGGTCACCTACCTGCTCGAATGGGCGGCGATCGCCATCGGCCTGCTCGGACTGGCCACCACCTTCTCGGCCCAGGCGGTGGCACGCACCCGCGAGTTCGGCATGCTGCGCCACCTGGGCGTGAGCCGCGCCCAGGTACTGGCGCTGCTGGCGGGCGAGTCGGTGCTGGTCACCCTGCTGGCGGTGCTGCTGGGACTGGTGGCAGGCCTGGCCACTGCCTGGATCCTGGTGGCCGTGGTCAACCCGCAATCGTTCCACTGGACCATGGACCTGCACGTGCCCGCGGCGCGGCTGGCACTGCTTTCCGGCGCGCTGCTGCTGGCCGCGGGCCTGAGCTCAGCGGTGGCCGGGCGGCGCGTGCTGTCGGTTGACGCCGTGCGTGCCGTCAAGGACGACTGGTGATGCACCCGCGCCGCCGCCTGTTGCTGGCTGCCGCTGCCGGCACGCTGGTACCGGCCAGCCGTGGCGCCGGAACGACGGCTGCGGCCTTTTCCTATGCGCCGGTGTTGCCGCAGCCGTTGGCGTTTCCGGGCGATTTCGGTGCGCATCCGCAACACCGCATCGAGTGGTGGTATCTCACCGGGCAGCTCGATCCGCCCGATGCCGGCCGCCTGCCCGAACTCGGCATCCAGGTCACCTTCTTTCGCCTGCGTCCGCCGATCGCGCCGGAAAACCCCAGCGCGTTCGCCGCGCACCAGCTGATCCTGGCGCATGCCGCCATCGCCGATCCGCGCCGCGGCAGCCTGCTATTCGACGAGCGCATGGCGCGCACCGGCTTCGGTCGCGCCGCGGCCGACGAGGGCGATACGCGGGTGCACGTCGACGACTGGCGCCTGCAGCGCGATCCGGCGACGGGCAGCTACCGCGCGATGGTGACCGCGGCGGCATTTTCCCTGTCGATCGAGGCGCGCCCCACCCAGGCGCTGATGCTCCAGGGCGAGCGCGGATATTCGCGCAAGCAGGCGCCGGGCCTGGCGCCCGGGACCGAGGCCGCCAGCCATTACTACTCCGAACCGCAGCTGGACCTGCACGCCACCGTCGCCGTCGCCGGCGATGGCGTGCCCGCCGGCGCGGACGCCGCGCCGCCGCGCCGTGGACGCGGCTGGCTCGACCACGAATGGTCCAGCGGCCTGCTGCCGGCCACGGCGGGCGGCTGGGACTGGGGCGGATTCAACCTGGACGACGGCGGCTCGCTGACCTTCTTTCGCATCCGCCCCCGGGTGGCGTCGGGCGACACCGTTGGGTACGCCTATGCGGCGCTGCGCGCGGCCGGCGGCGCCGTGCGGGTGTACACCGGCGCCCAGGTGCAGGGCTTTGCGCGGCGCCTCTGGACGTCGCCGCGCAGCCGCGCCAGCTACCCGATCGAACAGGTGCTGATCGTCGGCGGGCGGTGCTTCGCCATCGAGCCCAATTTCGACGACCAGGAGTTCGACGCCCGCGCCGGCAGCGGCACGATCTACTGGGAGGGCGCGTGCGGGCTGCTCGAGGGCGGCCGGCCGGCCGGCCGCGGCTACCTCGAGCTGACCGGATATGCCGGTCCGGCCCTGGTCTAGCAGCCCGCACGCCCGGCCGCGCTCCCGCAGGGGGCAGAGGCACGCCTGGGCCGCGCGCAACGGCGCGTCAGCGCTCTGCGGCCAGCCGCGCGGCGCGGCGATTGCGCAGCTGCAGCGCGCCGAACACGACCACGACCGTCAATGCGCTCAATGCCAGCGTGCTCTGCTGCTCCGGAATGAAGGCCAGCAGCACCAGCACGCCGGCGATGCCGGCGATCACCGCATAGCTGAGCCAGGGAAAGAGCCACATGCGAAACTTCAGGACGACGCCCTGCTCCTGCAGGCGGCGGCGCTGGCGGATCTGGGCCAGCGCAATGATCATGTAGATGAACAGGATGATGTCTCCGGACGTGCTTGCCAGCAGCGTGAAGACGTCCTCGCGCAGGTAGAGCTGCGCCAGCGCGGCCGCCACGCCGGCGGCGCAGCCGATCAGCAGGCCAGCCATCGGCACCCGGTTGCGGGCGATGCCCGCAAGCAAGGGCGGCGCGTCACCGCTGCGGCCCAGTTCGTGCAGCATGCGCGACGTGATGTACAGGCCCGAGTTCAGGCAGGACAGCACCGCGGTGATGATGACCATCGACATCAGCGCGCTGCTGCCCGGTATGCCGATGCGGTCCAGTACCGGTGTGAACGGCGACAAGCCAGGTGCCAGCGTGTCCCATGGCAGCACCGTCACGATCACCGCGATGCTCGCGACATAGAAGACCAGGATGCGCAGCGCCACGGTGCGGGCCGCACGCGCCACGTTGAGCGCCGGATCGGCCGATTCGGCCGCGGCGATGGCCGCGACTTCGCTGCCCATCATCGAGAAGATCACCACCGGGACCGCCACCAATAGCCCGCCGGCGCCCAGCGGCAGCCATCCGCCATGCCCGAGCAGGGTGGGCAGCGCCGCCCCCGGATGGAAGAAGACGATGAAACCGGCACCCACGGCGATGAAGGCGGCGATCGCCGTTACCTTGATCACCGCGAACCAGAATTCGAGTTCGCCATAGGCGCGCACCGACAGCAGGTTGGTGACCGTCATCAGGGTGACCAGGACGAAGCCGATCGCCCACACCGGGGCGTCGAGGCCGGCGGCGCGGATCAGCTTGGCGCCCGCCACCGTCTCGGCGCCGACGGTGAAGACCCAGAAGTACCAGTACAGCCAGCCGGTGACGAAGCCGGCCCAGCGCCCCAGCGCCAGCGCCGAGTACTCGACGAAGGACCCTTGTCCGGGCCGGGCCATCGCCATTTCGCCGAGCATGCGCATGATGAGGAAGATGAGCAGTCCGCAGGCGCCGTACGTCAGCATGACACCCGGCCCCGCCTTTGCGATCGCGCTGCTGGCGCCGACGAAAAACCCGGCGCCGATGATGCCGCCAAAGGAGATCATCGCGACGTGGCGCGGGCGCAGCGCATGCGACAGGCCCCTGGCCGCACTGCCGGTGCCGGCGTCGCGCGTGACGGAACTCATGGGGTGGATGCTCCGGGCAGCGCCCGCGTGACGAGCAGGTCGACGACCAGCAGCATCACGGCGCCGGCAACGATGATCGCGAGCGGGAAAAGCGCCATGCCGGCCAGGCGCAGCCGCGACGGCGGCCGCGTGCCCGCAGCGACGGCATCGGTATGGCGGTCCAGGTCTTCGCCGGCGCGCTTGAAAAGTATCGGTGCAGTGACGAAGAAGAACCCCACCAGGGCCCAGGCGATTGCGGCGTACCACGGCGCCCGCATGCGCTGCGCGAGAAACGCCGCCAGCGGTTGCGCCAGCACGAGAACGCTGGCCACCACCCGCTGTCCGGCCGAGGTGAACGTGCGGGGCACCGCGCGCAGCAGCACCGCACCGAGCACCACTCCCACGACGACCGCCAGTTCTGCCACGCGTTCCCCGAATGACCGCAGACGGCGCGCGGGTGTCGGACCCGCCGCCCGTTTTGCCCAATTCCCGCAGCATACCTAAGGGCATCGGCCGGGCCGCCTGGCCGATTCGTGGATCGCCGGCGCGTCCGTGGCGACGCACGATGCGGGCTGCCGGCGGCACGCCGCGATGGCCCGCCGAGGTGCGGCCGCGTCATCGATTTTTTCGATCAGCATGCGTCATATTTTCCGTTGTCCCTGCGGCGGCTGCCGGCCTACCGTGCGTGCCTGTGCAGCACCCTTGCCGCCGGCACGACGGACGGCACGGGCAACGCGGAAGCCCCCTGTCCCCAGCGAAACGAGAGGAAACCAGCATGTCCACCCTGACCACCGCCTCCGGCATTCCGGTCGCCGACAACCAGAACTCCCTCACCGCCGGCCCGCGCGGTCCGATCCTGCTGCAGGACTTCCATCTGATCGAGAAGCTGCAGCACTTCAATCGCGAACGCATCCCCGAACGCGTCGTGCACGCCAAGGGATCGGGCGCCTTCGGCACGTTCACCGTGACCCACGACATTACGCGCCACACCACGGCGCGGCTCTTCGGGGCGGTTGGCAAGAAGACCGAGACCTTCGTGCGCTTTTCCACCGTCGGCGGCGAAAAGGGGTCGGCCGACACCGAACGGGATCCGCGCGGCTTTGCGATCCGCTTCTATGCGCAGGATGGCAACTGGGATCTCGTCGGCAACAACACGCCGATGTTCTTCATCAAGGATCCGATCAAGTTTCCCGACTTCGTGCACACGCAAAAACGCGACCCGCAGACCAACCTGAAATCGGCCACGATGATGTTCGACTTCTGGAGCAAGGCGCCCGAATCGCTGCACCAGGTGACGATGCTCTTCTCCAGCCGCGGAACGCCGGACGGCTATCGCCACATGGACGGGTTCGGCAGCCATACGTTCAGCCTGATCAATGCCGCCGGCGATCGCGTCTTCGTCAAGTGGCACCTGCGCACGCAGCAGGGCATCCGCAACCTCGACGCCGCCGAGGCGGTGCGCCTGGCCGGCGAGGACCCGGACTATGCCCAACGCGATCTTTTTCATGCCATCGCCCGCGGCGACTTCCCGCGCTGGGAACTGCGCGTGCAGCTCGCCACCGAGGCCGAACTGGCCGCCTGGGAAAAGCGCACCGGCTGGAATCCGTTCGACCTGACCAAGGTCTGGCCGCATGCCGATTTCCCACCCCACCCGGTCGGCATACTGGAGCTCAATCGCAACCCGGCCAACTACCACGCCGACGTCGAGCAGGCGGCCTTTTCGCCCGCCAACATCGTCCCGGGCATGGGCTACAGCCCCGACAAGATGCTGCAGGGCAGGCTGTTCGGCTATCACGACGCGCAGTTGTACCGCGTCGGGACGAACCACCAGCAACTGCCGGTGAACCGTCCGCGCTGCCCGTTGCACCACCAGCAGCGCGACGGCCAGATGGCGCTGCACAACGGCGACGCCGCCGCCAACTACGAGGCCGTCGCGGCCCACGGCACCGGCAGCAGCGGGTTCGGCCACGGCGACGCGGGCTGGGCGCTGCAGGGCGTCGCCGGCCGCCACGACGGACGCGGCCGTGAAGACGACTACACGCAGGCCGGCAACCTGTTCCGCCTGCTGGCGGCCGACGAGCAGCAAAAACTGTTTGCCAACCTGGCCGGACCACTGAGCCAGGTGCCCGCCGAGATCCGCCAGCGCCAGCTGGGACACTTCGACCGGGCCGATCCCGCCTATGGTGCCGGCGTGCGCGCGGCGCTCAAGGTGCGGGGGGTGCGGGGCGACTGACCGGACCGCCCTCACCCCGGCGCTCTCCCGCGCTGTTGCAGCCAGCGTGAACCCACGCGCCTGGGGCCTCGACAACATTGGTGGCCGCGGCGATTGCGCGTATCTTCCCCCTGCGCCAACCAGCGGTCCTGGCGGCGCGGCGGCAACGTGCCGCGCCGCCATAGACCAAAACCATACCAATGCGGGGGAATGTTCCGAGCATGAGGCAGCATCGACGCATGACGGCATGGCAGGCGTTCATCGGCGTGGCGCTTGGCTGCACGGCGGCCGGCGGCGCCCGGGCGCAGCAGGCGGACGAGCAGGCCCTGCCGGAAATCGTGGTGACGGCGCAGAAGCGCACGTCCACGGCGGACAAGACCCCGATCAGCATCACGGCAGTGAGTGGCGAGGACCTGCAGGACCGGGGCATCGCCGACTTTCGCACGCTGGCGGCGGCCACGCCCGGCATGTCGATGAAGACCAACGGGCCCGGGCAGACCGAGTTCGAGATGCGCGGCATGACCTCGGGCGGAGGCAATTCGCCGACCGTGGGCTTCTACCTGGACGATGTTCCGCTGACGGCGCCGGCGCAGGCGCAGAACGGCAAGGTCGTCATCGACCCGTCGCTGTACGACCTCAACCGGGTCGAGGTGCTGCGGGGGCCCCAGGGCACGCTGTATGGCTCGGGCTCGATGGGCGGCACGGTGCGGCTGATCACGAACGCGCCCGATACCGCGGCATTCGAGGGCAGCGCCCAGGCGATCCTTTCGGGCACCAGCAGCGGCGGCTTCAATCACGACGAGAACGTGATGCTCAACGTGCCGCTGATCAAGGATGAACTGGCGCTGCGCCTGGTGGCATCGCAGGCCTCGACCAGCGGCTGGATCGACCGCATCGTGGCGGCCAATTTTCCGGAGCCGGGCAACGGCGGCCTCACCCGCGGCAACGTGGCGGCGGCCCCGGTGATCGAGGATCACAAGGGCAGCAATGCCGAAACGCTCAAGGGCGCGCGCGTGGCCCTGACGTGGAAGCCCACGGACCGGCTGACGGTCACGCCCTATGTGTTCTACCAGCGCACTACCCAGGAAGGCCCCAGCGCGTTCGACAGCGATCCGGGCACCCAGGCGCACTACCAGCCGTTTTCCATCGCCGAGCCCTATGCCGACACGATCACCGTCAGCAACCTGACGGTCAATTACCGGTTCGATCGCGTCGATGTCACGTCGGTCACGTCCCGTTGGCACCGGCTGTCCACCCAGGTACAGGACGGCAGCGAGAATTTCCAGAACCCGCTCGACGGCTTCAATGTCGCCTACGCCACGCCCAGCGGCTTCTACGGCGCCAGTGGCACCGGCCCCATCCACGGCTACGAGCTCGATCCGTCCGACCAGTTCAGCCAGGAACTGCGCGCCGCGTCCACCGGCGACGGGCCGTTGCAGTGGGTGACGGGCGTGTTCTTCAGCGATTTCCACTCGAACTGGCAGTTGTTCACCGACTTTCCCAATCCGGTGGCATTCGGATCCCCGATCGCCAACGTCTGGACGCTGGACGAACCCACCAATATCCGGCAGTCGGCGCTGTTCGGCGAAGCGACCTACGCGATCACCGAAAGACTCAAGCTGACCGGGGGCCTGCGCTGGTATTCCTACCGCAATATGCTGGACATGCGTTTTTCGGGCTTCGGTTCGCCGCTGGGGACCAATGTCCCGACCGTCACGCACGTGGTGCAGTCCAATGGCGGACTCAATCCCAAGGTCAGCCTGTCCTTCGACGCCGACCGCGACGTGATGTTCTACGCGACAGCGGCCAGGGGCTTTCGCCCGGGCGGCGGCAACCAGCCGCTGCCGGCCATCGCCTGCATCCAGAACCAGCTCGTCCAACTGGGCTACGCCAGCGGCGTTCCGCCTGCCAGCTACAAGGCCGATTCGCTGTGGAGCTATGAGGTGGGCGAGAAGGCCCGATTCCTCAACGGCAGCGTGCACCTGAACACCAGCGTCTTCTTCGAGAACTGGAAGGACATCCAGCTCGAGGAGCTGCCGTGCAACTACCCGATGTTCGACAACGCCAACTCGGCGCACATATACGGCGGCGAGGTCGAGCTGCGGGCGGCGCTGGGGCGCAACCTGGTTGCCGCCGCCAGCGCCGGCTTCACGCACGCGCAACTGGCCGAAACCGCGCACGGCTTCAAGGCCGGCGACCGCCTGCCCGACGTGCCGCCCTTCACGGCCAGCGTGAACCTCAGCTACCACACGCCGCTGACCGAGCGCTACGAACTGGTGGCGCGGGCCGAAAACGTCTACACGGGCACGCGGGTCGACCTTACCTTCCCGGGCGGCTTTCCCAATACCCAGACGCCGCTGCCGGGCTACGACCTTACCAATATCCGCGTGGGGATCGCCGCCGACGCCGGCTGGAGCGCCACCTTGTTCGCCAACAACGTGTTCGACAAGCGGGCCTCGCTGGAAAACACCGTGCAGCTGACGCTGGCCAACGCCGCCTTCAATCGCGTGGCCACCAACCAGCCGCTGACCATCGGCATCGACGCGTCCTACCGGTTCTAGCCCGTCCCGGAGCCCGAAAAGCCCAGCGGCGCCCCGCCCTGCTGCTGGAGGAACTCGAGCAGCCGCTTCTCCGGCACCGGCCGGCTGATCAGGTAGCCCTGGATCTGGTCGCAGCCCAGGCGCGCCAGCGCGCGGGCCTGCTCCTCCTGGTCGACGCCTTCGGCCACGACGTCGAGCTGCAGCGAATGGGCGGTCGTGATCATGATGGACACCAGGGACATGACCTTGGGATCCTCGAGCATCGTGATGACGAACGAGCGGTCGATCTTCAGCGTATGTGCCGGGACCTCGGCGAGGTAGCGGAAGGACGAATAGCCCGTGCCGAAATCGTCCACCGCAATGCGGATTCCCATGTCGCGCACCGCCTGCAGCTTCCTGACGTTCTCCTCGATGTCCTCCATCAGCAGGCTTTCGGTGATCTCGATGTCCAGTCCCGGGAACTGCGGATTTTCGGCCATCGCGTCGCGCAGCGTCTGCACGAAGTCCCCCCGGTGCAGCTGGATCGCCGAGACGTTGACGGCAATGCGCGGCGCGTCGAGCCCCGCCTCGACCCAGGCCCGGTGATCGAGAACGGCGCGGCGCATCACCCAGGCGCCGACGTCCAGGATCAACCCGGTCTCCTCCAGGATGGGGATGAACTGCATCGGCTGCACCAGGCCCAGGTCGGGGCTCTGCCAGCGCAGCAGCGCCTCGACGCCCTGGACGGCGCCTGATTGCACGTCGATCTTGGGCTGGTAGTGCAGCACGAATTCGTCGTTTTCCAGCGCCGCCTGCAGCCGGCTCTCCAGAGACAGCTTCTCGGCGACCTTTTCGTTCATGTGCGGCGCATAGAACAGGAAGCGCTCGCCCGATCCCTTGGCCTTGCGCAGGGCCGCCTCGGCATTGCGCTGCAGCACCTCGGCATCGCTGCCGTCGGAGGGCGACAGCGCGATGCCGAACTTCATCGCGATGCGCAGCTGCACGTCGGCCTCCAGCAGGAACGGCGCGTCCAGGCAGGCCTTGGCCATCTCCCGCACATAGTGGGCCAGCTCGCTCTCGCCGCCGGGCGCCGGCACCACAACGGCGAACTGGTTGGAGGCCACCCGCGCCACGCGCGTCGGGTCGACCACGAACTGCTCGAGGCGCCGCGCGATCTGGCGGATGAGTTCGTCCCCGGCCGTGCGTCCCAGCGACTCGTTCACGGCGCGGAACCGGTCCACGTCGAGCATGACGACGCCGACCGGATCGCGCGCCGGGGCCGCGGCAACCAGGCGCTGGTGCAGCCGCTCGTTGAAGAGCGCGCGGTTGGGCAGGCCGGTGAGCTCGTCGTAATACGCAAGGTAGTGCACCCGCTCGGACTTGCCGATGTGCTCCAGCGCAAAGGCGATGTCGCCGGAGAGTTCGGTCAGCAGCCGGATCTCGGCGCTGTTGAAGAAGCCTACGTCGCCGGAAAAGAGCACGAAAACGCCGACCGCCACATGGTCGATGACCAGCGGCATCACGGCCAGCGAACGCACGCCGCGTGCCGCCATGGCGTCGTCGTAGTGCACGTAGGGATCGTTCCGTACGTCGTTGGACACCAGCATGCTGCGTTCGGCGATGGCGCTGTGGACCAGCCCGGGTTCGCCGTGCGGGCCGTCGCCCGATCCCAGCAGCACGCCGTCGAGCCCGTCGTCGGCGTCGCTGCTCCAGGCAGCGGGCGACACGACCCGGCCCGCGGCGTCGAGCATGCCGATCCAGGCGACCCGGAACTGACCGGCATCGATGGCCAGATGACAGGCTTGGCGGAACAGCTCGTCGCGGTCGCGCACCCGTACGATCAGGGCGTTGATGCCGCTCAACAGGGCGTAGATGCGGTTCAGGTGCTGGATGTGCAGCGCGGCGGCCTTGCGGTCAGTGATGTCCTCGGCTGTGCCGACGATACGGTAGATCTCGCCGTCGGCATTGCGCACCGGAAAGCCCCGGTCGCGCACCCAGCGAATATTGCCGTCCGGGTGGACGACGCGGTATTCCTCGTCGAACTGGCCCCGGGCCATCTTGTCGTGCACGGCACGCAGGATGCGTTCGCGGTCCTCCGGATGGATGGCGTCGATCCACTGGCGCCCGTCGTGCAGCAGGTCGGCAACCGGGCGCTTCCAGATCCGTTCATAGGCGGGGCTGGCGTAGACCACGTTGGTGCCGTCGGGATCGCTCACCCAGAAGGCCTCGCTGACGTTCTCGGCGATCTGGTCGAAGCGCTCGATGCTCTCGCGCTGCCCGCGTTCCAGGTCCAGGTGCTCGGTGATGTCACGAAAATTGATCACCATGCCGGCAACATCCGGGTCGTCGAGCAGATTGGTGAAGTTGCCTTCCATCCAGCGCCACGCTCCGGCGCGGTTGCGAACCCGGGCGCGCGCCTGCACCACCGCGCGCGACACGGCCGCGCATTCCTCGAGGGCCGCCATGACCTGCGGCGCGTCCTCGGGGTGGATGAATTCGAAGGCGCTGCGCCCCTCGAGTTCGGCCGGAACGTAGCCCAGCACGACGGTGATCGACGGTCCGGCGAACGTCAAGGTGCCGTCGCGGGCCGCGAGCACCACCCCATCGGCGCTGTTTTCCACCAGGGCACGGAAGCGCCGCCCCTGCTGCTCGACCTGCCGCTCGGCCTGCTGGCGCCGCGCTTCGCTGCGCAGCGACTGGATGCCGTAGCTCAGGTCGCTGGCCAGTTCCACGAGCAGGCGCACCTCGTCCTCGTGAAAGCGCAGTGGCACGTTCGCATAGATCATCAGCGCACCGGCTGCCGGCACGGAATTTCCCAGCGGCAACGCGATGGAGCTGCGAAAATCGAAGCGCCGGGCGGCGGCGCGCCAGGGCGTGACCTCGGCATCGACCAGGATGTCACGGATGATGACCGGCACGCCCGAACGGATCGCGTTGCCGGTCGGTCCCGACCCGAGTACCGGGTCGTCCAGGGCGATGTGCAGGTCGTCGAGGTAGGCGGTGTGGCCATGCGCGGCGGTCGGGCGGACGGTGCGCGGCGGATCGGCATCGACGACGCCGATCCACGCCAGCGTGTAGCCGCCCTCCTCGACCAGGATGCGGCACATGTCGTCCATCAGTTCGCGCTCGCTGGCGGCGCGCACCAGCGCCTGGTTGCAGTTGCTGAGCACGGTCAGCGTACGGTTGGTGTCGCGTACCAGCTGCAGCGCGACCTGCAGCTGGAAGGCTTCGCGGATCCGCTTCAGGGCAATGTGCGTGACCACGGCCAGCAGCGCACACACGACCAGGTAGATCGCGCCGAGTTCGGCGGCTAGCAGGGTCTGGCCGGCGTAGACCGCATCCAGATCCATTTCCAGCCGCAGCACCGCGGCGCGGTGGTACGAGTAGGCGATCGGCATGTCGAGCGCCACGGTATGGTCGGCGGCGCGCGGACGCTGGTAGTCGCCGATGACGAAGCCGTTGACCGCCGTCAGCCGGACGCTGGCGATGCTGCGGTCCGAGAGCCCCAGGTGCTCGAGTTGCGGCTGGATGTCCTGGTAGCGGTCGCCCTGCAGCTGGTTGGCGACGATCGCGCCGATCAGCTGCAGCTGCTGGTCGGCGCGCTGGCGCGCCAGCGCGAAGTCGGCGGCGAAGCTGCGCAGCAGCGCCAGTGCCAGCAGCAGGCCCACCAGCGCCAGCGCCGTGGCCAGTATCGGCCACGCCCGGCGCGCGAGTCGGTTCCTGGAGTTCAAGGAATGTCAGCGTGCACGGGCAGACCCGGCGCGCATGATCCTGCGCAGGCCGTCGTAATCGCTGTCGCGGGCGGGCACGATATCGGTCATACCCGGGTGGATGCCGCGCAGGATCATCATGCCGCGCGGCGTCCTGGGAAGGTCCAGCAGGACACGGCGCAGCGCCTCGACCATGTCGGGGGTGAGCGTGCGGCTGGCCACGAAGACATGGTCGGGAACCGCCGTCAGGTGCGCCAGGGAACGCAGCCCCTTCGGTGCATATTCCTCGAACACTTCCTTCTTGACGGCGCCAGCGTCGAAGTCGCCGGCGAGCACCGCGATGGCGACATCACGGTGCGAACCGAGGAACGCTGCCGCGGCCAGCGCGCTTTCCGGGACACCCGCCGCCTGCATCATCTTGCTGGGGACGATATGGCCAGCGGTGGATTGCACATCGCTGAACGCGAAGCGCCGGCCCCTGAGATCCTGCAGGGAATGCAGTGGACTGTCCTGGCGCACGACGATTTCGCCGTGCAGGAGCGGGTCGCCGTTGACCACCTGCCGGCCGAGGATCGGCTTGGCGCCGTAGCGCGCCACCAGGTTGACGTAAGAAGCCGGGCCCAGGTAGGCCAGTTCGACGCTGTCGGTGCCAATGGCGCTGACGTGTTCTTCGTAGTTGCGGCCGACCCGCACGACCACCGGGCGCTTGATCGCGGCGGCAATCTCATTGGCCAGGGGCCCGAAGCGTCGGGTAATCTCCGCCGCCGGCAGGTAGGGGTGGACGGCCAGGACGAACGGCTCCGCCTCGCCCGCGACGGCTACCGGGGCAAGATCCGGAGCAAGGACAAGCAATGCCAGCGCTAGCGCCTTGGCTGCCCAAGACATCGACGTCACCTTGTGTGTGCAAATCGTCCAGCACGCCGGGACGCAACACTCTGCACCCCACGATAGCCGCCGTGACGCTGAATTTACGCCTCAACGCGCCACAAGAGGCCCGGAACGACACCCCGGATTACCCTCATTTTCCGAATTTATGCGGCAAATTCATTGCAATATGCAATGAATTCAGTGGCGCGCGCGCCGCTTTGGTTGTCTTAATGGTACCGACGACTACAGCGCGGCGCTCGTACCGGCATTGGCATCGGCGGAGCGATCGTCCCAGCTTCCGGCCATGGCCGCTGCCACCCACCGCGCCGCGGGCGAGGCGTCCGGGCCGGCGGCCTTTGCCAGATCCGGCCAGCGCTGCACCACACCCATGGCGATCTGCCGCAGGTGCCAGAGCAGTTCGCGGGCGATGGCCTGCAGTTCCATGCCGACGCTGGCGGTCTCCTCGCCGGCCGCGACGGCCGCGCTGGAGCGGCCGCTGCCGATGCCGGTTTCGGCCAGCCATTTCTTGAGGCGGCCGATGCGCTCGTCGAGCGCGCCCTCGGCGCTGTCGGGTGCGAACCGCGCGCCCGTGCACAGCAGCGCCCAGTAATCGAAGAGCGACATCACCCGCTCGTACTCCTCCCGGTTAAAGCGCACCGTGCCTTGCGGCAGCGCCACCTGGGGCAATGCCTGGAGGATCACTTCGGAAAATTGCCGGTCGAAGCTGCCCTGGTTCAGGCGCAGGATCATCGAAAGCTGCAGGTCGCAGCTCTCGCGGCCACCCTCGATCACTGCAGCCAGCACCTCGACCAGCATCAGGATGCGGGCGTGCTTGCAGATCGCCTCGTCCTTGAGACCGCGCGGATACCCGGTGCCGTCCAGGCGTTCGTGGTGCTGGGCCACGGCGGCCGCCACCATCGGGCTGAGGCCGGGCTCCCGGCGGATGATCATCTCGGCGGTGAGCGGATGCGCGTACAGCGTGCGCCGGCCGGCCGCATCGAGCGGCTTGCCCTTGGCCATCTGCTCCGGGTCAACGTGCATCATCCCGATATCGTGCAGCAGCGCCGCCACCGCCAGGATCTCCAGGTCGCGATCGGCCAGTCCGGCCTGGACGCCGATGAACATGGCGGCAAACGTGGCGCGCAGCGTGTGCTCGTACAGCTCCGCATTGGTCTCGCTCACCACCGTGAGCCGCATCTGGATCGCCGGTGGCAGGGAACTGGCGGCCAGCACCGCCCACAGGCGCTCGGCCCGCGCGCCCAGCGCCGATTCGAAATGCGCCAGCAGCGTGGACTGGGCGACGAGTTCGCGCGCCCGCTTGGCCATGGCGTCGCCGGTGATCGCCTCGTCGCTGGTGACGCAGCCGTCGATAGGTTCGTTCAGTGTGTGGTGGAACAGGCGATCGAAGATCCGGCTGTCGATGCGCGCGCCGGTATCGAGCAGCTTGACGCCGTTGGCCGAGTAGATGGGCTGCGAGGCGATCAGCGTCTTCCTGTCGCCGCAGGCGGCGACGGCGCGCAGGTAGGCGGTATCGCCGCCTTCCTGCGCTGCGTCGGGTGCCCGGCTGCCGTCCATTGCCCTGTCGCCCCCTTCTTGATCCGTGGCCACGCGCTCAGGCCGCCAGCGCGGCACGGGCCGCCGCAACCATGCGGTCGGGACAGTCGTCGCGCGTGCTGAACGCCGCGGCGCCGATGCGCACGCTGGTGTCGAGCAGTCCCGCCGGCAGATGCACGGGCTCCTGGACGACGGCATCGCGGATGCCGTCGGCCAGGCCGCGCGCCGCCATCAGGTCGCCGTCGCGCAGCACGACCAGGAATTCGTCGGTGTCATAGCGCCCCACCGCGTCACCCCGACGCACGGCCCGGCGGATGCGCTCGGCCACCTCGCGCAGCAAGGCGTCGGCCGCGGCGGCGCCATCGCGCTGGCGCACGATGGCCGCATCGTCCATGCGCACCAGCACGATGCCGCCCATGCCGTGCCGGGGGGCGCCGGAAATTTCCTGCCCCAGGAACGCGAGCACCGCCTGGCGGCTCCAGACCCGGGTCTGTGCGTCCGTCATCGCGCGGCGCTGCGCGTCGTCCCAGCCGGCAACCAGGCTGCGGTGCGTCTCGCTGAGCTGGCAGCGCTGCAATTCACTCTCGACCAGCGCCGCAAGGTCGCGCAGGACGTCGAGTTGCTCGCGCGCCAGCCGGCGGGGTTCACGGTCGATGACGCACAAGGTGCCAACCCGGCTGCCGTCGACCGAATGCAGCGGATGTCCGGCGTAGAACCGGATGTGCGGTTCCCCGGTGACCAGCGGATTGTCCACAAAGCGCGGATCGCAAAGGGTGTCCTCGACGACGAACGTCGCGTCGGCCAGGATGGCGTGACCGCAGAATGAAATGTCGCGCGGTGTTTCGCTGGCGGCCAGGCCCTGGGATGACTTGAACCACTGGCAGTCGTCGCCGATGAGGCTCACCAGCGAGATAGGCGCACCCAGCAGGCGCGACGCCAGGCGCGTAATGCGATCGAAGCGCCCCTCGGCCGACGTAAACAGCACATCGAGCGAGCGCAACGCCGCGACGCGCTGCGCTTCATCAGGGGGAATCGGTGGTTTGAGCATTTGGGCTTTACGTCCGGTTTTTCTCGCTGATAAATTACGTTTACGCCAACCGCCGCAATGCGGTCATAACCGCCGGGGATGCCCGCCACTTCGGGCAACCGCCTTATCGGGATGCGACCTCCCGGGCCGCGCCGCCGCCATGACGTACCAGCCGATTGCGCCCCGCTGCCTTGGCGCGGTACATCGCCAGGTCGGCCAGGCGCAGCAGTTCGTCCTTCTCGCGGGCGTCGTCCGGAAACAACGCCGCGCCGATGCTGGCCGACACCGTGACCTCGGTTGCGGCATCGACGCGGAAAGGGCGGTTGACGGCCGCCAGTATCCGCTCGGCCACGGTCTCGAATTCCCTGGTGTCCTTGAGCTCGACGATGACCAGGACGAACTCGTCGCCACCGATGCGGCAGACAGTGTCATTGGCGCGCACGCCATCCTGCAGCCGCACGGCCAGTTCGCGCAGCAGACGATCGCCCGCCTCATGGCCGTACCGATCGTTCACCGGCTTGAAGCCGTCCAGGTCCAGATAGCAGATGGCGACCTTCAGGCGCGAGCGCTCGGCGCTGCCCAGTGCCTGCCTCACGCGATCGGCCAGCAGCAGGCGGTTGGGAAGGTCGGTGAGCAGATCGTGGAAGGCCAGGTGCTCGATCTGCTCCTGCTGGCGCTTGAGAACGGTGACGTCGATCATCGTCCACATCGACTCGCCGGTTTCCCAGGAAAGCTGCACGCCGCTCACATCGATCCAGACCGGCTCGCCGTCCTTGCGCACCATGGTCACCTGGCGGCGGAAGGTTCGGCCGGCGCTCAACACCGGATACGCGGCGTCGCCCAGCGCGCGGCAGGCGTCGTCGTCGGGATAAAGGACGCGGGACGGCAGGCCGATGAGCTCGCCGGGCGCATAGCCGAAAATGCGATGCATCGCGCGGTTGGCCCACACCGCCTCGCGATTGCGCAGCTTGACGATGCCAACCATGTCGTTGTCGAGCATCACGTTCTGCTCGACCGTCAGCCGCTGCAGATCGTTGCGCACCCGGGAGAGTTCGGTGACGTCGTACATCACGCCGCGACTCATGCGGAACGTGCCGTCCGGATGGTAGATCGCCGTTGCCCGGATGCTGACGCGCCGCACCTCGCAGCCGCTGCCGGCCAGGTCGAATTCCGTGCCTTCCAGGGTGCCGGTCTGCTTTAGGCGCTCGAACAGCGCGGCGAAGCGTACGGCGCTTTCCGGCGTCAGCATGTCGGTCATGCCCAGCTTGCCCGCGACGTCGTCGCGCCGGCGCCCAAGCCATTCGAGCTCGGTGGCATTGATGCGCACGAAGATGCCCTCCGGGGAGAGCGAGTGGTAGCCACAGGGTGCACGGTCGTACAGATCGGCGATCTGCGCGGCATTGTCATAGATGGTTTCCTGCAGTGCCTTGCTCTCGGTGACATCCTTGGCCGTTCCGGTCACGCGCAGCGCGCGCCCCTGGTCATCGCGCGCCACGGCCATGCCGCGCGCCAGCATCCAGACCCAGTGTCCGTCCCTGTGGCGCATGCGGATTTCCGCCTCGAGCATCGTGGTGGCGCCCTTGAGGTGGGAGACCAGCAGCGCGCGAAACGGCGGTGCGTCGTCCGGATGCACCAGCGCGGTGGCCTCGGCAGGGTTGCGGGGCAGCTGGTCGGGCGCGTAACCCAGCGCCGAGGTCCAGCCGACGCCGAACACCAGCCGGTCGTGGACGAGGTCCCAATCGGCCAGCGCCACGTCCGAACCGACCAGCGACAGGGCCAGGCGCTCCTCGTGCTCGCGACGGCTGCGGGCCCCGGCCGCCAGCAGCAGGAAGGCGCCGAGGACGCCGGTGCCGAACAACGCGACCACCAGCGCCGCCCAGCTTTCCCAGCCGCGGTGGTGCGCCAGGTACAGCGCGCTGGGCGTTGTCACCATCGCGTACTGGCGCCCGCCGAAGGTCAGCGTGCGGGCAAACCGCGGTCCGCCGCCGTTGCAGTCCGCATTGCCATACAAGGCCTCCTGCGTGGCCGTGTCCGCCAGGCACAACCGATAGGCGGAGTGGTCGGCCGGCAGGGTCTGCTCGACGAAGTCCCGCACTCGCAGGGCCGTGAGCAGCGCGCCCGGGGCCTGCGCGCCGTTATTGCTCTTGAGCACCAGCAGGATGCCGGTGAGTCCGTCGGCATCCTGCGCCAGGTGCACGGGCGGCGTCGCCGCAGGGCGCTGCGATTGCCAGCTGCGGTCGACCGCCGAGCGGCGTTTTTCATTCGAATACAGGTCGAACCCGAGCGCGGCAGCATTGGGCGCGAAGGGTTCCAGGTACAGGAGGGGAAAGTAGGCGTCGTGGCGCGGCGCCACCGCCAGCCGGCGCGCGGCGTCGCGCTCGCGAATGCGAAAGCCCGGGAAATCGCGCTGCTCTCCGGCTTCGAAGCGCGCCCGGTCCGCCTCGGCGATGCGCGGCGCCCACTCGACTGCCAGGACCATCGGATAGTGCACCAGCGAATTGGCCGCAATGCGGTGGAATTCGGCCCGCGTGACGGGCGGTCCCGAGACCTGCGGGAAGAAGGCCGCAATTTCCTCTAGCAGCAGTTCCTGCTCCTCGAAGCGCGCCTGGAACTGGCGATACAACGATTGCGACTGGGTGTCGAAATCGCGCATGGATTCGTCGAACTCGCGCTCGGTCGCCTTGACGAAGGCCAGCACCACCAGCGCCAGGACCAGGACCATCGGCAGCGCCACCAGCGTCAGGCGCCCGCGCCAGAGGCTGCGCGGTTCGCCGATGATGGTCAGCAGAACCGGAAAGACGACGATCAGCCCCAGCGAATCGCCAATCCACCAGGTGAACCAGTTGGTGACCAGATCAGCCGCGGCCAGAGTTCCGCTTGCCGTCAGGTAGCCGACCGACAGGCTGGCGCTGACCAGGCAGATGATGGGGCATAGCACCAGGAAGCCGACGAGTTCGCCAGCCTTGTCGAATCCGGCGGGGTATCCGATGACGCGCCGCAGCCCCCACGCGCCGAGCCCGGCCTGCAGCGTCGAGGCCGCCGCGATCGCCGTGGCCGAGAGCATCACCGTTGCGGAAAAGGCATGGGCGGCGGAATGGCCGATCCAGGCGTTCAGCAGCAGCGAACCCAGGAAGACCCACCCCAAGGCGCTGGAGCGCGCGACGAAAGCCGCGCCGACCGCCAGCCCGGCCGGCGGAAAGATGGCCGATGCGTAGCCGGGGGGCAGTGCCAGCAGCAGCGACAGCTTGCCGGTGGCCACGTAGGCCGCCAGCAGCACGAAGCCCGCGACCGGGCCAAACCGGGTCGACCGGGAGGCAGATGGCAATGGTCGCGGCGGAGACGGAAAAGCCGAGGACACCAGAACCTTTCGCGGGCAGGGATGGGGCGCCCGATCAAGTGGCCTCCAGTCTACTTTTCGCTGCCGGCGGCAGATCCGCCGAAATCGCGTCGATTCCGCGACGAGCACCCCGGTGTATCGGTCGATTAATTTCGGATAATTTTCCGTTCCGCTGCCTGGCTCGACCCGGCCGCCGCGCAGGCGTTGATCGCGGCACCGCTCGACGACGGCAGCATCGCGCGCACCGGCCCGTGGCTGCACCTGCCGGGGCTCACCCTGCAGTTGGATCCGGCCGGTGCGGCGCGCACCCGCGCAATCGATGAAGTCGGAACCATGACGACCGCAGGGGTAAATGCCCCGGGAAGTCGGCCTACACTCGCCCCTTTTCACCCGAGGAGAACCGCATGAACAAGACTTCCATCCTGGCAACGGCGGCATTGCTGGTGGGCGCGCTGGCCGGCGGCGCCGCCTGGGGCGCCGACATCAAGGTCACGCTGTCCGGCGCCAATGAAGTGCCGCCGGTGACCACCGCGGCCAGCGGCGCGGGCACGATTTCGATTGCCGACGACGGCAAGGTGTCCGGCAGCGTCACCACCAAGGGCATCGACGGCACGATGGGCCATATCCACCAGGCCGCCCCGGGCAAGAACGGCCCGGTCATCGTCAAGCTGGTCAAGGATGGCGATACCTTCCGGGTACCGCCGGATACGACGCTCGATGCCGCTCAGCTGGCGGCGCTCAAGGCCGGCGAGCTGTATGTCAACGTGCACAGCGCAGCCAACAAGAGCGGCGAGATCCGCGCACAGCTGAAGTAATGCCACGGTAGCCGGGCACCGGTCCGCGTTACGCCCGTAGCGGACGGTGATCGGCTGATGCTCCCCTCGCTCGCGTGCGGGAAAGGGG
>JBBISD010000018.1:33756-40426 GCA_037441485.1 Burkholderiales bacterium
GTGACGGCTCCGTTCACCTGGCCGATGCCCGAGGATTGCTCGACGGCGGCGCTGGCCGCGATCGCCAGCTGGTTGGCCTGGCGGGCATTGTCGGCACTCTGCTTGACCGTGCTGGTCAGCTCCTCCATGGACGCGGCGGTCTCTTCGAGCGAACTGGCCTGTTCCTCGGTGCGCGACGACAGCTCCTGGTTGCCGGCGGCGATCTGGGCGCTGGCGGTGCCGACCGAATCGACGCCCAAGCGCACGTCGGAGACGACCCGCACCAGGCGCTCCCGCATGCGCTGCATCGCGGCGAGCAGCTGGGCGATCTCGTCGCGGCCCTCGACGACGATCGTCCGGGTGAGGTCGCCGTCGGCGATTGCGTTCGATGCATCCACCGCCTGCTGCAGTGACCGTGTGATGGTCCTTGCCAGCATGATGCCGAAGGCGATGGCAAATCCCGTCCCCAGCAGCATGGCGGTGCCAGCTAGAGTGCGAAAGACGCCCTACCGGGCGGTGGCCGCATCGAACTCCTTCCTGGCTTCGGTCAACTGCAGCTCGATCAGCGCATCGACGCCATCGCCGACCGGCTTGTAGAGTGCCGGCATCTTGTCCACGAGGATCCGCTGCGCTTCCTTCGTATCGTTGGCGCGCAGTGCGGCCACAGCCGGCAGGATGCCTTCCTTGACCATGATGTTTCGGGCGTCGGTGCACTTTTCGGCCAGCACCTTTTCCTTGTCGGTAAGGTAGGTCGCCGTATATTTGCCCCAGGTCTTCTCCAGCACCTTGAGATTTTTGTCGACAGTGCCGGTACCGCGGGCGACCGCTTCCGAAGTGGGATTCAGCAATGCGCGCAGCAATTCTATGCGATTGTCCAGCAGCCGGCGCACGACCACATCGAGCTGACCGACACATACCGTGCGGTCTTCGTACATCGACCGGAGCGCATCATTGGACTGGGAGATTCCGGACAGTCCGAAGCCGCCGATGCCCACGAGCAATACGGCCATCAGTCCGATGAGGACCATCAGGCGGGTGGAAATTCTCAATTGACTCATCGCTCTGTCTCCTGGCGCGTTCAATGCGCTTCTTGTGCCACCAGGCCGAGGTCGGTGCCGGACAGCAGTTTTTCGATATCGGTGAGGATCAGCATCCGCTCCAGCTCGCCCTGCCGGACGCTGCCGATCGCGGTGATGAAACTCGCGTCCACGATCGCGCTGAACTCCGGCGCCGGCTTGATCTGCCCGGTGCCCAGTTCCAGCACGTCGCTAACCGAATCGACCACCACGCCGACGACGCGTTGCGCGACGTTCAACACGATGACCACGGACAACGCGTCGTGCGCGGCGTCCGGCAAATCGAACTTCATCCGCAGGTCGACGATCGGCACGATGACACCGCGCAGATTGATCACGCCCTTGATGAAGGCCGGCGCATTGGCGATCCGCGTGGGACGCTCGTAGCCGCGGATCTCCTGGACCTTGAGGATGTCGATGCCGTACTCCTCGTCGCCCAGGCGGAAGGTCAGGTATTCGCCTTCGGGCGTCGCCCCGGCGCGGGAATCGGCAACTGCTGCGCTGTCCGGGACCATCGCCGGGAGTCGTTCCACCAAACCCATGGTCGCTCTCCTTGTTCTTCTTGCAGCGCCTTACCGCGGTCAGGCGGAATCAATCGCATGACCAACACGCTAGTGAAGAAGACTTCAGGGTGCTGTCGGGGACTCTTGATGGACTACGTAGGGAGCCGGCGTCAGTGCCGGCGTCGACCCGGTCTGCGGCGAATTGCTGGCCAAACGCCGTGCAATTGCGCGCTTAGGGGCGTCAGGCCAGTGCGCTGCGTTTCAGCGCAGTAGGTGACCAGCATGCCGGACCTCCCGTGCCGCGTGTCGATTCTGCCGGACCGGCGGACCGGCGGACCCGCGGCACGCCGTCAGCGCCGCTACTTCCGGGAGATGAAATAGATGGCCGTCAGCAACAGCAGCAGGCCAACGGTCATTTCGATCATCCGGCATCTCCCGCGCGTGGCGTCGATGGACGGGCAGCCGGCCCGCGGCGGCGCGCTGCCGCACCCTGACGGGCAGCATATTCCATCGGTATCCGATATGTCCACCCGCCAGCCCTCCGTGCCGTTGGCGCCATGGTGCACAGCGGCAGGCAGCCGGGGCGCGGCCCGGCGATAGCACGCGCGGCCGCCGGGCGTGCTGGTTACCGTGCTCACGCGGCATTGCCGATTCGACCGGTATTTGGCAACATGCGCCGGCACCGGCCGAGGAGACGACGATGGCGGCGACCAAAACCCAGCCCGCGAAGCGCGCCTCCGCGGCCCGATCGAGCGGCGCGGGCGGACGTTCGGCAGCAAGACCCGGCCCGGGTCGCGCCGCCAGGCTGGTCGTGCTGGTCGCGACCCGCAAGGGTGCCTGGCTCTTTCACGGTGACGCTGCGCGGCGGACCTGGCGCAGCGACGGACCGCATTTCCTCGGCCACACCATCCACCACCTGGTGCTCGATCCGCGCGACGGCCGCACGCTGCTGGCGGCAACCCGAACCGGCCACCTGGGGCCGACGATCGTCCGCTCGACCGATCTCGGCCGCCACTGGCACGAGGCGGCGCAGCCCCCGGCCTTCCCCAAGGCCCGCGACGGGGAAAAAGGCCGCGTGGTCGACCATACCTTCTGGCTGACGCCCGGCCACGCCTCGGAACCGGGCGTCTGGTATGCCGGCACCTCCCCGCAGGGACTGTTCCGATCGCACGATGGCGGCGTCCGCTGGGAGCCCGCCTTCGACATGGGCGCGCATCCGCAATTTACGCCATCGCTGGGCACGTCCCAGGACGGCACGCCGGACGGCCCCAAACTGCATTCGATCCTGGTCGATCCGCGCGATCCGGCACACCTGTACTTTGCGATGTCGGGGGGCGGCGTGCACGAGTCGCGCGACCGCGGGCGCAGCTGGCGCCCGATGGTCGCGGGACTCGATGTCGTCGAGGGCTTCGATCCGGCCAACATCGCGGTCCACGATCCGCACTGCGTGCGCCTGTGTCCGGGCAATCCGGACCGCCTGTACCAGCAGAACCATTGCGGCATCTACCGCATCGACCGACCGTCCGACACGTGGCAGCGCATCGGTCGCAACATGCCCAAGCGCATCGGCGACATCGGGTTTCCGATGACCGTGCATCCGCGCAATGCCGACGTCGCCTGGGTATTCCCGATGGATGGCTCCTCGGTCTGGCCGCGCACCAGCATCGGTGGCGTGCCGGCGGTCTACGGTACCCGCAACGGCGGCAGGACCTGGCAACGCAGCGCGGCCGGACTGCCCGAGCGCGACGCGTGGTGGACCGTCAAGCGCCAGGCAATGGCGGCGGACGGCGCCGATCCGGTCGGGCTGTATTTCGGGACCACCAGCGGAGAACTGTGGTCCAGCCGCGACGAAGGTGGCCAGTGGCGCTGCCTGGCTGCGCACCTGCCGGAAATCTATGCGGTCGAGGCGGGCCAGGTGGCTTGATGCGGGCGCCAGGCGCCGGCCCGATGAACGTCCTCATTCCCACACCGCTGCAGTCGTACACCGGCAGGCGGCGCGTCGCGGCAACGGGCGCGTCGCTGGCGGAGGTGCTGGCCGACCTGGACCGGCAGTTTCCGGGCATCCGCTTTCGCATGATCGACGAGCAGGAGCGGATGCGCCCGCACATGCGCTTCTTCGTCAACGGGGCGCAGACCTTCGACCTGGCGCTGGCGCTGCGCGCCGCCGACGAACTCGTGATCGTCCAGGCACTGAGCGGCGGATGACGGCGGCAATGGCGTGCGGACCACGGGCCCGATCATGACGACCGCCGGTAGCGCCCGGAGGCGGCCGTGAAGGTACGCGACCATGCCGTCGCCGACCTGCGCACGCGGATCCGCGAGGTCACGCCCCGCGAGGCGCTCGCACTGCAGGTCCGCGGCGCGGCGCTGCTGGACGTGCGCGAAACCGACGAGATCTCCCAGGGAATGGTGCCCGGCGCGCTGCCGATAGGCCGCGGCTTCCTGGAAATGCGCATCGACGACGCGGTCCCCGACACGGCGCGCACCATCGTCGCCATGTGCGGCACCGGCGTGCGCTCGCTGTTTGCCGCCGATAGCCTGCTGCGGCTTGGGTACCGATCGGTCTGCTCGATGGCCGGCGGCTTTGCGCGCTGGAAGGTCGAGGGCCTGCCGGTCGAGACGGCATCGGTGCTCGGCACGGCGCAGCGCGAGCGCTACGCCCGGCACCTGCGGATGCCCGAGATCGGCGATGCCGGCCAGACCCGGCTGCTGCATGCGAAGGTGTTGCTCGTCGGTGCCGGCGGGCTCGGCTCCCCGGCGGCCTGCTACCTGGCCGCCGCCGGCGTGGGTACGCTGGGCCTGGTGGACCATGACGTGGTCGAGCGCAGCAATCTGCAGCGCCAGATCCTGCACACCGATGCACGCGTCGGCATGTCCAAGGTAGCCTCGGCGCGGTTGACGCTCGAGGCGCTCAATCCGGCGGTGACGGTGGTCGGCTACGACACCCGGCTGTCGAGCGCGAACGTCGAACAGGTCCTGGCAGGCTACGACGTCGTTGTCGACGGCTCGGACAACTTTCCGACGCGCTACCTGGTGAACGATGCCTGCCTGCGCCTGGGCATACCGGACGTCCACGGCGCGGTGTATCGCTTCGAGGGCCAGGTCAGTGTCTTCTGGCCGGCGCGGCCGCAGCGGCCCGGGGGCTGCTATCGCTGCCTGTTCGCGCAACCGCCGGCGCCGGAGGATTCGCCGTCGTGCGCCGACGCCGGCGTGCTGGGCGTGTTGCCCGGGGTGATCGGCGTCCTGCAGGCGACCGAGGCGATCAAGCTGCTGCTGGGCATCGGCGAACCGCTGGTAGGCCGCCTGCTGGCCTACGACGCCTTGCACGGCAGTTTCACGGAACTTGCACTGAAGCGCGATCCGGATTGCCCCTATTGTGGCGATGGACGTCCGTTTCCCGGATACATCGACTACGAACGCTTTTGTGCACCCGCGTCGCCGTGACGGCCCGCGGGCGGACCGGCGCCGCGCGGCGCGGTAAGCATCGATCATCCCGGAGGACAGCGCCATGCGCTATGAGCTCTACTACTGGCCCGGAATACAGGGGCGCGCGGAATTCGTCCGGCTGGCGCTCGAGGATGCCGGGGCGGAATACCTCGACACCGCCGCGCTGCCGGAGCTGGACGGTGGCGGCGTGGCCGCGATGCGGCGGTTTCTCGACGGCGACGACGTGCCGCGTCCACCCTTTGCGCCGCCCTTTCTGCGGGCCGGCCGCCGGCTGATCGGCCAGACGGCCAACATCCTGCTGTTCCTGGGCGGCCGGCTCGACCTGGCGCCCCGGGATGCGGCCGGCAGGCTCTGGACCCATCAGCTGCAATTGACCATCGCCGACTTCATCGTCGAGATCCACGACACGCATCACCCGCTCGGGGCAACGCTGTACTACGAACAGCAGAAGCCCGCCGCCCGCCGCCGCTCGGCCGAGTTCCTGGCACACCGGCTGCCCAAGTACCTGCAGTACTTCGAACGCATCGTCGCCGGCAATGCCGCACGGGGTCCGGGGCTGGTCGGCGCCCACTTGACATACGCGGACCTGTCGCTGGCGCAGGTCATCGCCGGGCTGCGTTATGCCTTTCCGCGCGCAAGCCGCGCGGCGCTGGCGGGCTGTCCACGCCTGCGGACGCTGCACGACGAGGCGTTCGCGCGGCCGCGCCTGAAGCGCTACCTGGCCTCCGCGCGTCGGCTGCCGTTCAACAACGACGATCTGTTCCGGCGGTATCCGGAGCTCGACACGTGAGCTGCCGGCCAGCGACGCGGGGCGCTCGCCGGAAGCCGTTCGACAAATCGTAACTACGGCTGTTGACACTGACCAGCCAATCGGGCCGCACGGTCAGCGTCCTTGCCACGCCGCAGACCGCGGAATTCATGCACCTGAACGGCACGGTTGCGCCAATGCTGGCCGCGACCGTCCCGCAGGACACCTATGTGTCGGCACGCTTGACCGTCACCGATGCCACCGTTACCTGCATCACGCTCAATTCCTACGGTGGACTGCTGAGCAGCGAATTGGGCAGCGCGGTCGGCAATGCCGTCATGCGCAACTCCGCTCCGATCGGGCCGGGCAGCGCGCTGCGCTTCGTCGGACTGGTTTTCAACGACAACGGAACGTTGCGCATGGACTGCTCCGAGATACTGGACGGCGTTCCGCTGTAGCTGCCGGACCGTCGAGCACCGTTGCCGGGACGCCGGCCGCACGTCCGCGGAGCGCGCATGCCGCGCTGCCATTTCGGCATTGCGGTCTGCGGCCGACGCTGGCACTATCGCCGGAGGCTTCCAAAACCCGGACCATCGATGCGCCATGCCCTTCTTGCCGCTTTTCTTGCCTGCCATGCAACGCTGGCGCTATCGCAGGACAGGCCGGGCGCCGCAAGCGCCGAGCTGGTGGCCCGCGGTTCGTATCTGGTCAATGCCGTTGCCGGCTGCGTGAACTGTCATTCGCCCAAGGACGATCAGGGGCGACCCACACAACAGGACGCGCTGTCCGGCGGCGGGCCCGGCGGGGTCTGGTTTGTCAGTTCCGCCTTCACGGTCTCGCCCCCGAATATCACGCCGGACAGGGAAACCGGCATCGGATCGTGGACGGACGAGGACATCAAGCGCGCGCTCCTGCAG
>JBBISD010000019.1:0-40231 GCA_037441485.1 Burkholderiales bacterium
CGCACATCTTGCTGGCCCGCTGCCCGCACCGAGCTGCGCGGTTGTCAGCGCGGGATGCGCGGGTCGGCTGGCACTCACTTGCGTGGGAAGCGATCGTGGGACAGGTCAGGTTGGAAACCCGTCAATGCGGGATCATCCATTTCCATTCTGCCCAAATTCCGCCGCGCCGCCGACAATGAAGAAAAGCTGGACCATCGGGGGGTGGTGCAACATGTTCGAACGTATTGGCCCATTCGACCCGGCGCCCGCCGGCGACGAAGGCCACGCTGCCGCGACCTGGTTGCCGTCGGACGAATCCGCCGATGACGCCACGCCGCGTTCGCTGCGCGCCCAGGCCGTCAAGCTGCTCACCCAGCGCGGCTTTGTCTACGCGGGCGAAGACGCCGTGGGGCTGCCGTGTTTCCGCAGCCCGTCGGGCGCCATCCTCATCGGCGTCGGCTCGTGCCGCTGCCTGGCGTACGCCAAGGTGCAGGGCCGGCTGCAGGTGGTTGCCGCCGCACGCACCGCCGCGCTGCTGTGCCGTATCGACGGCGAGGCGCAATCCGTACCGGCGCGCGCGATCTCGCCCGCCGAGGCGGCAGCGATCAGCCGGATCCGTCCTCGCCCCGAGCCCGTACTGGTCGTCTGAGCGCCACGCCGCGGTAGCATCGCCGGGTTCGCGTGCCGCGATCCGGCGCGGGGATGTCAGCGCCCGGCATCGGCCGCCACGCGCGCGGCGACGGCGTGCGCGATGACCTGGTCTTCGGCCGAGGTCAGGCCACTGATGCCAATCCCGCCCAGCATTTCCCCCTGCCGATTCTTGAGTGCAGCGCCCCCCGGCAAGGCCGTCAGCCGGTCGTCGCAGAAGTATGAGGGCTGGATATCGTCGCGCCGCAGCCGCGCGAGAAACGCATCGGTATCGGTTCCCATTCGCGCGCAGGTGTAGGCCTTGCCCTGCGCGATCGCAATGCTGCGGATGGGCGCGCCCTGCTGGCGCGCGAACGCCAGCAGGAAGCCGTGCGCATCGCAGACCGCCACGCAGATGGGACGCGAGAACTGCTCGTGGCCGATGGCAAGCGCCTGCTGCACCAGCGCCTGGGCGACCGCAAGATCGAGGGACGGCATCGCGAAAGTCCTTGTAAAAAAGGTGGGCCAACGCGCAATGGTCGAGGCGCGCCGGCCCTTATTAGACCCGCGATCGGCGCACCGGAGGCAGACGGCGGATGCTGCGCCGCAACCGGGACCTGTCGTTTCCCTTACGGGATTGCAAGCCACGCCCCACGAGAGTGCGTACTGCGCCGTGCTGCAAGGCAAAGACCCGCCGGACGCCTGTCGCACGCTTGCGCGAAGCGCGTGAAACCTCCATGATCCACAGTCGCGATTTTTCGAAAGTGCCGGCAAGACGCCCCGGGTCCACGTGGCCGCCGGCTCCCGTTACTGGGCTGCCAAGGAGAAAACATGATGCTTTTGCGCTGGAAAGCCACCACCGTTTCGCTGGCCGTACTGGCCGGCCTGGCTACGATGAGTGCCGTGGCGTATGCCGCCGAGCCGATCAAGATCGGCGTCTCCGGTCCGTTCACGGGTGGCTCTTCCCCCATGGGCATCAGCATGCGCGATGGCGTGAAGCTGGCGGTTGCCGAGATCAACGCCAAGGGCGGCGTGCTGGGCCGGCCGATCCAGCTGGTCGAGCGCGATGACGAGGCCAAGAACGAGCGCGGCGTGCAAATCACCCAGGAGCTGATCAACAAGGAGCAGGTGATAGCCGACGTGGGCTTCATCAATACCGGCGTCTCGCTGGCCGCGCAGCGCTTCTACCAGGAAGCCAAGATCCCGGTCCTGAACAACGTGGCCACGGGCTCGAAGATCACCCAGCAGTTCCTGCCCCCGGAATTCCCCGACAACTACGTGTTCCGCTCCTCGGCGTCCGATGGCATCCAGTCGGCGATGATCGTCGAGGAGGCGGTGGTGCGCCGCAAGTTCACCAAGGTCGCCATCCTGGCCGACTCCACCAACTACGGCCAGCTCGGCCGCGCCGACCTGGAGAAGGCGCTGGAGAAGCGCGGCGTCACCGCGGTGGCGGTGGAGAAGTTCAATATCAAGGACGTCGACATGACCTCGCAGCTGCTCAAGGCCAAGCAGGCCGGTGCCGAGTGCGTCCTGACGTACGCCATCGGGCCCGAGCTGGCGCAGATCGCCAATGGCATGGAGAAGCTCGGCTGGAAGGTGCCGATGATCGGCAGCTGGACCCTGTCCATGGCCAACTTCATCGACAACGCCGGCAAGAACGGCGATGGCGCGCGCATGCCGCAGACCTTTATCCAGGATGGCGACACGCCCAAGCGCAAGGCGTTCATCGCCGCGTACCAGAAGGCCTACAAGGTGGATCGCATCCCCTCGCCGGTATCCGCGGCCCAGGGGTACGACTCCATCTACCTGCTGGCCGCCGCGGTCCGCCAGGCCGGCGGCACCGATGGCGTGAAGATCCGCGAGGCGCTGGAGAACCTCAAGGAGAAGGTCGACGGCGTGGTCAAGACCTACGACCACCCGTACACGCACGACGACCACGAGGCCATCAAGCCGGGCGACGCCGTGATCGGCGAAGTGCAGGGCGGACACGTGGTGCGCGCCAAGTAGGCACGCCTGCCGGGGACCGCGGCCGCGCGCCCGAGGGCGGCGCGGCCGCGGTCCCCGTATCTGCAGCAAGCAACCGCGGCCGCCGTGCCGCGGTTTTTCGGCAAGCGAGTCCTTCCGTATGGAAATCTTCACGCAGTTGGCGGTCAGCGGCATCGCGCTGGGCATGATCTACGCGGTCATCGCCTTCGGCTACCAGCTCACCTTCGCCACGTCCCGCACGCTGAACTTCGGCCAGGGCGAGGCCCTGATGCTGGGCGCGCTGACCGGCCTGACGATCGCCGGGCACCTGGGCTACTGGCTGATGATCCCCTGCGTCATGGCGTTCGGCGCGGTGCAGGGCTTCGTCGTCGAGCGCCTCGGGGTTGCGCCGGCCATCAAGACCCGGTCGGAGTTCGGCTGGATCATGTCCACCATCGCGCTGGGCATCATCTTTCGCAATACCGCCGAGAACATCTGGGGCAAGGACGACCTGAAGTTCCCCTCGCCGCTGCCCGAGTCGCCGATGACGCTGCTGGGCGTCCACGTGCTGCCAATGGAAATCCTGGTGGTGGTCGGCGCGCTGGCGATGATGCTGGCGGTGGAATTCTTCAACCGGCGCTCGATCTACGGCAAGGCCGTGGTGGCGACGTCCAATGACCGCGACGCCGCCGGACTGATGGGCATCAATACCGGCGTCGTCATCTCGTTTTCCTACGCGCTGAGCTCGCTGACCGCCGCGCTGGCCGGCGTGCTGGTCGCGCCGCTGACGCTTACCGGCGCCAGCATGGGCGCGGTGCTGGGGCTCAAGGCCTTCGCCGTGGCGATCATCGGCGGGCTCAACAGCGGCCTGGGCGTGATCGTCGGCGGGCTGATACTGGGCATCGCCGAGACCACCACCGGCTATTACCTGTCCACCGGCTACAAGGACGTCCCCGGCCTGGTGCTGCTCCTGGTGGTCCTGGCGATCAAGCCTTCCGGTCTGTTCGGCAAGACGGCCATCAAGAAGGTCTGAGCATGAGCACCCTGCCCGAGACCGTCGTGACCGCCACCGTGGCGCCCGGCCGCACCTCCGCGCGGGTGCGCATGGCCGTCGGGCTGGCCGTCGCCGCGCTGCTGGCGGCGCTGCCGGTGATCTGGCCCAATCCGTACTACATCCACCTGGTTGCCACGATCGCCATCTACTCCGTGCTGCTGCTCGGGCTCGATATCGTCGTGGGCTACACCGGCGAGGTGTCGCTGGGCCACGCCTCGCTTTTCGGCGTGGGGTCCTATGCGGTCGGGGTGCTGGTATTCAAGCTGGCGATGCCGTTCTGGGTCACCCTGCCGGCTGCCATCCTGATCACGGCGGTCTTCGGCCTGATCCTGGCGCTGCCGGCGCTGCGGGTCACCGGACCTTACCTGGCGATGGTGACCCTGGCCTTCGGCACCATCGTGCAGACGCTGATCAACGAGATGGACTTCCTCACCAGCGGTCCGCTGGGCATCTCGCTGCGCAAGCCCACGGTGTTCGGCCACCACATCACCGCCACCGAGTATTACTACTTTGTCGTCGCGGTACTGGGCGTGACCGTGCTGGTGGTCAATCGCATCCTGAAGTCGCATCTCGGACGGGCGTTCGAGGCGCTGCGCGACAGCCCGATCGCGTCCGACTGCATGGGCGTCAGCGTCTATCGCTACAAGGTCTACGCGTTCGTGATCAGCGCCGCGCTGGCCGGGCTGGCCGGCGGCCTGTACACGTATTCCGAGGAATACATCTCGCCCAACACCTATTCGATCGAGCTGGCCATCCTGTTCCTGCTGGCGGTGATCATGGGCGGGCGCAAGACCCGCAGCGGCCCGCTGCTGGGCGCGGTGATCCTGGTGATGCTGCCCAACCTGCTGTCCGACCTGGACCTGTTCCGCCGGCTGGCCGTCGGGGCCGCCGCGGCGGTGCTGGCCTATGACGCCTACGCGCTGGTGCGGCGGCGGCAGTCGTGGCGGCGCCTTGCCGTGCCCAGCGCCGTGCTGGTGGCGATGGCCGTGTTCTCGTACAGCATCGACGACATGACCGACTACCGGCTGACCATCTTCGGGCTGATGATCCTGCTGGTGATCTACTACCTCACCGACGGCATCGTCGGTTTTGTGCGCAACATGGTGCAGCATTTCCGGCCGGACTGGGTGCGCCGCCACCTGGTCATCAGCGCGTCGGGCGACGCCGAGGACGCCTGGTCGCGCGCGCCGGGGGCGGCCGGCCCGGCTGGCGCGGCGGCCGCCAATGCTGCGCAGCACGGCGGGGGCGGCGAATGCCTGCTGGACGTCGATGGGGTGCTGATGCGGTTCGGCGGCCTGACCGCGCTCAACCGGGTCAAGCTGGCCGTGGCGCGCAACACCATCCACGGCCTGATCGGGCCCAACGGCTCGGGCAAGAGCACGATGATGAACGTGCTGACCGGCATCTACCGCCCCACGGGCGGCAGCATCAGCCTCGAGGGCCAGTCGCTGGCCGGGCGCACGTCGGCCCAGATCGCCTCGGCCGGGGTGGCCCGGACCTTCCAGAACGTGCAGCTCTTCGGCGAGATGACCGTCATCGAGAACGTCCTGGTCGGCCTGCACCACACCTTCCACAGCAGCGTGGCCGACGTGATGCTGCATACGCCGCGGTACAAGCGCGAGGAGCAGGCCGCCCGCGTGCGGGCTGCCGGCATCCTGTCGTTCGTCGGGCTGGCGGCCTTTGCCAACGAGGAGGCGCGCAACCTGCCCTACGGCAAGCAGCGCCTTCTGGAGATCGGCCGCGCGCTGGCGCTCGACCCGCGCCTCATCCTGCTGGACGAGCCGGCCGCCGGACTGACGGCGCCCGATATCCAGGAGCTGATCGGCATCATGCGCAAGATCCGCGAGCACGGCATCACCGTCATCCTGATCGAACACCACATGGACGTGGTGATGGAGATCTGCGACCGGGTTTCGGTCCTCGACTTCGGCAACAAGATCGCCGAGGGCCGTCCCGCGGAGGTGCAGTCCGATCCCAAGGTGGTCGAGGCCTACCTGGGCGGCGTGGCCGAACTGGCAGCGGTCGGCGACGACGCCGTGGCTGGTGGAGCCGCGGCATGAGCGCCCCGGCAAGCGGTGCCGGCGCGATCGCCGGCGAGTCGATGCTCAGCGTGCGCCACCTGTCGGCCGGCTACGGCAAGGTGGAGGTACTGCACGGCATTTCGATCGACGTGCCGCGCGGCAGGCTGGTCACGCTGATCGGCTCCAACGGGGCCGGCAAGACCACGACGATGCGGGCCATCTCCGGCATGATCCGGCCGACGGCGGGCAGCATCACGCTGTCGGGGCGCGACATCACCCGCCTGCCGCCGCATCGCGTCACCTGCTGCGGCCTGGCGCACTCGCCCGAGGGCCGGCGCGTCTTCCCGGTGCTCTCGGTCACCGACAACCTGACGCTGGGCGCCTTCCCGCGCCTCACGTACCGGCGGGCGCGCGGCGACGTCGATGCCGATCGCGAGCGCATCTTCGAACTTTTCCCGCGGCTGCGCGAGCGCCGGCACCAGGCCGCCGGAACGCTGTCGGGCGGCGAGCAGCAGATGCTCGCCATGGGCCGCGCGCTGATGCTCAACCCGGACGTCCTGCTGCTCGACGAACCCTCGATGGGGCTGGCGCCGCGCCTGGTCGCCGACGTGTTCCACACGCTCGAGAAGCTCAAGGCGCAGGGGATCACGATGCTGCTGGTCGAGCAGTTCGCCGCCGCCGCGCTGGCGGTCGCCGACTACGGCTACGTGCTGGAGAACGGCCGAATCGCCGTGCACGGCGATGCGCGCCAGCTGCAGAACGACCCGGCGGTGCGCGCGGCCTACCTGGGCCACGCGCACTAGGACGGCGTCCGCGCAGATCTGCCGGGCGTCCCGGGCGGTCGCTTGCGGGCCGCTCAGGACTCGAGCACTTCCAGCGCGGCGGCGCCCAGTATCAGCGCCGCGCCGGCGAGTTCCGGCGTCGACGGCACGCGGTGCTGGGCAAGCGAGGCCGACACGACCGCCGCGACCAGTTCGGCCAGGATGATCAACGCCGAGCGGCCGGCCTCCAGGTGCGACATGCCGAAGGCGGTCGTCATCGACCCGCCGACGATCCAGACGAGCGCGAACGCGCCCACGCCGAGGGCGGCCCCGGTGGAGGCTGGCGGCATCGGGCTGCCGGCCACGGCGACCGCGAGCGCCGACAGGGCGCCGCAACCGAGCATCATGATGATGGTCTTGCTGCGCACGGAGATTTCGCGCGCTGCGCGCATGGCCAGATTGTTGGCCGCGAACGTGATGCCGGAACTGAGCGCCAGCACGTCGGCCAGCGTGATGCGGGCGCCGCCGACGGCGCCGCCGGCGCGGATCACGAGGCTGGCGCCGGCCAGCGCGACAACGACGGCGACGGCGCGGCGCGCGCTCAGCCGCTCCTGCAGCGCCACCCGCCCGCCCAGCACCGACCAGGCCGGCGCGAGGTAGAACAGCAGCATCTCGCGCACGACGTCGCCCTGGGTCATTGCCAGGATGAAGCTGGCCGCCGCCCAGCCGCCGAAGGCGGCGATCATCGCCACCTGGATGGGGTGGCGCTGCCACGTGCCGCGCTCGCCCAGCAGCAGCGGCAGTCCCAGCAGCCCGGCGCTGCCGTACGCCAGCAGCGACAGCACGGGACCGGCAACACCGGCGGCGGCCAGCTGCTGCATCGGCCACCACGACAGGCCCCACAGCGTTGCCGAGAACAGCAGCACCAGGCCGGCCAGGCGCGCCGATACCGGACTGTCGGCCGCCGCGGTGCCGGGTGCCGGTGCCGTCACGGAATTGCCCCGCAACGGCCCGCCGGCCGGCCTGGCCGGCGGGCCCGATGGCGCGGCGTCATCCCCGCCCCGCGGTCATTTCGCCAGCAGCGCCGTGACGAACCGGTCATCGACCGTCTCCTCGAACGGCGGCTCCCGGTCGATCTGGCCCTTGGCCTTGAGGATCCGCCCGATGATCGCGCCGCTGGTGGCAAACGAGGTGGCGCTGGCCGAGCGTGCCAGGTTCGCGCGCATTTCCGGCAGCGTCGGATTGTGCATGGCGCGGACCTGGCGCCGCACTTCCGCCGGCGCGATGCCCATCCACCGGGCGATGAGCTCCGCCGCCCGGTCCGGGTTCCGGTCCATGTAGTCGAGGCCGTCGAGATAGCCCTGCATGACCGCCGTGATCTCCGCCGGGTGGCGGTCGATCGCCTTGCGGTCGAAGACGAGCACGTCGGCGATGAGCCCATACGCGTCGTGCGAGGAGTAGACGACGCGAAAGTCCCGGCCGGCGTTGTGCCGCGTGATCTGGCTGACGAAGGGCTCGTAGGTCACGCCGATCCGGATCCGTCCGGCCAGCATGGCGACCGGGACGGCCTCGGGCGTCATGTCGGCCGCGACGACGTCCTTCTCGCTCAGGCCCTGCGTCGACAGTGCGTACGACAGCAGGAAGTCCGAGGGCGACAGTGAATTGAACGCCACCTTCTGGCCCTTGAAGGCCGCTATCGACGGCACCGAGACCGCCGCGACGATGGCGTCGCCCCCGTCCGAATAGTCCACCGGCATGACGGCGACCTGGCGCTGGCCCTTGGCGACCTGGCCGATCACCTGGTCGTAGGTGACGATGCCGCCGTCCAGCGCGCTGGCGGCGATGGCCGGCGGGATCAGCGCCGGATCGTTGAAGACCTTCAGGCGCACTGTCATGCCGCGCTTCTTCCACAGGCCCAGCGCATCGGCCACGTAGAACGGTGCGTAGCCGATCCAGGTCACCACGCCGATGGTCATCGGCTCGCGCGCCGGCGCCGCGGCCGCCGCCGCGGCCCCGCCCGTCAGCAGGGCGCCGGCCAGCGCCACCGCCGCGGCCCCGCGCCGGAGCATCGCGCCGACAGCCGGTCGCCGGCCCGCATTACGCGCGTTCTCGAACATCCTGTTCTCCGCAAGGGCCGCCCGGCGACCCGGTCGCCGCGACCGGCCGGGTCAGAAGCCGGCAGCGACGCCGACCGAGGCGAAGGTATCGGTGTACTGGAACAACTGGACCGTGGAGTCGCGGCTATCGTGGCGCATCGCGAGGTTGGCCGTCAGCCAGCGGCGCGGCGACCATTTGGCGCTGACGCCGACGCTGCGGGTGTGGTCGACGCGCATGGCGCCGGACTCCACGCCCAGCAGCGCCGCCTGCTGCGGGGTCAGCGCGATGGCCTGCAGCACATTGCTGAAGTAACTGCGCTGCGCGTACTCGATGAAGGCCGAGACGTCGAGCTTGACCGTCGGGTGGTAGGCCGGCGTGATGCGATACGCATGGCTGACGCCCGACAGGCAGCTGCTGTCGCCGGTGTCCCCGGTGATCCGTTCGGCGTGAAAGCTGACGTCTGTCAGCACGCTCGGCCGCCACAGGAAGGTGATATCCAGCGCGGGCCCGGCAAAATTGCCGTCGAGCGTGCGCGCGACATTGTTCGCATCGATGTAGTTGGCGAAATCGCCGGTGCGGCGCAGGTAACCGGCGCGGCCATGCACGGCGGTTTCGGTGCTCAGGTCGCCCCGTCCGCCGGGGGTGACCTGGTTCGACGGCACCTGCAGACCACCGTTGGCAGCCGCGCCTGGCGCAAATAAAGCAAGTGCGGAGGGTTTTGCTACTCTTATCATGACGGGGGCATCCGGAGGGGATGATAGTGCAGGGCCGCCTCCGCCGGTTGCCCGGCGCCGATCCGCGAGCAGGCCGGCGGCGCGGCGCGCTATGCTTGCCGCGCAGTCCGCCCCGGCCCCCTAAATGCAGGCGCAAATGAGTACCCATCGCAGTTCGCACACCCACGGCCTGAGCCCGACCTCGCCGCTGCCCACCGAGATCACGCTGCATTCGGCCTCGCGCGCGCTGGAGATCGCCTTCAACGACGGCCGCCGGTTTCGCTTCCCGTTCGAATTCCTGCGGGTCTTTTCGCCGTCCGCCGAGGTGCGCGGTCACGGCCCGGGCCAGGAGACGCTTCAGGCGGGCAAGCGCGGGGTGACTATCGTCGGCGTCGAGGCCGTCGGCCACTATGCGCTGCAGCCGACGTTTTCCGACGGTCACGACACGGGTCTGTATTCCTGGGATTTCCTGTACGAACTGGGCATCCACCAGGACGCCATGTGGGAGGACTACCTGCGGCGCCTGGCCGACGCGGGCGCGTCGCGCGACGCGGCGCCGGCCGCGGCCGGCGCCGATCCGGCGGCGCCCGGCTGCTATCGCCCCGAGCCGGCCGACGACGCTCCGGCCGTGGCCCGCTGCGGCAGCGTCGACCTGAAGCGGCCACGCACCTGACGGCGCCACCATGACGGCTCCGACCGCTCCGGCCGGCAAGGCCCCCGGCGACGCCACCGACACGACCCACTTCGGTTTTCGCGCGGTGCCGGCCCGCGAAAAGGCGCAGCGCGTGGCCGGGGTATTCCGCTCGGTGGCGCCGCGCTACGACCTCATGAACGACGTGCTGTCGGGTGGCCTGCACCGGCTGTGGAAGGGTTTTGCCGTCGCCCAGGCCCAGGTACGGCCGGGCATGCGCGTGCTCGATGTCGCTGGCGGGACTGGCGACCTGGCGCGCGCCTTCGCACGCCGCGTGGCCCCCGGCGGCATGGTCGTGCTCACCGACATCAACGACGCGATGCTCGCCGAAGGCCGCGACCGCCTGCTCGACGACGGCCTGGCGGTCGATACCGTGCTGTGCGATGCCGAGCAGCTGCCGTTCGCCGACGCAAGCTTCGACCGCGTCATAGTGTCCTTCGGGCTGCGCAACATGACGCACAAGGACCGCGCGCTCGCGGCGATGGCGCGGGTCCTGCGCCCGGGCGGCATGCTGCTGGTGCTGGAGTTCTCGCGCGTCTGGGCGCCGCTGGCGCCGCTGTACGACGCGTACTCGCTCAAGGTCATGCCCTGGCTGGGCGAGCGCATCGCCGGCGACGGCGCCAGCTACCGCTACCTGGCCGAGTCGATCCGCATGCACCCGCCGCAGCAGGAGCTCGCCGGCATGATGGAGTCCGCGGGCCTGGCGCGCGTGCGCTGGTTCAACCTCGCCGCCGGCATCTGCGCGCTGCATACCGGCGTGCGCCTGTAGCCGTCCGGCACCCGCCGAGGGGATTTCCGTGCTCGACGCCTTCGCCACCCAGACCGTCGTCGCCTGGTACAACCACCTGCTGCAGCGCGAGGACTGGGCGCGCGCGGCACTGGCGGCCCATGCCGGACGCAGCGCACGCATCGATGCCGGATTGGCCGCCGTGTTCCTGGCCGTGACGTCCGCCGGCACCCTGGCTGCGGGCAGCGGCGAACCGAGCGTCGCGATCCGCCTCGATCCGGCGGCGTTTCCCGGCGCGCTGTTCGATCCGGCGGCAGCGCGCCGCAACCTGCTCATCGAGGGCGATGCCGCCTTCGCCCAGGCGCTGACCGATGTCCTTCAGAAGCTGCGCCCCGATCCGGCCGAGGACCTGGCGCGCTGGATCGGCGACGCGCCGGCGCAGCGCCTGGTCGGCACGCTGCAGGCAGCCCTGGACCAGCTGGGAGACGCCGCGCGGCGGGCCGCGCGCCAGGGCGCCGACTACCTCGTCGCCGAGAACCCGCTGGTGCTGGGGCGCCAGGAGTTCGACGCTTTTGGCCAGGCGCTGGCCGAGCTGGCTACCCGCATCGACGCCCTGGCGGCGCGCATCGCCGCCCTGGCGCCGCCGGGCAGCCAGCGGCCCTCGCGCACATGAGGCGCCTGCTGCGGCTGCTGCGCATCGCGCGGGTGGGCCTGCGCTACGGCCTGGACCAGATCGCCTTCGCCAACCTGCAGCATCCCTTCGTCGTGCGCCTGGCGCGCATCACCGCGATCGGGCGGCGCTTTGACCAGTCGCGCGCGGTGCGCCTGCGCATGGCGCTCGAGAGCCTGGGGCCGATCTTCGTCAAGTTCGGCCAGATGCTGTCGACGCGTCGCGACTTGCTGCCCACCGACGTCGCCGACGAGCTGGCGCGCCTGCAGGACCGGGTGCCGCCCTTCGACCCCGAGCTGGCCGCGCGCGAGATCGAGCGCGGGCTGGGGCGGCCGCTCGCGGCGATCTTCGCCACCTTCGAGCGCGAGCCCGTGGCCAGCGCGTCGATCGCCCAGGTGCATTTTGCGGTGATGGGCGCCGGCCCGCTGGCCGGCCGGCTGGCCGCGGTGAAGGTGCTGCGGCCGGGAATGCGTGCCGCCATCGATCACGATCTGGCGCTGCTCGAGGCGGCCGCCCACCTCGTCGAACGCCTGTGGCGCGACGGCAGGCGGCTGCGGCCGCGCGAGGTGGTCGAGGAGTTCCGCAAGATCCTGCACGACGAGCTCGACCTGATGCGCGAGGCGGCCAACGCCTCGCAGCTGCGGCGCAACTTCGAGGGGTCGACGCTGCTGCGCGTGCCCGAGATGTACTGGGACTATTGCCGCGAGAACGTGCTGGTCATGGAGCGCATGCACGGGCTGCCGGTGAGCCGCATCGACGACCTGCGCGCCGCGGGCGTCGACCTGACGAAGCTGTCGCGCGACGGCGTCGAGATCTTCTTCACCCAGGTATTCCGCGACGGCTTTTTCCACGCCGACATGCATCCGGGCAATATCGCGGTGGCCGTCGATGGCGCGGACCTGGGGCGCTATATCGCGCTTGACTTCGGCATCATGGGCACGCTCACCGATACCGACCGCGACTACCTGGCGCGCAACTTCCTGGCCTTCTTCCAGCGCGACTACCGCAGCGTCGCGCGCACCCATGTCGAATCCGGCTGGGTGCCGCGCGATACGCGGGTCGACGAGCTCGAAAGCGCGATCCGCGCCGTGTGTGAGCCGATCTTCGACCGGCCGCTCAAGGACATCTCGTTCGGCCAGGTGCTGCTGCGCCTTTTTGCCGCCTCGCGCCGCTTCAATGTGCAGATCCAGCCGCAGCTGGTGCTGCTGCAAAAGACGCTGCTCAACGTCGAGGGGCTGGGCCGCCAGCTCGACCCCGACCTGGACCTGTGGCGCACCGCCAAGCCCTTCCTGGAGCAGTGGATGCGCCGCCAGGTGGGCTGGCCGGGACTGCGCGACAGCCTGCGTGCCGAGGCGATCTCGTGGAGCCAGTTCCTGCCGCGGATGCCGCGCCTGGTGCACGATGCGCTGGCGCGCGAGGACCGGACGGCGGCGCTCCTGCTCGAGCTGCAGGCGCTGCGTCGCGTGCAGGAGCGCAATTCGCGGCTGCTGCTGTCGGCGGCGGTGTCGCTGGGTGTGCTGGCGCTGACGGTGGCGTGGTACTTCTCGGGCCTGCCGCTTCCGTGATACCGTCCCCGCGCCCCTTGCCCCCGGGGCGCCAACGTCGAGGTCTGGCGCTATGAACATCGTCATCCTGGCGGCCGGCCAGGGCAAGCGCATGCGCTCCGCGCTGCCCAAGGTGCTGCACCCGCTCGCCGGCCGCCCGCTGCTCGGACACGTGATCGATACGGCCCGCGCGACGGCCCAGGCCTGCGGGCGTGCGGCCAACATCGTCGTGGTCATCGGCCACGGCGCCGAGGCGGTGCGCGCCGCCTTCGCCGCGGACCCCGGCCTGCGGTTCGTCGAGCAGCACCCGCAGCGCGGCACCGGGCATGCGGTGCTGCAGGCGGTGCCGCTGCTCGACGAGGAGCCGCCCACGCTGGTGCTGTACGGCGACGTGCCGCTGGTGCGCGTGCCGACCCTCGTCGGGCTGGTGGCGGCCGCCGGCGCGCACCTGGGCCTGCTGACGGTGCGGGTGCCCGATCCGCGCGGCTATGGCCGCATCCTGCGCGATGCCGGCGGCGGCGTCTGCGGCATCGTCGAGGAACGCGACGCCAGCGCCGTCCAGCGCGCGATCGACGAGATCAACACCGGTATCCTGGTTGCGCCGACCGCGGCGCTCAAGCGCTGGCTGGCGGGCCTGGGCAACGACAATGCGCAGGGCGAGTACTACCTCACCGACATCGTCGCGGCGGCGCGCGCCGACGGCGTGCCCATCGGTACCGCCACCGCCGCCGATGCCGACGAGACCCTGGGCGTCAACTCCAAGGCGCAGCTGGCGCAGCTCGAGCGGATCGCCCAGCGCCGCGCCGCCGATGCCCTGCTCGAGGCCGGCGTGACCCTGGCCGACCCGGCGCGCATCGACGTGCGCGGCCAGTTGCAGGCGGGCCGGGACGTATTCATCGACGTGGGCTGCGTCTTCGAGGGGCACGTCAGCCTGGCCGACGGCGTGCGCGTCGGCCCGTACTGCGTGCTGCGCGACGCCAGCGTGGGCGAGCAGACGCAGCTGAACGCCTATGTGCACATTGACGGCGCGCAGATCGGGGCGCACGCCATCGTCGGACCTTTCGCGCGCCTGCGCCCGGGCGCGCGCCTGGACGACGAGGTGCACATCGGCAACTTCGTTGAGGTCAAGGCCAGCCACCTGGAGCGCGGCACCAAGGCCAACCACCTGGCCTACGTCGGTGATGCGCACGTGGGTGCGCAGACGAACATTGGCGCGGGCACCATATTCGCCAACTACGACGGCGCCAACAAGCATCGCACCGAGGTCGGCGCCAACGTGCACGTCGGCAGCAACAGCGTGATCGTGGCCCCCGCCACCGTCGGCGCGGGCGCCACCATCGGCGCCGGTTCGACCGTGAGCGGCAACGTGCCCGCCGGCCAGCTCACCGTGGCACGCGCGCGCGCCGTCTCGCTGCCGGCCTGGCGGCGTCCGGTGAAGAAGCCGCGGTAGTGGTGACGCTTGACCGCGTCGTATCCGGATTGCCGGTGGCGCGGATGCCGAGCGGCACCAACTCCCCGCGCCCGCTTGCGGCAGAAGGGAGCAGCCCCGGCTAGCGCCCGCGCGGATCCAGCCGTTCGTTGAGCAGATAGGCGAGCCGTGCGCCGGCCAGCGCCAGGCGCTCCTGCACGATGCGACGGCTGCGCGCGACGTAATCGCGCGGCGGGCTGACCGTGACCAGCGTGCGCGGGCCGTGCTCGTGGCCCGGCGGCCGGGCCAGCGCGCAATCGACCCCGGGCAGCTCCAGTGCGACCTCACGCGCGATCCGGTTCGATTCCTCCGCCCACGCCTCGGGGCCGGCGGCGACGTCCGCCGCATCGGCGCCGCGGGCCCGCCGCAGCAGCTTTTCGAGCGCCGGCGCCGCGATGGAGCCATCGTCGGGGTGCAGCGCCAGATTGACCAGGTGGCTGTCCCAGAACGCGTGCAGCGACTCACCGTCGCGGCGGCGCCGGTCGCCGCCGTGCCCGCGCGAACCGGTCGCGGCGCGCACGCGGATCTGGTTGCCGCCCTCGGCCAGGTCGGCCGCGTGCAGCGGCTGGTGCAGGTCTCCGACCAGGTGAACCACCCATTTGAGCGCGCGGTTACGTTCGGCGCGCGGCCGCTGCGGGTCGGCCAGAACGGCCAGCAGCACCGGCAGTTGCGCGCTCGCGCAGTCGCCGCGCACGCACCAGGTGTCCGGCGCCGCGGCCGGCGCGCACACCGGCCGGTCGTCGTAATGCCAGCGTGGCTCGTCGCCCGGTCCGCCGCGGATCTCGTCGGCCCAGTTGGCGACATCTTCGAGCGTATGCCGTCCCGAGTACCGGCCGGCGGCATCGCGGTCGTCGGCCAGCAGATCGAGCACCGCGGCGCGCGCGGCCGGACGCAGCAGCCTGTCGGCGACCGCTCCCACCGCCCGGTGCCCCACCGGTCCCCAGGCTTGGGCGGCGCCACCGTCGAGCAGCAGGCCGGCCAGCGCCAGCGCGGCCGCGGCCCGGCGCAGGTACATGCCGACCGACAGGCTAGCGGCCGCAAGATCGATCCGTCCCGCGCGCACGCCCGGGCGGACGTGAACCGCGCCGGCGGTGGCGCGGCATGGTGCCGCCGCCGGGGCGGTCGATGGGGCTGCGGCCGAATCCGCTGGCATGGGCAGGTGTTCCGGTGATGGTGCGGGGCGATCGGGGGAATTTTCGCACCATGCGCGCGCCGGCGCATGGTGCCGGCGCCCGCGGTGCCGCGCACGCCGCAACCGGCTGCCGCGAGCGCAACGGCAGCATTCGATGATAATGGGCGGCGCCCGCGTTTGCGGTTCGATCGGGCGGCCGCCGCGCCGGCCGGCGGCGCGCATGCACCCCCTTGGCGGGCAAGGGGCGGGCGGGCCGGCGACGTGCGGCAGCAAAAGGGCGACTATGCGAATCGGCGTGGATCTGGGCGGCACGAAGATCGAGATCATCGTCCTCGATGGGGACGGATCGGTCGTGCACCGGGCGCGGGTGGCGACGCCGGCGGGCGACTACGACGCCACGCTCGATGCCGTGGTCCGGCTGATCGACGCGGCCGAGCGCCAGCATGGCCGCGCGCAGGGCATCGGCATCGGCATGCCCGGATCGATCTCGCGCAGCACCGGTGCGATCAAGAATTCGAACTCGGCCTGCCTCAATGGCCGTCACCTGGCCGAGGACCTGGGCCGGCGCCTGGGGGGGCGCGCACCGCAGCTGGCCAATGACGCCAACTGCTTTGCGCTCTCCGAGGCAACCGACGGGGCCGGCGCGGACAGCCGGATCGTGTTCGGCGTGATCCTCGGCACCGGCGTCGGCGGCGGCCTGGTGGTCGACGGCCGCCTGGTGGACGGACCCAACGGCATCACGGGCGAGTGGGGCCATAACCCCCTCGTGCTGGGCGACCAGCGCGGCCGCGACACGCCGCGACCGTGCTATTGCGGCCGGGTCGGTTGTGTCGAGACCGTGCTGTCGGGCCCGGCACTGGAGGCCGACCACGCGTGGGCGGCCGGTGCCGCCGCCGATGCTGCGCGCCTGAGCGCCGCGCACATTGCCCAGCATGCCGCCGACGGCGAACCATCGTGCCTGCAGACGCTGGACCGCTATGCGCGGCACCTGGCACAGGCGCTGGCCGTGGTGATCAACATCGTCGATCCCGACGTCATCGTCCTGGGTGGCGGCGTGTCGAACATCGAGCTGCTGTACCACCGCGTGCCGCTGCACCTGCCGCGCTGGGTCTTCGCCGACACCGTGCACACCCGCGTGGTGCGCAATGTCCACGGCGACTCGTCGGGCGTGCGCGGCGCGGCGTGGCTGTCGCCGGCTGCCGCCTAGCGCGTGCCACCGGGGGTGGGGTCCGGCGGTGCATCGGGCGCCGGTGCGCGGCCCGCGGGATAGGGATTGACCAGTGCGTCCACCAGGCCGTGGAGCACCTCCCGCACCTGGGCCTCGCTGCAGCCGATCAGCAGCGCGTCCTCGAAGGCATCCTGGCCGACCTGGCGCAGCTCCGCGTAGTTCTCGTTGAGCACCTTGATCTTCTCGAGGCAGGACACCGGCGCGCCGTCGTCCTGGCGCCAGACCGGGGGCGCGCCGTGCGGGGCCGGCGGGGAATTGCCCGGCGGCGCGGCGCCGCGCGGAGGGGTGCGATCGTTCATGGAGCGATTATGCCAAGGGCGACCCCGCCGGTGGCGGGGTTGGGACCCCGGGGCACTGGGGTAGACTCGCCGCGATGACGCGCCGCCACCGCCGCCACGTGCCGCTGTTCCTGCTGCTGTTCCTGGTCTTCTGGGGCCAGAACGCCGGGCTGGTGCACGTCATCGGCCACGGGTACCGTCACGAACCGGTGCGGCTGGCCGCCCCCGCCGTTGTGAGCGTCGACGGCGCACTGCCCGGCGCGGGGCGCCTGCGCGCCGGCCTGCCGGGCGCGCCGGACCCTGCCGACGACGGCGCCGTCTGCGAAAAGTGCTTCACCTTCGCGCAGGTGGCCGCTGCTGCGGCGCCCCATCTGCCTTCCTTGCTGGTCGACGTCGATGTCGCCTCGGCGGCCCGGCCGGCCAGCACGGACCTGCTGGCCAGCGCACCGCCGCCGTCGCGCAGCCGCGGACCGCCCGCCGTCCTTCTCTGACGCGTATCCGCCCGTGCGGCGCCCGCGTGCGCGGTCGCGCCGGCACGGTGGGCACTTCCGCTCGTGAAGGCACACTTCCATGTTTCGTCGTGTTTCCTCCTGCCTGGCAGGTTCGCTATTGCTGTCGACGGTAGCGGCAGCCGTGATGGCCCCGCCGGCGCGCGCCGCCGATGACGGGCCCGCCGCCGACGCCGACAGTGGCGCCGCCGCCGCGCCGGCCGCCCAGCTCGATACCATCGAGGTCGTCTCGCGCCGGCTGAACGACGCCCGCACCGGCATCGAGACCCAGTTGGGCGCCTCGGTCTACACGATCGACGCGGCGGCCATCGCCGCGATGCCCGGCGGCGACAACGGCCTGCTCAACCAGGCAATCATGCAGGCGCCCGACGTTGCGCAGGACTCGTTCGGACAGTTCCATGTGCGCGGCGAGCACAATGGCCTGCAGTACCGGATCAACGGCATCGTGCTGCCCGAGGGGCTCAGCGGCTTCGGCCAGTCGCTGGATCCGCGGCTCATTTCCTCGATGCAGCTGATTACCGGTGCGTTGCCGGCCGAGTACGGCCTGCGCACTGCCGGCATCATCGACCTGAGCACGCGCAGCGGCGCGCTCGATCCCGGCGGCACCGTCTCGCTGTACGGCGGCAGCCACGGTACCGTCTCGCCCAGCGTCAACTATGGCGGCTCGACGGGCCGGCTGAACTATTTTGTCTCGGCCGATGCGACGCAAAACGACCTGGGCATCGAGTCGCCCGACGGGCGCGCGACGCCGCTGCACGATCGCACCCGCCAGACGCATGCGTTCGCGTATCTCGAAGATGTCGTGGATGCGGACAACCGGCTGAGCCTGATACTGGCCTGGGCGAACAGCCAGTTCCAGATCCCCAATGTCGCCGGTGCCGTGCCAGGCGAAGGCTATGTCGTCAACGGGCGGTCGACCTACGATAGCGCAGCGCTCGACGAGAACCAGCGCGAGCGCACCCAGTTCGCCATCCTGGGCTGGCAGCACTCGCATGGTCCCCTAGACCTGCAGTCGGCGCTCACGGTGCGCCAGTCGGCGCTGCAGTTCACGCCCGATATCTATGGCCAGCTGCTGTTCGGCGGTTTCGCGCAGGGCGCCGACAAGTCCAACCTCGCCTTCGACTGGCAGACCGACGCCGCCTACCAGATCGACGCGGCGCACACGATCCGCGCCGGATGGTTCCTGCAGTCCGACCGTTCCGGCAGCAATGCCCACTCCCTGGTCCTGGACCCCGGCATCACGGTCAGCCAGTCGCCCCGGGCCATCGGCGACAGCAGCGCGGCCGCCGAGCAGCTGGCCAGCCTGTACGTACAGGACGAGTGGCGCCTCACCCCCGCGCTCACCGCCAATTACGGCCTGCGCGCCGATACCTACCATGCGTACAGCAGCGGCAGCCAGCTCAGTCCGCGGCTGAACCTGGTCTGGAAGCCGGCGCCCGCCACTACGGCGCACGCCGGGTATGCGCGCTACTTCTCGCCGCCGCCGTTCGAGCTGGTCGGGTCGCAGGACGTTGCGCAATTCGCCGGTACCAGCGCGGCGCCCGAGGTCCTGCAGGCCGACACGCCCCGGCCGGAACGGGCCAATTACTGGGACATCGGCGTGCTGCAGGTCATCAGCCGCCAGCTGAGCCTCAACGTCGACACCTATTACAAGCGCTCGGCGCAGCTTATCGACGAGGGCCAGTTCGGCGCGCCGATCATCCTCACGCCGTTCAATTACCAGGACGGCCGCCAGTACGGCGCCGAACTCACGCTCAACTACAGCGGCGATGCCGCCTCGGCCTACGCCAACCTGGCCTGGCAGTCGGCGCGCGGCCGCGGCATCGATTCGGCGCAGTTCAACTTCTCGGCAGCCGAGCTCGACTACATCGCCGCGCACTACATTCCGCTGGACCACCAGCAGACCCTCACCGCTTCGGGCGGGGCCTCCTACCGCTGGGGCACGACACGCATCAGCAGCGACCTGCTGGTGGGCTCGGGCATGCGCGCCAACCTCGCCGTGCCCGGCGGCGGCGACATCCCCAATGGGCGGCGCCTGCCCTACTACATGCAGCTCAACGCCGGCATCAGCCACGCCTTCGGCGCCGCGGGTACCGGCCCCGTGACCGTGCGCCTGGACATCATCAACCTGCTCGACCGCGAATACGAAATCCGCGATGGCACCGGCGTGGGCGTCGGCGCGCCGCAATTCGGTGCGCGCCGCGGCTACTTCGCCGGCATCTCCAAGGCGTTCTGAGGGTTTCGGGGGCGCCGCGCGCGCCGTCCGCTGGCAGCGTTGCGCATCGCTGGTGCGCGGCCGCACCAAACGCGCCCACGCGCACGGCTCGCCAGCGGCACCCCTGGCGTGCGCAGCGCCCGCCGCCTCGCGCCGCGCCGCCACGGCGGCGCGTGCGGCCGGCGCACTGCCGGGCACGTTCCTTGCAGTCCTACTTCCGTTCGGAGGGATGCCGCCGCCTGCGGCACCGCGCGGGAAAGCAGACGATGGAAGACAAGGGACGGGGGGAGGGACGGGACGGATGGCGACGCGGCTGGGCGCGCCGCATGGGCGTCGCGGCCGTGGCGGTGCTGGCCATGGGCGCCGCGACCGCACCGGCGCGGGCCGCACCGCTGCGCATCGGCTACAGCGACTGGCCCGGCTGGGTGGCGTGGCAGGTGGCCATCGAGAAGGGCTGGTTCCGCGAGGCCGGCGTCGACGTCGCGTTTGAATGGTTCGACTACTCCGCCTCGCTCGATGCCTACGCGGCCGGCAAGCTCGACGCGGTCACGATGTCCAACGGCGACGCGCTGGTCACCGGCGCGGGCGGCGCCCGCAGCGTGATGATCCTGCTGACCGACTACTCCGACGGCAACGACATGGTCATCGCCCGGCCGGGAATCCGCTCGCTGCAGGAGCTCAAGGGCCGGAAGGTCGCGGTCGAAGTCGGACTGCTCGAGCACCTGCTGCTGCTCAACGGGCTGAAGAAGGCCGGGCTGCAGGACGGCGACGTCACCCTGGTCAATGCCAGGACCAACGAACTGCCGCAGGTGCTGGCCTCCGGCGACGTCGCGGCCGTGGTCGCGTGGCAGCCGGTGTCCGGTCAGGCGATGCGCGGCGTCCCCGGTGCACGCCCGATCTATACCTCGGCGGACGAACCCGGCCTGATATACGACGCGCTCGCGGTCAACCCTGCCAGCCTGTCGGCGCGGCACGCCGACTGGGCCAGGGTCGTCAAGGTCTGGGACCGGGTCGTCGGCTATATCGCCGACCCCAACACCGCGGCCGACGCCGTGCGCATCATGGCCGCGCGGGTCGGCGTCACGCCGGCCACCTTCGGGCAACTGCTGCGCGGCACGCACCTGCTGACCGTCAGGGACAACCAGCCCCGCTTCGTCAAGCGCGACGGCTTCGGATCGCTCTATGGATCGTCGCGCATCGCCGACCGCTTCAACGTCGCCAACGCCGTCTACAAGGCGTCGCAGGACGTCGACGGCTACATCGATGCGTCGCTGGTGACGCCGCGCTGAGCCCGCGCCGCCGCGCCACCCGCCCCGTGGACGGGATCTCCCGCTGGTTTGCCGTGCGCGCCCCGCTGTCGGCGCGCGCCCGCGCGGTGCTGGGCCTGGGCGCGTTCGCGCTGCCGCTGTGCCTCTGGTGCCTGGTGAGCTACGTGCCATTTGTCTGGCACCCGATGGTGCGCATCACGGATCCGGGCGGTGTCGACTACTTCCAGCCCGACATGCTGGTCGACCGGCAGGTGTTCGCCGACGAGCGCGCCACGATGCAGCAGCGGGGCCAGGCGCTGCCCGCCGGGGAATCGGCCAATCCGGTATACCTGCCGGCGCCGCACCGCGTGCTGCGCGCGTTCTACGCGGCGTTCACCACGCGCCCGGAGCAGCGCGACGCGCCCTGGCTGCACGAAAGCCTGCTGCACAGCATCCGCATCATATTCTGGGGCTTCCTGATCTCGTCGCTGATCGGCGTGCCGCTGGGCATCCTGTGCGGCACCTATAACGTCATCGGGCGGCTGAGCGAACCATTCATCGAATTCTTCCGCTACCTGCCGGCGCCGGCCTTCGGTGCGCTGGCGGTGGCGATACTGGGAATCTACGATGGCCCCAAGATCGCCATCATCGTCATCGGCACGCTGTTCCAGCAGGTGCTGATCATCGCCAACACCACGCGTACGCTCGATTTCGCGCTGCTCGAGGCCGCCATGACGCTGGGCACGAGCCGGCTGCGGCTGCTCACGCGCGTGGTGATACCGGGCACCCTGCCCGCCCTGTACCGCGACCAGCGCATCCTGCTGGGCTGGGCATGGACCTACCTGATCGTCGCCGAACTGATCGGCACGAGTTCGGGCATCACCTGGTTCATCACCCAGCAGGCGCGCTACCAGCACTTCGACAACGTCTACGCGGCCATTGCCATGATCGGCCTGCTCGGCCTGGGCACGGACCTCGTGCTGGCCCGCCTCGCGCGCGTGCTGTTTCCCTGGGACCGGAGCGGACCATGACGCCGCCGGCCGACCCGCGAGAGCCGTCGCCGGACGACCCGTCGGCGTACCTGCAGCAGGACCCGGAGGTGCGGGCGCGCCTTGCAAGGCTCAAGGCCCGTGACGTCATCCTCGAGGTGCGCGACCTGGGAAAGACCTACGAATCGCCGCAGGGGCCGGTGCCCGCATTGCGCGGGGTGAACCTGCAGGTGCACCGGCGCGAGTTCCTGTGCGTCATCGGCCCGTCGGGCTGCGGCAAGTCCACGCTGATCCGCATGCTGGCCGGACTGGAGAGCCACACGGCCGGCGCGGTGCTGCTCGACGGCCAGCCGGTCAGCGGCCCCGGACGGGACCGCGGCATGGTGTTCCAGGGCTACACGCTGTTCCCGTGGCTGACCGTCAAACGCAACGTGATGTTCGGCCCGCAACTGACGCGCGGCAAGGACGCGGCCGAGCAGGCGGCCATGACGTGGCTCGACCTGATCGGCATGGCGCGGTTCGCCGACGCGTACCCGCACCAGCTCTCCGGCGGAATGAAGCAGCGCGTGGCAATTGCCCGCGCCCTGGTGAACCAGCCGCGCATCCTGCTGATGGACGAGCCGTTCGGCGCGCTCGACGCCCAGACGCGGGCGACGATGCAGGCGCACCTGCTCGACATCTGGCGCAATGTCGACATCACCGTGCTGTTCATCACCCACGACCTGGACGAGGCGATCTTCCTGGCGGACCGCATCCTCGTGCTCAAGGCGCATCCGGGCGAAGTGCAGGAGCTGATCGAGGTGCCGGTGCCGCGCCCGCGCGATGCCGGCCAGGCGAACAGTGCCGCCTTCCAGGCCACGCGCCGGCGCCTGGATGCGCTGATCCACCAGTCCGCCCCGGCGGCGCCGGCCGGAACGATTGATGAGGCGATCCAGCCGCATCTCATCCGCATGACCAACGTCGCCGACAACGTCGAATAGCGCGGCCGCCGACGCGGCGGTCGCGCATGGCCGGGTCCGGATTCGGGCGACGCCTGGTCGCCATGGCGGACGCGGCCTTGGCGCGGTGGTGAACGGCTACGCGCGCCGGTTGCGCCGTGGCGCGATGAACGCCGTCACGCGGCCCCCGGCATCAATGCCAGCGGCGCCACCAGGGCCAGCGCCTGCGCAAGATCCGCCCGCAGATCGTCCAGATCCTCGATCCCCACCGATACCCGGATCAGGCCGTCGGCGATGCCCATCGCGGCGCGCCGCTGCGGGCCCATCTCGTGGAAGATGGTGGCAGCCACCGGGATGGCCAGCGTGCGGTTGTCGGCCAGGTGGCTCGACAGGATGACGAGCTGCAGGCGGTCGAGGAAGTCGAAGGGGTCGACACCCGCGCGCAGTTCAAGCGCCAGCAGCGACCCGAACCCGCGGAACAGCGCCTTGGCCCGCTCATGCTGGGCGTGGCTGGCCAGCCCCGGGTAGTAGACCCGCGCGACCGGCGCCTGGGCCTCGAGCCAGCGGGCCAGCGCCAGCGCATTGGCGCCGCTGCGTTCGACGCGCAGTTGCAGCGTCTCGGCGCCGACGGCGATGCGGTGCGCGTCCTCGGCGCGCAGCGTGCCGCCGAAGTCGCGCAGGCCCTTCTTGCGGATCTGCTGCAGGCCCCACAGCGCCGGCTCGACCTTGCGGTAGCTGTCCAGGATATTGGGATAGCCCGTCCAGTCGAAGAGCCCGGTATCGCACACGGCACCGCCGAGGGCATCGCCGTGGCCCGAGATGCCCTTGCTGAGCGAATGCACGATCAGGCCCGCCTGGACGTCGCGCGGCCGGAACAGCGCCGGCGTGGTCAGCGTGCTGTCGACGACGAACAGCAGGCCGTGCTGCGCGCACAGCGCTCCGATGCCGGCCAGGTCGGCGACCTGGGTGCGCGGATTGGCGATGGTCTCGACGAACACCATGCGGGTGTTCGGCCGCACTGCCGCCTGCACCGCGGCGGCGTCGGTCGCGTCGACGAAGCTCACCTCGATGCCCAGGCCCTGCAGGGTCTGCAGCAGGCTGCTGGTATTGCCGAACAGGAACTGGCTGCTGATCAGGTGATCGCCGGCGCGCAACAGCGCGGTGAGCACGGCGGCGATCGCCGCCATGCCGGTGCCGAAGGTCGCCGTGCCGCGGGCGTCCTCGAGCAGCGTGATCTTGGCCTCCAGCGCGGCGCCGGTCGGGTTGCCCTGGCGCGCGTAGACGTAGCCTGGCTTCTCGCCCTGGAAGACGGCCGCCAGTTCGCGCGCGGTGCGGTAGCCGAAGGCCACGGCGGTGTGCAGCGGCTTGTGCGCGGCCCCGTGCTCGACGCCCCCCAGGCGGTCGGCGTGCAGCAGGCGGGTCGTCAGGCCAGGCTTGGACATGGGTGGAACCGGTTTCGTGGTGGCGGCGGGGGCGGTGTCATTGTATGCGCTCCGTCGCGGGCGGCACGGCCGCGGCGGCTATCCGGCCACCGGCCGCTTGGCCAGCTTGCGCTGCAGGGTGCGCCGGTGCATCTTGAGCGCCCGCGCGGTGGCGGAGATGTTGTGGTCGTTCTCGGCCAGCACCCGCTGGATGTGCTCCCACTCCAGGCGCGATACCGACAGCGTTTCCTCGGGGGCCGCCGCCAGGTCCGGGCTGCGGTCCTCGAGCAGGGCCTTGACGATCGTGTCGACATCGACCGGCTTGGCCAGGTATTGCCGCGCCCCGAGCTTAATCGCATCCACCGCCGTCGGTATGCTGGCATAGCCGGTCAGCACCACGATCTCGCACTGCGGGTTCGCCGCCAGCACGCCCTCGATCAGCCGCAGGCCGGACTGGCCGGCGAGGTTCAGGTCGAGCAGCGCGAAGTCCGGCACCAGGCCCTGCGCCAGCGCGGCGCGTCCCGACTCCAGGCTGTCGGCGCCGTGCACGGCAAAACCCCGCGCGGCCAGCGCGCGGCCGAGCACCCGGCCCAGCACCGCGTCGTCGTCGACCAGCAGCAGCTGGCCCAGATGGGTCTGGCCGGCGTCCACGGATATGGCCTCAGTCGGCCGCGGCCAGCAGGGCGGCCAGCGGCAGCCGCACCTCGGCGACGGTGCCGCCGCCGGCGCGGGCGCCGATGCGCAGCCGGCCGCCGCAGCGCTCGACCGCGGCCGTCGCCAGCATCAGCCCCATGCCCAGGCCGTCGTCGCGCGTGCTAACCGCCTCGCGCCCCAGGCGTTGCTGCAGTTCGCCGGCGATGCCGGCGCCGCGGTCCAGTACCTGCAGCTGCAGCGACCGCGCATCCCAGCGCGCCTCGATCTCGACCCGGTCCGGGCTGGCGTCGGCGGCGTTGTTGCACAGGTTGAGCAGCGCCTGGCCCAGCGTCGCATCGGCCGCTATGCGCGGCCCCGGGCGGGTGCCGGCCAGGCGCAGCGCCGGAACGATCACCGGCCGCTGCAGGCGCCAGCGCTGCACGAGCTGTGCCACCCATTCGTCGACCGGCAGCACGCTCAGGCCCTCGGCGCGGGTCGTTCCGGCCTGCACGGCCAGCTCGGTGATGGTGCGCTTGCAGTCCTGGATCTGCGCCAGCATCAGTTCCAGGTCGGGCCGCAATGCCGCGGGCAGCTGCGGCTCGCGCAACAGCTCGCCGGCCAGGACGGCCAGCGTGGTGAGCGGCGTGCCCAGCTCGTGCGCCGCCCCGGCCGCCAGATTGCCCAGCGCCACCACCCGCTCGTTGCGCAGTGCCGCCTCGCGGGCGGCCGCCAGCTGGGCATCGCGCCGCCGCACGGCCGCGCTCAGGCGCAGGACCGACCAGCAGATGGTGATCGCGGAGAACACGAAGATCACCCACATGCCGACCAGGTGGACCTGCAGCGCCTTCTCGTGATCGTGGATATGCACCTCGGTATGCACGAGATTGACCACCGAGTAGGCGCCGATGCTCAGTGCCGCGAGGCCGGCGGCCCGGCGCGCGTCGAGCATGGCCGCGCCCGCCGCGATCCACAGCAGGTACAGCGTCACGATGGGGTTGGTCGAGCCGCCGGCGAAATAGGCGATCGCCGTCAGCGCGGCGACGTCGAACAGCAACTGGGCCAGCAGCTGGGCGTCGCTGGCGGCGACCCACAGGGCTTCGCCGGCTGCCGCCGCGGGCCGCCGGCCGTACGCGATCAGCGCCAGGTTCAACCCGAGCTGTGCGGTGCAGACGGCCAGCACCGGGGCGAGCGCGGTACCCGCGCCCAGCCACTGCTGCCCGAGCAGTGCCAGCGCCAGTTCGGCCGGCACCGCGAACCAGCGCAGCGCGATGAGGCGCCGCAGCCGGTTGCCGGCATCGAGGGTCGTGAGCGCAGGTGCGTCCATGGCGGGGGTCCGCGGCGATCATACGGTAGGTGCCGGGCCCGCCGCGCGCCAAAAGAAAAGGTGCCGGCGGTGGCGCAAGCCCCCGCACGGCACCTGGAAAACCCCGGATGGCGCCGCTCTGGTGCGCCCCCGGAGGAGGAGAAGCGGTCAGAAGAAGTAGCGCCCGGTGATGCCGATGGTGCGCGGGCGCACGGTGTAGCCCTCGACGACCGTGTTGACCTGCGGGGTCTGGATGATCTTCTGGTCGTTGTTCAGGTTCTTCGCGTACAGGGCCACCTCGTAGCGCGTGGCCGCCAGCGTCAGGCTGCCGTTGAGCACGCCGTAGGACGGGTTGGCGAAGTTGGGGTTGGTCGGGTCGTAGCTGCCGTACGAGTGGCCCGTCCACGAATAGTCGGCACGCGAGCGCAGCGTGAACAGGCTGCTGATCTGGCGGTTGTACGACACCGCGGCCGTGTAGGTCGCGCTGGGCACGTCGATCAGGTGCGCGCCCACCGCCACCGTCTTGGGGTTGGCGCTGCTCGTGATCACGGCGTGCTCGGCGCTGGCCGTCAGGCCGAGCTTCAGGTTCGCGGTGGCGCGGTAGCTGGCCTCGAGCTCGGCACCGTAGATCTTCGCGTCGCCGACGTTGGCAGTGAAGTAGTAGCCGCAGGTCGGCAGGTAGATCTGCTGCTGGATGTTCGACCACTGGGTGAGGAAGGCGGCCGCGTCCAGCGAGAAGCCCAGCGCCGGCACGCGGTTCTTGCTGCCGAACTCGTAGGTCCACAGGCTGTCGGAGCCGAAGTGGGTCGGCTGGGTGACCTGGCCGATATTGGCGAAGTCGCCCGCGCAGACCGAGGTCGGCCCGAAGACGATCGGGCCTGTCGGGCCGCCCAGCCGGAAGCCCTTCGAGGCCGAAGCGTAGATCGTCGAATCCTCGGCCACGTCATACGTCAGCGAGGCCTTGGGCGTGAACGCCTGGTAGCTCGCCGTCTGGTAGTAGGGGCTGATGTTGCCGATCTGGTAGAAGCCGATCTCGGTCGAATTGAAGTCCTCCCGCGATGTCGCGTAACGGGCGCCCAGGCCGGCGTGCAGATGGTTCAGCACGTCGTAATCGACCTGGCCAAAGACCGCGTACTGCTGTTCGCGATAGGTGCGGTCGTCGGATTCGTCGATGCTGTTGGGGAAGAGCTGGGCGATGCCGGGCAGCGCGAAGGTCTGGTAGACGAGCGACTGCGACGGCGAGTCGATCGAATAGCCATAGATGCTCTGGAAGGCCTGGTTGATGCCCGGGATCTGCTGGAAATTGGTGTTGTGGATCCACTGGTTGGCGTAGTACAGCCCGGCCACCCACTGCAGGTTGGTGCGCGCGCGGTCGTCGGCATTCGAGGACAGGCGCAGCTCCTGGGAAATCTGCCGGTAATGGGTGCTGAACTCCACCGGCGAGCGCAGCGTGCCGATGATGCTGTCGTTCTGCGCGGCCGTGGCCCGATACAGCGGGTCCAGGAAGGCGGCCGCGAAGGTGGCGCTGTTGTAGAACGTGCCGTCCTCCTGGCGGTCGTACTTGCGCACGTACAGGCCGGTCACCGAGGTGAAGTCGGCGAAGCCCAGCGGCTTTGAGACCGTCAGGCTGGGCAGCAGCATCATGTCGTTGCCGAACTCGCGCACCTGCTTGCTCTGCTGCCACAGCCCCAGCGACGGGCTCAGGATATTGCTGGCGGTGACGCTGGTGCCGCCACGGTACGGGTAGAAGGCCGCGTTGTCGCCGGTGACGTCGCGCTGGTAGAACAGCGACGGCGCGACGATCAGGCCGCCGCCCAGCGCGAGCTTGCCGTTGAGGTGCATCGTGAAGATGCCCTCGGTGTTGACGCCCCTGTCGTCGAGCACGCCGCCGAGCGAATAGTGGTCGATGTACCCGCTGTCGTGGCTGTAGCCCACGCTGCCGCGCACCGCGAACACGCCGTCCTGCACGGGCACGTTGACCACCGCCGAACCCAGGTAGTTGGTGCCGCCGTGCTTCGTGCCGGACACGTCGCCGGTCACCTCGCTGCTGAACTCGTGCAGGTTGGGCGCCTCGGTCAGGTAGCGGATCGTCCCGCCCTCGGAGCTGTCGCCCCACAGCGTGCCCTGCGGCCCGCGCAGCACCTCGATGCGCTCCAGGTCGTAGAGCTTGGGCTGGGCCGAACCCGGGTCGTAGAGGTTCTTGGTCGTGATCGACACGTCGTCCAGGTACAGGCCCACGGTGGCCGAGCCCGAGGTCGAGCTCACCCCGCGGATCACGACGTTGGTGGTGCCTTCGGTCGCGGCGGCCGAATTGAACGACACCCCCGGTATCGCGCGGCTGATGTCGTCGAAGTTCTCGATCCGCTGTGCCTTGAAATCCTCGGCGTTCATCACCGAGACGCTGATGGGAACGTCCTTGATGTTCTCGCTGCGCCGCTGGGCGGTAACCACCACGGCGTCGAGCGTCGCGCCGCTGTCGGCGCTGGCCGCGGCGGCGGCGGCCGCGTCGGCATCGGCGGCGCGTGCCGGCGACAGCGCCAGGGCGACGGTCAGGGCGCCCAGCGCCAGTGCGCCGCCGCCGGGCGGGCGCACGGGTGAGCGGCAGGCGGATCGGGACAGGGAACGGAACTTCATTGCATGAGCCTCCATTGCGAGATGCCTGTTTGCGCACCATGTGGAGCCCTGCAGCCGCCGGGGGATCGTCCGCACGCGGCAGATGGTCCCGTGGCGGCAACAGCGCCTCGACACTCCATCTCCCGGGCTTTTGTCCCGCCGTGTATCCGGGCCCTGCGGCCAGCCTCACCAGACGGGGGCGCGCTGCAGCGGGCAACGGCACCTCGTCTGGTGAGGCTGAGCCCGCAGGACCGGACTGCCTCTCTCGGACCAGTCGCCGGAACCACAAGGAGCGGACCGGCCGGAACCCTAGACGCACATTTCACACAATGAGTAAGCAATTAGCGTGCCGTTGTTCGGGCGCGGCGCATCCGCCATCATCGTGGCGATGAATGTTCTTTGGAAACAGCCCATTGCCCGGCGCGCCGCCGCTGGTTCGCGGTGCCGGGGCGCGGGCTCGCCGAAATGCCGCCACGACGTGGCCCGGCGCGCGCGTCAATCTTGTGCGTGCGCCGGGCGCGCTGCTCCAGGATGGTTCAGGTGCCGCGGCGCGCCGCCTGGGCCACATAGGCGCGCCAGCCGCCATGGGCGCTGATGTCCACCGCTCCGAGCAGCGCGCGCGGTTCGGCGACGAAGCCGCTCACGCGGCTGCCGTCGGCCAGCTCGACGGTACCGATCGCCAGCGGCGGCGGGACCTCGGCAACGAAGCTGCCGAACGCCGCCGCGTCCAGCTCGTAGACCTCGACGGCGATGGCGTGCGCGCCGCTGCCGGCATGCACCAGTGCGGGTTTGGCCTGACCCGCCATGGCGTACAGCCGGTAGAACGGCGCCGTCGTGGTACTGGCCACCAGCCGCGCCTGGCGCGCTGCCAATTGATGGTGCAGCGGCATGCCATGCAGGTGCGCGCCCACGACGGCAAGGCGCAGTGCCGGTGGCCGCGCCGCCAGGTCCAGCGGCGGCAGTGCCGGCAGCGGCGCCTGCGCCGCGTAGCGCTGCGCCAGGGCGAGCAGTGCGCGGTCGGCCCATGACGGGCCGATCAGGCTGATGCCGAAGCCTGTACCGTTGCCGCGAAAGCCCGCGGGCAGCGCGATGGCGCTCATGTCGAGCAGGTTGACGAAGTTCGTGTAGCGCCCCAGGTTGCTGTTGAGCGCCACCGGTTCGGCCAGCAGCTCGGCAATGCGGTAGATCGTCGGCGCAGTCGGCAGCGCCAGCACGTCGACGCGTTCCCACAGCGCCTCGGTGGCCCGCAGCTGCTCCTGCAGCGCGTAGGCGCCGCCGAAGACGTCGACTCCGCTGACCGCTCGTCCGCCCTGGATGATGCCGCGCACCACCGGATGCACCGCGGCGGGATTGGTGCGCATCAGCGCATCGATCGCCGCCAGGCGCTCGGCGACCCACGGCCCGGCGTACAGCAATTGCGCGACCGCCAGCAGCGGCGCGATGTCCACCTCGACTAGCCGCGCCCCGCAGGCGCGCAGCCGCGCCAGCGCGGCGGCATGCAGGGCCGCCGATTCGCCGTCGCCGTAGAACTCGAGCTGGCCGGGCGCCGCCACGCCGATGCGCGGCGCCGGCGGACCGTCGATGACGTGTGCGGGTGCGCGGCGCGCAAACGGATCGCCGGCGTCGAAGGCCGCAAGGCAGTCGTCGATAAGCGCCGCGTCGGCCACGTCGGCCGTGAACGCACTTACGCAGTCGAGCGTGCGGCATGCGGGAAACACGCCGCGCGTGCTCCAGCGCCCGCGGCTGGGCTTGACGCCGAACAGGCCGTTGAACGCCGCGGGCACGCGCCCCGATCCGGCTGTGTCGGTGCCCAGCGAAAAGGCGACGACCCCCGCGCCCGCGAGCACCGCCGAGCCGGCGCTGGAGCCGCCACTGATGTATTCGCGGTTGAAGACACAGGCCGGTATGCCGTAGGGGCTGCGCGTGCCGACCAGGCCGGTGGCGAACTGGTCGAGGTTGGTCTTGCCCAGCAGGATCGCGCCGGCGCCCAGCAGGCGCTCGACGACCGTCGCCGATCGCGGCGGCACATACGCGAAGGCCGGACAGGCGGCGGTCGTGGGCATGCCGGCCACGTCGATATTGTCCTTGACCGCGAACGGCACGCCGGCCAGCGGCAGCGCCTCGCCGGCGGCCACGCGGGCGTCGACCGCCCGGGCCTGCGCGAGCACCTGGTCGTCGGGAACCCGCGTGATCCACGCCTGCGGCTGGATCGCGGCGTAATCGCCGGCCCGCGCCAGTGCGTCGCGCGCGGCAGCCTGCGCCGTGAGCTGTCCGTCCGCCACTCGGGCGGCGATCGCTGTTGCAGAAAGGCGTTCCATCCCTGTGCTCCCTGGCGTGCGGTGCCTCAACGGTCCGGTTCGATGGCCGCGATCGGCGCGCCGGCCTGCACGGCCTGCGCGGGCTGCACATATACCGCCCGGACCACCCCGTCCGTGTGGCTGGCGACCTCGCATTGCATCTTCATCGCCTCGATCGCGGCCACGGGCGCGCCCCGGGCAACCCGGTCGCCGACGGCGACCAGCGCCTTCCAGACAATGCCGCTCAGCGGCGACTCGACGAGTTCGGCGCCGTCGGGCACGACGGCAGCCGGTGCGTTGCCCGCGGCCACGCCGTCGCTGGCCAGCTGCTCGGCGCGCGCAAATTCGCCGTGCCGCTCCCATGCGGCGCGCTCGGCGTCGAAGGCGGCCTGCCGGCGGGCCTGGAACTGCGCGATGCCCGCGGCGTTGTCGGCCAGGAACCGCCGATAGTCGGCCAGGCGGAACGTCTCCTCGTCGACGGCGATCCGCCGGCGGCCGAAAGGAAAGTCTCGGCGCCACTGGCCGAGCTCCTCGTGGCTGACCGGGAAGAAGCGGATCTGGTCGAAGAAACGCAGCAGCCAGGGCTTGCCGTCGGCGAAGCTGGGGCTGCGGCCGTGCGAATTCCAGATCTGGATGGTGCGGCCGAACAGCTGGTAGCCGCCCGGACCTTCCATGCCGTAGACGCACAGGTAGGCGCCGCCGATGCCGACCACGTTGGGCGGCGTCCAGGTCCGCGCCGGGTTGTACTTCGTGGTTACCAGGCGGTGGCGCGGATCCAGCGGCGTGGCCACCGGCGCGCCCAGATAGACGTCGCCCAGGCCCATGACCAGATAGCGTGCATCGAAGACGATGCGGCGCACGTCGGCGGCGCTTTCCAGGCCGTTGATGCGGCGGATGAACTCGATATTGTCCGGGCACCACGGGGCGTCCCCCCGAACCGACGACTGGTAGCGCTGGATCGTCTCGATGACGGCCGGATCGTTCCACGACAGGGGCAGGTGCACGACGCGCGACGGGATGGCGAAATCCTCCAGGCCGCCCAGGCGCTCCTCGGCATCGGCCAGCACGTCGAGCAGGCGACCCAGCCCCAGGCGGTGGGGGTCGACATGCACCTGCAGCGAGCGAATGCCCGGCGTGATGTCCAGCACGCCGGCCAGGGTCCCCTCGGCCTGGCAGCGCTCCAGGTGCAGCATCAGCGCATGCACGCGCAATCGCAGCTCGAGGTCGAGGACGATCGGGCCGTATTCCACGAGCACGGCCCGCTCGCCCTGGCGCCGGTAGACCACCGCCGGACGCGCGCCCTGGGCGGCGAGGCGCGCCAGCACCGGGCCATGGCCGCCGAGGTCCCTGCCCGAGGGCGGCACCGGCCCCGGCTGCGCGACGGCCGCAGCACCGGGCGCGGCCAGGCACTGCGGCAGCGCCCGCAGCAGCGCGTCCTGCTCGGCCGCCAGAGCCGCGGCCTGCTGCGGCGCCACGACCGCAAGGCGCACGCGGTCGCCCGGCCGCAGCTGCCCGATCTGCCACAGGTCGGCCTGCGCGATCACGAACGGGCAGACGAAGCCCCCCAGCGACGGGCCGTCCGGCCCCAGGATGATCGGCATGTCGCCGGTAAAGTCGATCGCGCCGACCACGTAGGCGTTGTCGTGGATGTTCGAGGGATGCAGGCCGGCTTCTCCGCCGTCGCGCCGCGCCCAGGCCGGCCGGGGCCCGATCAGGCGCACGCCGGTGCGGCTTGAATTGTGGTGCACCTGCCAGGCGGCACCCTCGATTGCGCGGATATCGTCGGCCGTGAAGAAATCGGGCGCGCCGTGCGGGCCAGGGAGCACCCGCAGCGACCAGTCGCCGCTCGGCACGGGCCGCAGCACGGCGGCGACGCTTTCGGGGAGCCGGTCAAGGCGCAACGCGGCCGGTGCCTGCGCCGGCGCTTCGGTACCGGCCGCGCCCGCCAGGCGCAGCACGTCGCCGCTGGCCAGCGCACGCCCGGCCTGGCCGCCGAGCTGGCCCAGCGCGAACGTCGACCGGCTGCCCAGGTAGGGCGGGACGTCGATGCCGCCGGCGACCAGCAGGCAGGCGCGCAGGCCGGCACTGCGCACGGAGCCGCAGCGCAGGGTCTGTCCCGCGCGCACGTCGATCGCCGCGTACGCGGGCAATGGCTCGCCATCGAGACGAGCGTCGATCGGCGCCCCGGTAAGGCAGATCCTGGCGTCCTGCAGGAACTGCAGGCTCGGACCGACCGCCGTGATCTCGAGGCCGGCCGCGCCCTGCGCATTGCCCAGCAGGCGATTGCCGGTGCGGAAGGCCAGGGTATCCATCGGGCCCGAGGGTGGCAGGCCCACATTCCAGTAGCCGATGCGGCCGGGATAATCCTGCACGGTGGTGGCCAGGCCGCCGCTGAGCACGCGGATGCCGCGCGGCACGTAGGCAAAGTTCGCCAGCGAATGCGTGGTGGCGCGGCCGTCGACGAAGAAGTCGCTGCGCACGACGGAGCGCAGCCACTCGAGGTTGGTCTGCAGGCCGAAGAGCTGCGTACCGTCCAGCGCCGCCTGCAACGCCTGCACCGCCGCCGGCCGGTCGGCGGCGGTGACGATGAGCTTGGCCAGCAGGGGATCGTAATGCGCGCTGACCTCGGTGCCCGCGGCGACCCAGGTCTCGATGCGCACGTCGGCGGGAAAGGCGACATCCGTCAGCACCCCGCTGCTGGGCCGGTACTCGTGGCCGGGGTCTTCGGCGTACAGCCGTACCTGGATCGCGGCGCCGCGCGGCGCCGGCGGATCCTGCGCGAGGAAGGAATAGTCACCCGCCGCGCCGCGCACCATCCACTCGACCAGATCGACGCCGGTCACCTGCTCGGTGACGCCATGCTCGACCTGCAGGCGGGTATTGACCTCGAGGAAGTAGAACTCGCCGCGCTCGGCGTCGTACAGGTATTCCACCGTGCCGGCCGACCGGTAGTGCGCCGCGCGGCACAGCCGGACCGCCGATGCCAGCAGCGCCGCGTGGGTGGCCGCCGGGAGGTGCGGCGCCGGCGTCTCCTCGACGACCTTCTGGTGGCGGCGTTGCAGCGAGCAGTCGCGCTCGCCCAGGGCAAGCACCCGGCCCCGGCCGTCGCCGAAGACCTGCACCTCGATATGCCGCGCCTGGCGCACGTAGCGCTCGAGAAACACCCCGCCATCGCCGAAATTGCTGCCGGCGATGCGGCCCACCGCGGCGAAGGACTCGGCCAGCCGCTCCGGGCTTTCGACGACGCGCATGCCGATGCCGCCGCCGCCGGCGGTCGACTTGAGCATCACCGGGTAGCCGATGCGGGCGGCTGCCGCGGCTGCGGCCGCGGCGTCGGGCAGCAGGCCCGTGCCGGGCATCAGCGGCACGCTCTGGGCCGTGGCGAGCGCGCGCGCGGTGTGCTTGAGGCCGAACGCGCGGATGTTCTCGGCCGATGGGCCGACGAAGACGATTCCGGCGTCGGCGCAGCGCTGCGCAAATGCCGCGTTCTCGCTCAGGAAGCCGTAGCCTGGATGGATCGCCTCGGCCCCGGCGGCGCGCGCGGCCGCGAGCATGGCGTCGGCGTCGCGGTAGCCCGGCGCGGCGCCGGCCGGCCCGATGGACACGGCCTCGTCGGCGGCGCTGACGTGCAGCGAGCCGGCGTCGGCGTCGGTATACACCGCGACCGAGGCCACGCCCATGCGGCGCAGCGTGCGCGCGATGCGGCAGGCGATCGCGCCGCGGTTGGCGATGAGCACCTTGCGGAACATGGCGGTCACGGGGTGGGCGGTGGGGACGTGCGGGAGCGGGCCGGGGTGAGGGCAACCGCAATCCCCCTCACCCCGCCGCTCCATCGACCACCGCCGAGCCGGCGATCACCACCCGCACCGGCGTTGGATGAAAGCCGTTGCAGGGGTTGTTGATCTGCGGGCAGTTGGAAATCACCGCGATGATGTCCATCTCGGCCACCAGGTCGATGAACAGCCCGGGCGCCGAGATGCCATCGACGATGCCCAGGGCGCCGTCGGCCTCGACCGGCACGTTCATGAACCAGTTGATGTTGGAGACGATGTCGCGCTTGCCCAGCCCGTGGCGACCGTTGGCCTGCAGGAAGTTCTCCACGCAGGCGTGCTGCGACTTGGTGTGGAAGCCGTAGCGCAGCGTATTGCTCTCGCAGCTGCAGGCGCCGCCGATCGTGTCGTGATGCGCCACCGCCGTGGCGGCCACGCGGGCCATCGGCCGGCCTTCGCAGGAGCGCAGCACGCTGCCGGTACGCAGGAAGATATTGCCCTGCGCGGCGATGGTGTCCTGCGCGCTGTAGCGCTCGGCGGTGTCGGCCAGCCGGTACATGAGGAAGTCGACCGCCTGGTTGCCTTCGAGGTCGATGATGCGCAGCGTCTGGCCGCGGCGCACGACGTGTTCCCAGGGTGCGCGCGCCGGGATGACCGCGTCATGGGTCACGGGCCCGGCCAGCGCCGGCAGCGTGTGCTCGGGGGTCATGCGGCAGTGCTCCTTGCAGGCCGGCGCATCAGCGCAGGAAATAGTCGTCGACATTGAGGTACGCGCGCTGCGCCTCGGGGCTGGCATTGCGCAGCGGATCGTCGGCCGGCGTCGCCGGCCCGCGCCACGCGCTGGCCCTGAGCGGGGTGACGCAAAAACCGGGCCGGGGATCGCGCGGATGCGGGCAGTTGGCCAGCACGACTATGACGTTCATCTCGGCGCGCAGCAGCACCGAGCGCCCGGGCGCGAAGGGCCCGACATCGGGCAGCGTGCCGCCGTCCGGCGCGATGCGCATCCCCTTGAACCAGTTCACGCAGGGATGCACGTCGCGGCGGCCCAGGCCGAACTTGGCCGCCGCCAGCAGGAAGCGGTCGCGGGCGTTCGGCGTCGGCCCCCAGTTGTCGCCGCTGCCGTAGCGCGCCGCATTGCCCTGCGCGGTGGACGCGCCGCAAAAGGTGTCGTGCGTGCCGGCGCCGTCCTCCAGGACGGCAAGCAGCACGCGCCCCATGTCTGAGAGCAGCATGCTGCCCGGCCCGAGGTAGGCATTCCACTGCACCTTGACCGTGTCGGCGACGTTCAGGCGCTCGACCGGACGCTCGGCATTGAAGACCAGCATCGATGCGCAGGCGTCGCCGTGCAGGTCGGTGAGCCGCAGCCGCGCACCGCGGTGCAGCTGCCGGGCCGCATAGCCGCCCGCGGCAATGGTCTCGTCCCACAGCATGTCGGCCGCGACCACGCCGGCCGGGCGCTCGGCCGCGGCGCTGGCCGGCAGCGTGGGCATCGACTCGACGCGCGTGGCGCCCATCGCGCGGGCGTGCGCGCGGGCGCTCTTCGGGTCGGCGGTGTCGGATGCGGCCATGGCAGGAGCCCTCGTCGTCGTGGATGCGGGTCGATCAGGTGCCGGTGGGGCGCGGCATGCGCGCGCGGCCGGTACCGGCGGCGCGCGCATGCAACGGCGGCAGCAGGGCCGTCGTGGTCACGAGGCTGGTCTGCAGCACGCCGCGCACCGTGCGCAGGGTGTCGCACAACTGCTGCAAGCGCCGTGCCGGCCCCTGCACCAGCAGCACTTCGAGGGACTGGTCGGCCTCCAGGAAGACGTGCTGCGAGGAGATGACCTCCTTGACGAAGGCCGCCTGCGCGCGCGCCAGCGCCTGGCGGACCAGGCCGCGATCGGCGCGGTAGATCAGCGTGATGGTGCCGGCCAGTGCGCCGCTGCCCAGGCTGGCGCGATGTCCGGCCAGCTCGCGGCGGATCAGTTCGCCGATGAGCTGCGAACGGTTGGACAGCGCGCGCTGCGCGACCATGGCGTCGAGCTGCGCCAGCAGCGCGCCGGGCAGGCTGACGCTCAGGCGCGCCAGCAGTGGAGGTGCGACAGTGCGGGGCATGGGCATCCTGCGGTAGCGGTCGGGTTGCACGGGTGGCAGTGATCGTTGGCCGGCGCGAGTATTACGAATTATCGAATTCGTAATACTCGGGAGTCTGCCACCGGCGGTGCGGCTGTCAAGTCGCGGCGGGGCGCGCGGGCCGCGCGGCGGTGCCGGCACCCTCCGGCGGTGCGGGCGTGAACCAGGATCGGGAGCGGCGCACCCCGGGGGTGCGCGATCAGGCCGCGGCCGGGCCCGCGCGGCCCCGGACGCGCAGCGGTTTGCCGGCGTGCGGGCAGGCGGCCAGCGGCGCGTGCGGCGGTGCGGCCAGGCCGACCGGGGCTGGGCGGAAGAAGGCCATCTGGCGGTGGAACATGAGAAATACGCCGACGCCCACGACGGCGCAAAAGAGCAGCGGGACGAGCAGGGCCGCGAGCGCCCACCAGTGGCGGCGCGGTACGCGTCCGGCCGCCGGCGCTCCGCTCCGGGCGCGAGGCCGCTGCCGCGGACCCTGGTGCGGCGAGGGCGTCATGCGTCCGGCCGGCATGCGCCGCCGCGGCGCCGCCGGCGCGGCGCGGGAGCGGCCATGCTGCAGCGGCCCTTGGTGATTTGCGCGCTGCGGGGATATGCTCGCCCCCTGATCACGCGCCGACCCCCACCGCCATTGCCCATGAGCGTTCTATCCAGCAGCATCAACCTGCGCTCCGACGCTTTCCAGGCGAATGCTACTGCGATGCGCGCGCTGGTGGAGCAGTTGCGCAGCAATACCCGCGTGGCGGCCGAGGGCGGCGGCGCGGCTGCCAGCGAGAAGCATCGGGCGCGCGGCAAGCTGCTGGTGCGCGAGCGCATTGAGCGCCTGCTCGACCCGGGCACGCCCTTCCTTGAGGTCGGTCCGCTCGCGGCCTGGGGTCTGTACGGCGGCGATGCGCCGGCGGCCGGCCTGGTGACGGGCGTCGGTGCGGTGCAGGGCGTGCACTGCATGATCGTGGCCAATGACGCGACGGTCAAAGGCGGCACGTATTACCCGCTGACGGTGAAGAAGCACCTGCGGGCCCAGGAAATCGCGCAGCAGAACCGGCTGCCCTGCCTGTACCTGGTCGATTCGGGCGGCGCCTTCCTGCCGATGCAGGACGAGGTCTTCCCGGACCGCGACCACTTCGGGCGCATCTTCTACAACCAGGCCACGATGTCGGCGCTGGGCATACCGCAGGTGGCCGTCGTGATGGGCTCGTGCACCGCGGGCGGTGCCTACGTGCCGGCGATGAGTGACGAGACCATCATCGTCGCCCGCCAGGGCACGATCTTCCTCGGCGGCCCGCCGCTGGTGCGCGCCGCGACCGGCGAGATCGTCAGCGCCGAGGACCTGGGCGGTGCCGACGTGCACACGCGCATCTCGGGGGTGGCCGATCACCTGGCGCGCGATGACGCGCATGCGCTCGATATCGCGCGGCGCATCGTCGCCAACCTGAACCGGCCGGCCGCCGCCGCGGGGGCGGCGCCGGCTGCCGTCGAGGAGCCCCACTACGATCCCGAGGAACTGTACGGCGTCGTGCCGGCCGACACGCGCCAGCCCTACGACGTGCGCGAGGTGATCGCGCGCGTCGTCGACGGGTCGCGCTTTGACGAGTTCAAGGCACGCTACGGCAGCACGCTGGTGACGGGGTTTGCCCGGCTCTACGGCCATGGCGTCGGCATCCTCGCAAACAACGGCATCCTGTTCGGCGAATCGGCGCAGAAGGGCGCGCATTTCGTCGAGCTGTGCGCGCAGCGCAACGTTCCGCTGGTGTTCCTGCAGAACATCACCGGTTTCATGGTGGGGCGGCAGGCGGAGAACGGCGGTATTGCCAAGGACGGCGCCAAGATGGTCACCGCGGTGGCCACGGCGCAGGTGCCGAAGGTCACGGTGCTGATCGGCGGTTCCTTCGGTGCCGGCAACTACGGCATGTGCGGCCGGGCGTTTTCGCCGCGCTTTCTCTGGACCTGGCCCAACAGCCGCATCTCCGTCATGGGTGGCGAGCAGGCCGCCAGCGTGCTGGCCACCGTGCGCCGCGACGGGCTGGAGGCCCGCGGCCAGGTGCTCGCCCCCGCCGACGAGGAAGCCGTCAAGGCGCCGATCCGCGCCCAGTACGAGGAGCAGGGCAACCCGTACTACGCCACCGCACGCCTGTGGGACGACGGCGTGATCGACCCGTCCCAGACGCGGCGGGTCCTGGGCCTGTCGCTGGCAGTGACCCGCAACGCGCCGGTCGTGCCGACGACCTTCGGCCTGTTCCGCATGTAGCGCTGCGGTTGCTACCGTCCCGGAAGGATCCGTCGCCCACGATGTTCGCCAGCCTGCTCGTCGCCAACCGCGGGGAAATCGCCTGCCGCGTCATGCGCACCGCGCGGCGCCTGGGCGTGCACACGGTTGCGGTCTATTCCGAGGCCGACGCCGGCGCACTGCATGTGCGCAGCGCCGACGAGGCCGTGTGCGTCGGGCCGCCCGGCGCCCGGGAGAGCTACCTGCATATCGAGCGCATCGTGGCGGCCGCCCGCCGCACCGGCGCGCAGGCCATCCACCCGGGCTACGGCTTCCTGTCCGAGTCAGCCGCCTTCGCCCAGGCCTGCGACGAGGCCGGGCTGTGCTTCGTCGGGCCGCCCGCGGCAGCGATCCGCGCCATGGGGTCCAAGTCGGCCGCCAAGGCGCTGCTGCAGCGGGCGGGCGTGCCGCTGACCCCGGGTTACCACGGCGCCGACCAGGATCCGGCCACGCTCGCCGATGCGGCCGCGGACATCGGCTATCCGGTGCTGATCAAGGCGAGCGCCGGCGGCGGCGGCAAGGGCATGCGGCGGGTCGACCGCGCCCAGGACTTCGTCGCCGCGCTGGCCTCGTGCCAGCGCGAGGCGCTGGCAGCCTTCGGTTCGGACGAAGTGCTGATCGAGAAATACATCCTGCAGCCGCGGCACATCGAGGTGCAGGTGTTCGCGGACCGGCACGGCAACGCGGTGCACCTCTTCGAGCGCGACTGCTCGGTGCAGCGCCGCCACCAGAAGGTGCTCGAAGAGGCGCCGGCGCCGGGCATGACCGCCGAGCGCCGCGCCGCGATGGGGCGCGCCGCGGTCCAGGTGGCCCGCGCTGTCGGCTACGTGGGGGCCGGAACGGTGGAGTTCATTGCGCCGCGGGCGGCGCCCGACGGCGCACCGGACGCAGGCTTCTACTTCATGGAAATGAATACCCGCCTGCAGGTCGAGCATCCGGTCACGGAGATGATCACCGGCCTGGACCTGG
>JBBISD010000020.1:0-39728 GCA_037441485.1 Burkholderiales bacterium
GCCATCGCAATCGCATCCACATCATCAATCTCGAGCGCACGATGGAGCAGTTCGCCGCTGCCACCAAGTTCGTGCGGCAGGTCGCGTCCAACCGCGGCACGGTGCTGTTCGTCGGCACCAAGCGCCAGGCGCGCGAAATCATGGTCGAGGAGGCGCGCCGCGCCGGCATGCCCTTTGTCGACCAGCGCTGGCTGGGCGGGTTCCTGACCAACTTCAAGACCATCAAGACCTCGATCAAGCGCCTCAAGGAGATGGAGCAGATCATCGAGGAGGGCGGTCTGGAGCGCATGGCCAAGAAGGAGGCGCTCAATTTCCAGCGCGAAATCGAGAAGCTCAACAAGTCGATCGGCGGCATCAAGGACATGGCCGGCCTGCCCGAGGCCATCTTCATCGTCGACGTCGGCTATCACAAGATCGCCGTGGCCGAGGCCGAGAAGCTGGGGATCCCGGTGGTGGGCGTGGTCGACACCAACCATTCGCCGGCCGGCATCACCTATGTCATTCCCGGCAATGACGACTCGAGCCGGGCCGTGCGCCTGTACGCCCGCGGCGTGGCCGATGCCATCCTCGAAGGCAAGGCTGCCGGTCTGCAGAACATCGTCGCCGCGGCCAGTGGCGACGAATTCGTCGAGGTCGAGGAAGGCACGCCCCAGGACGCCTGAACCGGTGCCCGCGCCGGCCCGCGCCCGCGGGCAGAGGGGCCAAGGGCTGGCGCTTCGTCCGCTCCCACCGGGGGCGGGGCAGGGCGGGCACTTCTCCCTCTCCCTCCGGGAGAGGGCCGGGGTGAGGGGTGCAGAGGCAGGGCGCCCCTTTTTCATGGCAGCAGGTACGGATTCGATTGCGGAGAGCGAAAGATGGCGGAAGTAACGGCTGGAATGGTCAAGGAACTGCGCGAGAAGACCGACGCGCCGATGATGGAATGCAAGCGCGCCCTGGCCGAGGCCAGCGGCGACATGGCCAAGGCCGAGGAGATCCTGCGCGTCAAGCTGGGCACCAAGGCCAGCAAGGCGGCCGCACGGGTCACGGCCGAAGGCATCGTGGCGATCGCCGCGGCCCCGGGCGGCAAGAGCGCGGCGCTGGTGGAGATCAACTGCGAGACCGATTTCGTCGCCAAGAACGACGATTTCCTGGCGTTCGCGCGCAGCGTCGCCCAGCTGGTGCTCGACCGCAATCCGTCCGACGTGGCGGCGCTGTCGGGGCTGACGCTCGATGGCGGCACCGTCGAGTCGCGCCGCACCGAACTGGTGGGCAAGATCGGCGAGAACCTGTCGATCCGGCGCTTCATCCGCATCGAGGCGCAGGGGCGCCTGGCCCAGTACATCCACGGCGGCGCGCGCATCGGGGTGCTGGTGGACGTGGGCGGCGGCGACGAGGCGCTCGCCAGGGACCTGGCGATGCATATCGCGGCCTCGCGGCCCAGGGCCCTGCAGGGCTCCGAGGTCCCGGCCGACGACATCGCGCGCGAGCGTTCGGTGGCGCAGCAGAAGGCCACCGAGTCGGGCAAGCCCGCCGAGATCCAGGCCCGCATGGTCGATGGCGCGGTGGCCAAGTTCCTCAAGGAAGTCACCCTGCTGGGCCAGCCGTTCGTCAAGGACGACAAGCTCACGGTGGAGCAGCTGCTCAAGCAGCGCGGCGCCGCCGTGCACGCGTTCGCGATGTACGTCGTCGGCGAGGGCATCGAGAAGAAGACCACGGACTTCGCCGCCGAAGTTGCCGCGCAGGCCGCCGCGGCCCGCGGCTGAAACGGGATGGGGGCGCAAGTGGCCGTCGCGGCGCCGCCTGCCGACGGGGGCGGCCCTGCCGCGCCGCCGGTCCCCGGGAGCTTCCCGTAGACGGCCGGTAGCAGCGTCGCTCGCCGCGGGGCGCAAAGCATATTGGAAAACGCCGTTTTGGAAGGTTATGCCATGGCCGTCTACAAGCGTGTCCTGCTGAAGCTCTCCGGTGAGGCCCTGATGGGCGACGATGCCTTTGGCATCAACCGCAACACGATCGGCCGCATGGTGCAGGACATCGCCGAGGTGCACGCGCTGGGCGTCGAGCTGGCCATCGTCATCGGCGGCGGCAACATCTTCCGCGGCGTTGCGCTGGGCGCCTCAGGTATGGACCGGGCAACCGCCGACTACATGGGCATGATGGCCACCATCATGAACGCCATGGCCCTGCAGGACGCGATGCGCAATGCCGGCATCGAGGCACGGGTGCAGTCGGCGCTGAACGTCGAGCAGGTGGTGGAACCCTACATCCGGCCGAAGGCCATGCGCTACCTGGACGAGGGCAAGGTGGTGATCTTCGCGGCCGGCACCGGCAATCCCTTCTTCACCACGGACACCGCGGCGGCGCTGCGCGGCTCGGAGATCGGCGCCGAGGTGGTGCTCAAGGCGACCAAGGTCGACGGGGTATATTCGGCCGATCCGAAGAAGGATCCGTCCGCGGTGCGCTACTCGAGCATCAGTTTCGACGACGCCCTGGCGCGCAACCTGCAGATCATGGATGCGACGGCCTTTGCCCTGTGCCGCGACCAGGGCCTGCCGATCCGGGTGTTCAACATCACCCGTCCCGGCGCCCTCAGGCGCGCGGTCAGCGGCGAGGATGAAGGCACCCTCGTACACGTGTAGTCGCGATTGCAGAGGACCCAAAACATGGCGATGTCGGAAGTGCACAAGTCCACCGAGCAGAAGATGCTCAAGACGATCGAGGCCCTCAGGGTCGACCTCTCCAAGGTCCGTACCGGGCGGGCGCATACCGGGCTGCTCGACCACGTCCAGGTCGAGTACTACGGCTCCATGGTGCCGCTGTCGCAGGTGGCCAACGTCGGCCTGGCCGACGGCCGCACGATCACCGTCCAGCCCTGGGAGAAGAAGATGGTGGCGGTCGTCGAGAAGGCGATCCGCGAGTCCGACCTGGGCCTGAACCCGGCCACGCAGGGCGATATCCTGCGCGTGCCGATGCCGCCGCTCACCGAGGAGCGCCGGCGCGAGCTCACCAAGGTCGTCAAGCACGAGGGCGAGAACGCCCGCGTGGCGGTGCGCAACCTGCGGCGCGACGCCAACCAGCACCTGAAGGACCTGCTCAAGAAGAAGGACGTCTCCGAGGACGACGAGCGCCGTGCCCAGGACGACGTCCAGAAGCTGACCGACAAGTTCGTCGGCGACATCGACCGGATGGTCGCCGAGAAGGAGAAGGAGATCATGACGGTCTGAGCCCGTCCGGGCCGACCGCCGGATCGCCTTCACCGCGCCGCAACCTGTCCTTCGCCACGCCCGCCGTCGCCGATGCTTGCCGCCGCGCACGTCTCCCTGCCGCCGCCCGGGATGCCGCGCCACGTGGCCATCATCATGGACGGCAACGGCCGCTGGGCCACCGCGCGCCACCTGCCGCGCGTGGCCGGCCATTCGCGCGGCGTCGAGACCGTGCGCTCGGTCATCGAGGCCAGCATCGCGCACGGCATCGAATACCTGACGCTGTTCGCGTTCAGTTCCGAGAACTGGCGCCGTCCGGCCGACGAGGTCTCGGTGCTGATGCGCCTGTTCGTCAGCTCGCTGCAGCGCGAAATCGACGGCCTGATGCGCAACGGCGTGCGCCTGCGCGTGGCGGGCCAGATCGACGCGTTCGAACCGCGCCTGCAGGCGCTGATCGCACGCGCCCAGGAACAGAGCGCCGGCAATACGCGCCTGAACCTGACGGTCTGCGCCAGCTACGGCGGGCGCTGGGACATCCTCCAGGCCGCGCAGCGCCTGGTGCAGGAACACGCGGCGGGCACGCCGCTGCCGGACGAGGCCGACTTCGCGCGCCACCTGTCGCTGGCCTTCGCACCCGATCCGGACCTGCTCATCCGCACCGGCGGGGAGCAGCGCATCAGCAACTTCCTGATCTGGCAGCTGGCCTATGCCGAACTCTATTTCACCGACGTGCTGTGGCCCGATTTCCGCGGCGAGGCCTTCGCCGAGGCGCTGACCTGGTATGCACAGCGCGAGCGCCGCTTCGGGCGCACCAGCGAACAGCTGCAGCGGACCGGCTGATGCTGCGCACCCGCGTGCTCACCGCCCTCGTGCTGCTGGCCCTGCTGGCCGGCGCAGCGGCCGTGTCGGTGCAGGCCCTGGTCCTGCTGGGGGCGCTGTTCCTGGGCGTCGCGCTGGCCGAGTGGCTGCGGCTGGCCGGGCTCGCGCCGGTGCGCTCGGCCCTGCTCGCGGTGGCCGCCACGGCGCTCGCGCTGGCGGCCGAAGCCCTGGGCTATGCGCCGGCGCCGCGGCTGCTGGCGGCCCTGTGCGCGCTGGCCTGCCTCGCGTGGGCGGGCCTGGGCCTGGGACTGGTGCAGGCGCAGCGCCATGGCCTGGTGCTGCCGCGGTTCGCGCTGGTGGTGCTCGCGCTGGTCCTGGGCGGCATCGCGTGGCTGTGCCTGGTGGCGCTGCTGCGGGTCGGGCCACTGTGGACGCTGTCGGTGCTGGCGCTGGTGTGGCTGGCCGACATGGCCGCCTACTTCAGCGGGCGCGCCTTCGGCGTGCGCAAGCTGGCCTCGCGCATCAGTCCGGGCAAGACCTGGGCCGGCGTGGCCGGGGCGCTGCTGACCGTCGTGGCCGTCGCCCAGGCGCTGCGCTGGGCCTGGCCGACGGCCGCGCTGTGGTCCACCCGGCTGCTGCAGCAGGCGCCGGCGGCCGGCATCGGCGTGCTGCTGGCGCTGGTGGCCCTGAGCATCGTCGGCGACCTCTTCGAGAGCCTCGTCAAGCGCCAGGCCGGCGTGAAGGACAGCGGCCGCGTGTTGCCGGGCCACGGTGGCGTCTGGGACCGCATCGACGCGACGCTGCCGGTGCTGCCGCTGGCCGTGCTCAGCCAGTGGGCGCTGGGTCCGCATTGGGTCTTTGTGTCGGGGCTCCCGCATGGCTGACGGCGCCGATCCGCGTACCGGCCTGACGATCCTGGGCGCCACCGGATCGATCGGCGCGAGCACGCTCGACGTGGTCGCGCGCCATCCGGCGCGGTTTCGCGTCGACGCGCTCACCGCGCACGCACGGGTCGACGAGCTGGCGGCGTTGTGCGCGCGGCACCGGCCGCAGCTGGCCGTGATCGGCGACCGGCAGCGCGAGGCGGCATTGCGCCAGCGCCTGCGCGAGGCCGGCGTCCAGTGCCGCGTCGCCAGCGGGCCGGCCGGCCTGCTGGAGGCCGCGCAGTGGCCGTCGGCCCAGATCGTCGTGGCCGCGATCGTCGGCGCCGCCGGCCTGCTGCCGACCATCGGCGCGGCGCGGGCCGGCAAGCGCCTGATGCTGGCCAACAAGGAGGCCGTCGTCTGCGCCGGATCCCTGCTGTTCGACGCGGTGCGGGCCGGCGGCGCCGTACTGCTGCCGGTCGACAGCGAACACAATGCCATCCACCAGTGCCTGGCCGGCGCGGCCGCCCGCGCGGGCCTGCGCCGCCTCGTGCTCACCGCCTCGGGCGGGCCGTTGCGCCAGCGCCGCGACCTCTCCGGGGTCACGCCCGAGGAAGCCTGCGCCCATCCGAACTGGCGCATGGGTCCGAAGATTTCCGTCGACTCGGCCACGCTGATGAACAAGGGCCTTGAGGTCATCGAGGCCAGCTGGCTGTTCGCGGTGCCGCACAGGCAGATCGACGTCGTCGTGCATCCGCAGAGCGTGATCCACTCGATGGTCGAGTTCGGCGACGGGTCGGTGCTGGCGCAGCTGGGCACGCCGGACATGCGTACGCCGATCGCCTACGCGCTGGGCTATCCCGAGCGCATCGACAGCGGCTCGGCGCGCCTGGACTTCCGCACGCTGGCGGCGTTGAGCTTCGAGGAGCCCGACCGGGAGCGCTTTCCATGCCTGGATCTCGCGTATCGTGCACTGGAGGCGGGCGCGGCCGCGTGCATCCTGCTGAACGCCGCCAATGAAGTGGCGGTCGAGGCCTTCCTGGACCGGCGACTGGCGTTTGCCGCCATTCCGGCGCTGATCGCCACCGTGCTCGAGCGCCACAGCCCGGCCGCCCCCACCTCGGTGGAGGGGGTGCTCGAGATCGACGCGCTGGCGCGGCGCAGCGCGCGCCAGGCGCTGGGCGGGCGGGCGCCATGAGGTGCCGTGGCGGGCGTACGGCCGCGCGGCAGCGCGGCGAGAGGACGGGTAGCGCACCATGGAACTGATCACCACCATCCTGGCATTCCTGCTGGCGGTGGGCATACTCATCGTCATCCACGAGCTCGGCCACTTCACGGTGGCGCGCGCCTGCGGCGTCAAGGTGCTGCGCTTCTCGGTCGGTTTCGGCCGGCCGCTGCTGCGGCGGGTCTACGGTCCGGACCGCACGGAGTGGGTGATCTGCGCGGTGCCCTACGGCGGCTACGTGAAGATGCTCGACGAGCGCGATCCGGACTGCGGGCCGGTGAGCGAGGCCGAGCAGCGCCGCGCGTTCAACCGCCAGAGCGTGGGCCGGCGCAGCGCCATCGTGGCCGCCGGCCCGCTGGCCAACCTGCTGCTGGCGGTCTTCTTCTACTGGCTCATCAACGTCATCGGCACGCTGGAGCCGCCGCCCATCCTGGCGGCGCCGGCGCCGGCCAGCGTGGCGCTCGCGGCCGGCGTCGCCGACGGCGACCGGGTACTCGACATCGATGGGCGCCCGGTCCGTTCCTGGGGCGAACTGCGCTGGGCGCTGATCCAGTCGGGCCTGGCACGGCACGACGCACCGCTCACCGTGCAGCGCCTGGACGGCTCGACCGCGCATCTCGTGGTGGACCTGCGCGGCGGTGCCCCGGGCGAGATCGACGAGGCGTGGTTCGAACGCCTGGGCATCGAGCGCGGCCTGGGCCGGGCCGTCATCCGCGGCCTCGTGCCCGGCGAGGTGGCCGACAAGGCCGGACTGGCGGTGGGCGACCGCGTCGTGGCGATCGACGACACGCCGGTGACCACCGGTACCGCGCTGACGCGGCGCGTGCGCGCCAGCGCCGGCCAGGCGCAGGATTGGCAGGTCGAGCGCGGCGGCCGGCTGGTGCGCGTGCACCTCACGCCGGCGGCGCTGACGCTCGACGACGGCCGCACGATCGGCCGCGTGGGCATCGACTTCAACGACCTGCAGACCGTGCGCTACGGTCCGGTCGAGGCGCTGGCGCGGGCGGGCGAGCGCACCTGGGACACGACAGTGTTTTCGCTGCGCATGGTCGGCCGCATGATCAGCGGCGAGGCGTCCTGGCGCAACCTCTCGGGACCGGTGACCACGGCCGAGGTGGCCGGGCGCACGGCGCGCATGGGCCTGGTGGCCTACCTGAGCTTCCTTGCCCTGGTGTCGATCAGCATCGGCGTGTTCAACCTGCTGCCCATACCGGTCCTTGATGGAGGGCACTTGCTGTACTATGCGGTCGAGGTGGTCAAGGGTAGTCCACCATCGGTCCGTGCGGTGGAGGTGGCGCAGCGTGTGGGAGTCGGCATGCTGATGCTCCTGACCGCTCTTGCCCTGTTTAACGACCTGACGCGCCTGCTCTCATGAGCCCGCTTTTGGTGCCCGTCGCCGGTCCGAAGAAAAACGATTCGCAACGGGTTCTGTTTTAATGCGCCGTACCTTGAAAAAGTTCGGCGGTGCGCAGCGTTTGCGTGCCGCGATTCTGGCTGCCTTCGTCGGGGGCGCGGGCACCGCGTACGGCGACGAATTCGTGGTCCGCGACATCCGCGTCGAGGGCGTGCAGCGCACCGAGACCGGCACGGTCTTCAGCCACCTGCCGATCCACGTCGGCGACCGCTACGACCCGGCCAAGGGCATCGCCGCGGTGCGCGCGCTCTACGATTCCGGGCTGTTCAAGGACATCCGCCTGGAGGCCGACGGCGACGTCCTGGTGGTGATCGTCGAGGAGCGGCCGTCGATCGCCGCGGTGAACCTTAGCGGCATGAAGGAATTCGACAAGGACACCGTCAAGAAGTCCCTCAAGGAAGTGGGCCTGACCGAGGCGCGCGTGTACGACCGGTCGCTGCTCGACCGGGCCGAGCAGGAACTCAAGCGCCAGTACCTGAGCCACGGCCTGTACGGCGTCAAGGTGACCACCACGGTCACGCCGGTGGAGCGCAACCGCGTCAACGTGTCCATCGCCATCGACGAGGGCGAATCGGCGCGCATCCGCGCGATCCAGTTCACCGGCAACCGCGACTTCTCCGACGCCGACCTGCGCGAGCGCATGGAGCTGGCGACGCCCGGCTGGTTCACCTGGTACACCAACCACGACAAGTACGCGCGCCAGAAGCTGCAGGCCGACGAGGAAACGCTGCGCTCCTTCTACCTGGCGCGCGGCTACCTCGACTTCAACATCGAGTCGACGCAGGTCACGATCAGCCAGGACAAGAAGGACATCTTCATCACCATCAACCTGGTCGAGGGCGAGAAATACGCGATCTCGGCGGCCAAGGTGGCCGGCGAGACGCTGGGGCTGGACGAGGAATTCCAGCGCATGGTCGACGTCAAGCCCGGCGACACGTACAGCGGCGAGCGCATGACGGCGATCGCCAAGCGCATGACCGACCGCCTGAGCGAACTGGGCTACGCGTTCGCCTCGGCCAATCCGGTGCCGGAGGCCAACAAGGAGAAGCGCCAGGTCGCGTTCACCTTCCTCATCGATCCGGGCCGGCGCGCCTACGTGCGGCACGTCAACATCATCGGCAACACGCACACGCGCGACGAGGTGATCCGGCGCGAGATCCGGCAGTTCGAGTCGGCCTGGTACGACTCCGACAAGGTGCGCCTGTCGCGCGACCGCATCGACCGCCTCGGGTTCTTCGAGAAGGTCGAGGTCGAGACGCCCGCGGTGCCCGCCACGCAGGACCAGATCGACGTCAACTACACGGTCACCGAGAAGCCCAACGGCACCATCCAGGCCGGCGCCGGCTACAGCAGCACCGAGCACCTGGTGCTCAGCGGCTCCTATACCCAGCAGAACGTTTTCGGCACCGGGCACGCGGTGGGCATCCAGATCAACACCAGCTATGCCACGCGCACCATCGCGCTGTCGCACGTCGACCCGTACATGACCGAGGACGGCGTGAGCCGCACCGACGAGGTGTACGAGCGCAATTCGAACCTGTCGCGCCTGAACCTGGCCACGGTCGACGTCGGCACCAAGGGGTTCTCCGAGCGCTTCGGCATCCCGTTCACCGAGTTCGATACGGTCTTCCTCGGCCTGGGCGTCGAGGAAACCGACATCACCCTGAGCACCTTCAGCCCGTACCGCTACATCGACTACGTCAACCGCTTCGGCACCACGGCCGCTGGCCTGATCGCCTCCGGCGGCTGGGCGCGCGACAACCGCGACAACATCATCGCCCCGACGCGCGGCAACTACCAGCGCGCGTTCGTCGAGCTGGGCACGCCGCTGCTGAACCTGCAGTACTTCAAGGCCACCTACGATTACCAGCACTTCCTGCCCCTGCCGCACAACTTCACGGTGGCGCTCAACGGACAGGCCGGCTACGGCAACACCTACAACGGCGCCACCTTCCCGATCTTCAAGAATTTCTATGCCGGCGGCATCGGCAGCGTGCGCGGCTACGAGGCCGGCACGCTGGGTCCGCGCGACATCAACGGCAATCCGCTGGGCGGCACGAAGGAGGTCAACGGCTCGGTCGAGGTGCTGGCCCCGCTGCCCGGGGCCGACCGCTCGCTGCGGGCGCTGGTCTTCTTAGACGGCGGCAACGTCTGGGGCGACGGCGAGGGGGTCGGCCTGTCGACCCTGCGCTACGCGACGGGCTTCGGCATTGCCTGGATCTCGCCCATCGGGCCGCTCAAGCTGAGCCTGGCCTTTCCGATCCGCCGCCAGCCGGGCGACCTGATCCAGCGCTTCCAGTTCCAGATCGGCACCGGCTTCTAGCGGGCGCCGCACCGGGCCGGCCGCCGCGCCCGGGCGCGCTCTATGGCAGAATTGCCCCTCCCGTTGTCGAAGGGTCATCGATGAGACGTCTCTCCTGGCTGCTGTCGGGCATGGTCACCTGCCTGTCGCTGGTCCCGATGGCCGGTGCCGTGCGCGCCGACGAGCTCAAGATCGGCTTTGTCAGTACCGAGCGCATCATGCGCGAATCGGCCGCCGCCAAGGCCGCCGAGACCCGGCTGACGCAGGAATTCGCCAAGCGCGACAAGGAACTGCAGGAACTGGGCGCGCGGCTCAAGGCGACCGCCGACAAGCTCGACAAGGACGGCCCGATCCTCTCCGAGGCCGAGCGGGCCCGCCAGCAGCGCGACCTGCAGGAAATGGACCGCGAATTCCAGCGCCGCCGGCGCGAATTCCAGGAAGACCTGAACCAGCGCAAGAACGAGGAACTGCAGTCGCTGCTCGAACGCGCCCAGCGCATCGTGCGCCAGCTGGCCGAGCAGGAGAAGTACGACGTCATCCTGCAGGACGCGGTCTACGTCGGTCCCCGGGCGGACGTCACGGACAAGGTGCTCAAGACGCTCGACGCCGCCAAGTAGGCCCATGGCGCCCGCGCGAACCGTCACCGAGCTATTCGACGCGGTCGCCCGTCTGGCGCAGGACCTGCTGCCGGCGCGCCTGCTCGGCGATGCCCCGGCGCCGGTCGCCCGGGTCGCCAGCCTGGAGGCGGCCGGGCCCGCCGACCTGGCGTTCCTGGCCAACCTGCGCTACCGGCACCAGGCGCAGGCGTCCGCCGCCGGCGTGCTGGTCCTGGCAGAACGCCAGTGCACCGAACTCTTTCCCGATGGCCGCCCCGGCGGAGCCCTGGTGGTCTGCGACCAACCCTATGCCTGGTTCGCGTTCGCCGCCCAGGTGCTGGCGACCGTGCCGCCGCCGGCGGCCGGCCGCCATCCCAGCGCCGTGGTGGCCGCCGGTGCGCGGGTCGATGCGCAGGCACGCATCGACGCGCACGCGGTGGTCGAAGACGGCGCCGAGGTCGAGAGCGGCGCCTGGATCGGCGCCGGGTGCTTCGTCGGCGCCGGGGCGCGGGTCGGCCCGGGCACCCGCTTGCACGCCGGCGTGCGCCTGCAGGCCGGCTGCCGCATCGGTGCGCGCGGCCTCGTCCACAGCGGCGCGGTGATCGGCGCGGACGGCTTCGGTTTCGCGCCGTTTCGCGGCCAGTGGGTGAAGATCCCGCAGACCGGCATTGTCGAGATCGGCGACGACGTCGAGATCGGCGCCAATTCCACCATCGACCGCGGGTCGGCCGGCGACACGGTGATCGGCGACGGCGTGAAGATCGACAACCAGGTGCAGATCGCCCACAACTGCCGGATCGGCGCCCATACCGCCATTGCCGGCTGCGTGGGCATCGCCGGCAGCGCCGTCATCGGCCGCGGCTGCCAGCTGGGCGGCGCGGCGATGATCCATGGCCACCTGAGCATTGCCGACGGCACGGTGGTGGGCGCCGGCACGCTGGTGTCGCGCAGCATCGCCGAGGCGGATTTCTACACCGGCGTATTTCCGATCATGCGCAACCGCGACTGGGAGCGCAATGCCGCGCTGGTGCGCCACCTGGTGGAACTGCGCGACCGCATCCGCCGCCTGGAAGCGCGCCTGCCGCCCGCCGGCGACGGCGCTGCCAGCGCGCCAGGTACCGACTGACGGCCGGCGGCGCGGCCGGTGGGCGCGAACCGCCGCCGGGCGATAATACGGCGCCGGGCCGCAGGCGCGTGCTCATCCAACCAAGGGTCCCTTATGGACATCCGTGAAATCCTCTCGCTGCTGCCGCACCGCTTTCCCATCATCCTGGTGGACCGCGTGCTCGAACTCGAAAGCGGCAAGCGCATCGTCGCCATCAAGAACGTCTCCGCCAACGAGCCGGTGTTCACCGGCCATTTCCCGCACTACCCGGTCATGCCCGGCGTGCTGATCCTCGAGTCGATGGCCCAGGCCGCGGCGATCCTGTCCTTCGTCAGTGCCGGGCACAAGGCGCAGGACGATGCCCTGTACTACTTCGCCGGCATCGACAAGGCCCGCTTCAAGCGGCCGGTGATCCCGGGCGACCAGATGCGCCTGGAGGTGGCCGTCGAGCGCGAACTGCGCGGCGTCGCCAAGTTCTCGGCGCGCGCGCTGGTGGACGGGCAACTGGCCTGCGAGGCCGAGCTGATGTGCGCCTACCGGTCGATCAACGATGCGGGCGGCAAGCCCCTGCCGTCGGGAGCGGCCTGATGGCCGAGGTCCATGCCAGCGCGATCGTCGACCCGCACGCCGAGCTGGCGGCCGACGTCAGCGTCGGCCCGTTCAGCGTCATCGGTCCCGGCGTGCGCATCGACAGCGGCACGCGCATCGGTGCGCACGTGGTGCTGGCCGGCAGGACGCGCATGGGCCGCAACAACCGCATCTTCGCGTTCAGTGCCGTGGGCACCGAGCCGCAGGACAAGAAATACGCCGGCGAGGACACCGAGCTCGTCATCGGCGACGACAACACGATCCGCGAGTACTGCCTCATCAATACGGGCACGGTGCAGGGTGGTGCGCTGACACGCATCGGGTCGGGCAACTGGATCATGGGCTATGCGCACGTGGCGCACGATTGCATCGTCGGCAGCCACACGATCATCGCCAATGGCGTGCAGCTGGCCGGCCACGTCCGGGTCGACGACTGGGCCATTATCGGCGGCACGTCGGCGGTGCACCAGTTCGTGCGCGTCGGCGCGCACACCATGTGCGGGGGCGGCACGATCCTGCTGCAGGACCTGCCGCCGTTTCTCATGTGCAACGGCAATCCGGCGCGCCCCTACGGCGTGCACGTCGAAGGCCTGAAGCGGCGCAATTTCAGCCCCGAGAGCATCGCCGCGCTGCGGCGTGCGTACCGGATCGTCTACCGCGACAACCTGCCGCTGGCGCAGGCGCGCGCCGCGCTCGACGCGCTGATCGCCCAGACCCCGGGGCCGGACGCCGCGCCGCTGCGCGCCTTCGCCGACTTCATCGCCGTGCCGGGGCGGGGCCTGCTGCGTTGAGTGCCGCGCCGGCGTCGACGGACGGCGGCATCGTCTTCGTCGCCGGGGAGGCTTCCGGCGACCTGCTGGCCGCGCCGTTGATCGAACACCTGCGGCAGGCGCGGCCCGGACTGGCGGCCTGCGGCGTCGCCGGCGACCGCATGATCGACGCCGGCTGCCAGGCCTGGCACCACGTGCGCGAACTGTCGGTGCGCGGCTACTGGGAGGTGCTGCGCGAACTGCCGCGCCTGCTGCGCCTGCGCCGCGAACTGCGCCAGCGGCTGATGGGCGGCCACTACCAGGCCCTGGTCGGCGTCGATGCCCCCGACTTCAACCTCGCGCTCGAGGCGGCGGTGCGCACGCGGCTGCCGACCGTGCACTATGTCAGTCCGTCGATCTGGGCCTGGCGCGCCGAGCGCATCGAACGCATCCGGCGCGCGGCCGACCGCGTGCTGCTGGTGTTCCCGTTTGAAGAGGCGATCTACGCCCGTGCCGGCATTGCCGCCACCTATGTGGGCCATCCGCTGGCCAGCGCCATCCCGCTGCGTCCCGACCGCGCGGCCGCGCGGGCACGGCTGGGCCGCCGACCCGGCGAACTGCTGATCTGCCTGATGCCGGGGAGCCGGCGCGCCGAGATCGAAGGCATCGCCCCGACCTTCCTGGCGGCCGCGCATGAGCTGGCGCGGCACGAGCCGGCCGCGCGCTTCCTGTTGCCGGTGGCCGATGCCGGGCTGCGCACGCTGCTCGAACGCCTGTGCGCGGCCGCTGCGGGCGCCAGCGCGCGCATCGACCTGGTCGAGGGTCGAGCGCACGATTGCCTGGAGGCCTGCGACGGCGCGCTGGTGGCCAGCGGCACGGCCACGCTGGAGGCCGCGCTGTACAAGCGGCCGATGGTCATCGCCTACCGGATGCCCGCGGTATCGGCCTGGATCATGCGGCGCATCGGCGGCTACCTGCCCTGGGTGGGACTGCCCAATATCCTGGCCGGCGAAGCCCTCGTGCCCGAATTGCTGCAGGAGCGGGCCACCGCGCCGGCGCTGGCGCAGCGCCTGCTCGACGTGCTGGGCGATGGGGCCGGCCAGCGGCGCCTGGAAGAGCGCTATGCCCAGATCCACGAGAGCCTGCGGCGCGACACGCCGGCGCTGGCGACCGCGGCCATCCTGCAGACCATCGCCGAGGCGCGCCCCCTGGGGCGCGCCGCCTGAGATGGCACGCCCGCGCCGCACCGCCGCGGAACCGCTCGCGGCATCCATTGCGGGTGTCCCGCCGCACTGCCGCTTCGTGGCCGGCGTCGACGAGGCGGGCCGCGGACCGCTGGCCGGTCCGGTGGTCGCGGCCGCCGTGATCCTCGACCCGCAGCGGCCCATAGACGGGGCGCGCGACTCCAAGCAGTTGACCGCCGCGCAGCGCGAACAGCTGGCCGGGCAGATCCGCGCGCAGGCATTGGCCTGGCACGTCGCCAGCGCCAGCGTCGAGGAAATCGACACGCTCAACATCCTGCAGGCCAGCCTGCTGGCCATGCGCCGGGCGCTGGCCGGCCTGGTGCCGGCGGCCGATTTCGTGCTGGTCGACGGCAACATGGTGCCGCGCCTGGACGTCGGCGCCCGGGCCGTCATCGGTGGCGACGGGCGCATCGCCGCCATCGCCTGCGCCTCGATCCTGGCCAAGACCCACCGCGATGGCCTGATGCGCGGGCTCGATGCGCAATTCCCCGGTTACGGTTTTGCCGCGCATTTCGGCTACCCGACCGCGGCGCACCGCACGCAACTGTTCGCCCTGGGGCCCTGCGCGGTTCATCGCCGCTCCTATGCCCCGGTACGCGCGGCGCTGGCCGCGCGCGCAGCTGCCGCGCCATGAAGCCGATCACCTCCGAGGCCAATGCGCTGTTCCGACGCTGGCTGCGGGTGGCCACGACGGCGCGCGCCGCGCGCGACGCCGGCGCTACGCTGGCCGAGGGCCTGCACCTGGCCCAGGCGGCGATTGCCAGCGGCATCCCGGTCGCGGCGGCGGTCGTGCGCCGCGGCGAGCGGCATGCCGATGTCGATGGTCTTCTGGGTCGGCTGGCGCCGGACGTGCAGCACTACGAGATGGCGCCGGGACTCTATGAGCGCCTGGCACCGGTCGAGCACGGTGCCGGGATCATCCTGGTGTTGCCGCTGCCGTCGACGGAACTGCCGCAGCAGGCCGCGACGGACATGGTCTACCTCGACGGCGTGCAGGATCCGGGCAACGTCGGCGCCATCATCCGCACCGCGGCGGCGGCGGGCATCGGACATGTGCTCGCCGGCCCGCGAACGGCGGCGCTGTGGGCGCCGAAGGTATTGCGGGCGGCGATGGGAGCGCACTTTCGCATCGGCCTGCACGAGCGCGTGATGCCCGAGTGGCTGTCCGCGGCGCTGGCCGGCACGTGGATAGCGGCGGTGGCGCACGATGCGCCGTCGCTCTGGCAGCAGGCACTGCCGGGTGGCGCCATCGGCTGGGTGCTGGGCGGGGAGGGCGGCGGTGCGTCGGCCGAGGCGCTGTCGGCGTGCGCACGACGCGTCTGCGTGCCCACCAGCGGCGCGGTCGAATCGCTCAATGTCGCGGCGGCGGCGGCGGTGTGCCTGTTCGAGCGGCGGCGCCAGGGTATGGTGCCCTGACCCCCGGCCCCTCTGCCGCGGGCGAGGGGCGGTACGGCGATCGGGCGCGCCCGCGCTTATTCGTCCGCCTGCAGACCCTGCCAGTAGGCCTGCGCCATGGCCAGCAGTTCCGGTCTGTCCAGATCGCTCACCGCGACAAAGCGCATGCCGCCGGCCTGCCACTGCACGGCCCGGTAGCCCAGCGCATCGGTTTCGGCGAGCGCCGGCGCGACCGGCGCGGCGCCGGCCTGCGGCCAGACATAGACGGCAATGGCATGCTGGCGCCGCTGGTAGACGAGCACCGCGATGCGCTGCCGGTCGAGCACCTCCAGGCGTCCGCCGCCCAGCGGAAAGCCGGCCGCTGCCAGGTCGAGTACCGGCGGCGCGTAATCGAGGCGCCCGCGAAACCAGGGCTTGACGGTGTGCCGGTCGACCGAGGCGACGTCGATCAGGTGTTCGGTGACCAGCGCGCGGGCGTGATTGTCGATGAAGGCCAGGGTCGCCAGCGGCCGTTGCGGCGCCGCCAGCCGCGGTGCGGCCGGCAGTACCAGTACGCTGGCCATGATGGCCGCGGCGATCCAGCCAGCGCCCAGGCCGGCCCACCACCAGGCCGGTCGTCGCTCGGCCGGGACGCGCACGCTGCGGGCACGCGGCATCTGCGGTGGCGTGGCCGCGATGCCAGCGCTGATGGCCTGCCGCAGCGCCGCCGGCGCCGGGTAGCGCGCGGCGGCACGGGCAAGCGCGGACTGCACCTGCGCGAAGACGGCCCGGCGCGCACGGCACGCGGGGCAGGACTGCAGGTGCTGTTGCAGCGCGCCGCGCACCGCCGCGTCGGCGATGTCGTCGGGCGCCAGCGGCAGGTACCCGGCAAGGGCATCACAGGGCTTCATGTCCGGTCTCCGGAGGCGGGCGCAAGCAACAGGTGCGCGAGGCGTGCCCGCGCGCGGGCCAGCCGCGACATGACCGTCCCGGCCGGTATGCCCAGCACCTGGGAAATCTCCACGTAGCTGCATTCCTGCAGTTCGCGCAACACGATCACCTCGCGGAAAATAGCCGGCAGGGCCGACAGCGCCGCGTCGATCCGCGCCCCGTCCTGCAGGCGCATCGCCAATGCCTCGGGATCGCCGGCGGCGGCACTGTCCAGTGCCGCAGCGACGGCGGCGTGCTGCGGATCGTCGTCGTCGTAGGGCAGCTGCTGCGCCGCGCCACGGCGCTGCGCCAGCCAGCTCAGGCTGGTGTTGCGCACGATCGCCAGCAACCACGGCCGGATGTCGTCGCCGCGCAGCCCGTCGAAGGCGCGAAACGCCCGCAGGTAGGCGTCCTGGACCACGTCCTGCGCGTCGGCATCATTGCGCGTCAGCCAGCGCGCCAGGCCGTAGGCCGCGTCCAGGTGCGGCAGCGCCAGCGCGGCAAAGCGCGCCGTGCGCGCGCCGGGATCCGGTTCGTCGTCTTTCACCTTGCCGCTGCCATGTCCTTGCCCGGTGAGACCGCGGCGCCCCGGAAAATATTCCCGGGCACCGCCGCGCCGATCCGCCGGGAATAAGCGCGCCCCGCGGGCAGTATTGCACGGGAGATCCGGGTGGATCGACACGGGAGGCTGCAATGACGACGATCGACCGCAGGGCATTCCTGCGACTGGCCGGGCTGGGTGGCGTGGCCTACGCCTCGGCACTGGGACTCGATGCCTGTGCCGCGCGCGATGCGGCCGGGCCGGCGGGGGGCGGGGCAGCTGGCGGCGATTTCTTCTTCGTCCAGCTTTCGGACACGCACTGGGGCTATGCCGGGGCCGCCAATGCGGACGCCACGGGCACCTTGCCGCGTGCCATCGCGGCGGTCAATGCGTTGCCGGTCGACCCGGATTTCATCGTCTTCACCGGCGACCTGACGCACCTCACGCTGGACGGCCGGCAACGGCGCGAGCGCCTGGCGCAGTTCCGCGACCAGGTCGGCGCGCTGCGGGTGCGCAACCTGCGCTTCCTGCCGGGCGAGCACGACGCCTCGGCCGACGGCGGCGCGGCCTACCGCGAATTCTTCGGCGACACCCATTACGCCTTTGATCACAAGGGCATGCACTTCATCGCGCTGGACAATGTGTCCGATGCGGCCGGCGCGCTCGGCGCGGCGCAGCTCGACTGGCTGCGCGACGACCTCGCGCGGGTGCCGGCGGCGACGCCCATCGTGGTGCTGACCCACCGGCCGCTGTTCGCGCTGCAGCCGGCGTGGGGCTGGACGACGGCCGATGCGGCAGCGGCCATCGCACTGCTCGAGCCGCATCCGCAGGTCACGGTGTTCTATGGCCACATCCACCAGGAGCACCACCACATGACCGGGCACATCGCGCACCACGCCGCGCGCTCGCTGATCTTCGCGCTGCCGCCCCCGGGGCCGGGCACCGATCACAAGCCGCTGCCCTGGGATGCGGCGCAGCCCTACCGTGGCCTGGGCTGGCGCGACGTGGCGGCGCGGGCCGGTACCGATCCGACGGTGCGCGAACATGACGTGGCGTGACGCCGGGCGGCGCGCCCGCGTGCCGCTGATCGCGCTGCTGGTCGTGGCGGCGCTCGATGCCCGTCCGGCGACACCGGCGGCCGCGCCCGGCACCCTGCACTTCATCGCCACCCAGGAGGGCACCCGCCTGCAGGGCAGCTTTACCCGCTTCGCAATTGCGCTGGCCTTCGATCCGGCGCGGCCGGCCGACGCAACGGTCCACGTGCAGGTGGCGCTCGACTCGGTCGACGCCGGCGCCGCCCAGGCCAATGGCTTGCTGCGCAGCACGGACTTTTTCGACACCGCGACATTTCCCGGGGCGGAATTCGCGGCCCACGGCTTTCGGGCGCTGCCCGACGGCGGCTACGAGGCCCTGGGCACCTTTTCGCTCAAGGGCCGGCGCACGACGCTGCCGGTGCGCTTTGGCATCGCACCGGCCCCCGAGGGCCGCTGGATCGACGGCAGCTTCGTGCTGTCACGCCTGGCCTACGGGATCGGCCAGGCGCAATGGTCCGACACGACGACGCTGGACGACGCGGTCACGGTGCGCTTTCATGTGCTGCAGGGGGCGGGGGGGTCGTAGAGGGCGTCGGGCCGACGCCCTCGGCGCGGCCTCTCCGGCCCTCTCCCGCGAGCGGGCGAGGGGGGTTACGGGGCTCGGGCGGGGGACGCCGCGTCCGTGACGGGCAGGGCACCACTGGCCTCGACCAGGCCACGGAGCTGGTCGAAACTGAACGGCTTGGCGAGGTAGCCGTCGGCACCGGCGGCCAGGCATTTCTCCGCGTCGCCGGCCATCGCATTGGCCGTGAGTGAATAGATCGGCGTGCGCCGGCGGCCGTGCTGCAGTTCATGGGCACGGATGCGGCGGATGGCCTCCAGGCCGTCCATCTCGGGCAGCTGCCAGTCCATCAGCACGAGGTCGAAGTCCCGCGTGGTGGCACAGGCCACTGCGGTGACGCCGGTTTCGGCCTGGACGACGTCGCAGCCGATCTGCTGCAGCATCTCGGCGGCCACGATCTGGTTGATCGGATTGTCCTCGACCAGCAGCACGGTCGGCCGCGCGGGCGGCGCGGCGCCGGTGCCGGGCGCGCGGCTTGCGGCCGGTGGCGCCGGGGCGTCGTCGTCGTCGCCGCTGGACGCCGGGGCCCACCCGAGGTCCACTTCGACGGTCACGGTGGTTCCGACACCCTCGCGGCTGTGCACGTCGATCGTCCCGCCCATGAGTTCTACCAGGCGCCGGACGATGGCCAGGCCGAGTCCCGAGCCGCCATAGCGGCGCGACATCGAGCTGTCGGCCTGCTCGAAGGGCTCGAACAGGCGCGCCACGACCGACGGTGGCATGCCGATGCCGGAGTCCTGCACGACGATGCGCAGCCGCCCGGCCGCGCCGGGCTCGGGCGCGCGCAGCCAGTCCATGCCCAGCACGACGGTGCCGCGCGCGGTGAACTTCACGGCATTGGAGATGAGGTTCGACGTGATCTGCCGCAGGCGGTGCACATCGCCCACGGCGCGGGCCGATGCATCGATGCTGCAGCGACCGGTGAGCAGCACGCCCTTGGAGGAGGCGCCGTCGCCGAACAGCGCGACCGAATCGTCGACCAGGCGGCGCGGCGACAGGGGCGCCAGTTCGAGCTTGAGGCGCCCGGCCTCGATCCGGGAGAAATCCAGTATGTCGTCGATGATGTGCATCAGCGTCTGGGCCGACTGGTCGACCGTCTGCGCGTAGCGCCGCGTGCGGTCGTCGATACCGCTGCGCAGCAGCAGCTGCGTCATGCCGATGACGCCGTTCATCGGCGTGCGGATCTCGTGGCTCATCGTCGCCAGGAAGCGCGACTTGGCCTCGCTGGCGGCCTCGGCACGGTCCTTGGCGTCGCGCAGCTCGGCGGTGCGGCGCTCGACCTGCAGTTCGAGCGATTCGCGATGCTGCGCAAGTTCGGCATCGCGCTTCTGGATCTGCTCGAGCATGCGGTTGAAGTCGCGCACCAGCTGGCCGATCTCGTCATCCGACGTATTGATCACGCGCATGCGATAGTCGGCGTCGATGCCGACCTTCTTCGTGGCGGCCGCCAGTTCGACGATCGGCCGGGCGATCAGCTGCGCCAGCGGGCCGCTGAAGCCCAGCGCCAGCAGCAGGCCGACGCCCGCGGCCGAGAGCAGCACGAGGCCGGTGCGGCCAACCGTGGCCAGGAAATCGAGGTCCGCGGCCTGCAGCCACAGCAGGCCGTAGAAGTCGCCGTCCGACGAGATCGGGCTCGAATACGTGCAGGTCGGCGTGTACCAGGCATTCTCGACCGGATTGGGCGCCGCCCGCCAGGTGGCGAACAGGTCGCTGCCGTCCTTGCGGTCGATCTCGGCCGAGCGGATATGGCCGTTGGCGTGCAGGCCGTCGATGATCTCGCGTGCGCCGGCGCGGTTCTCGAAGATGACGGCGGCGCGCAGGTTCTCGGCGAGCACCGAGGCGGTGCCGGCGACCTCGGCGCACAGTGTTTGCTGGGCTTCCTGGTACTTGTACAGCGCCAGGCCTATCGTGCTCGACAGCAGCGCGATGCCCGTCGTGGCCAGCGCGACGGCGACGACCTTGCTGCGGATCGTGGCGCCGGCCGCGCGCCGAAACAGCAGCGAGGTCATGGCAGCACCTCGGCTGCGGCATTGAGCATCTGCGGCGAGAAATTGATGGCGTTTTGCCGCGCAGTGCTCACCTTGACGACGAACGACAGGTGCCGGTCGGCACTGCGCATGGCGATCATGCCGCCGCGGTCGAGCACCGCCTCGCTCTCGCCGACGATCAGCACCGCGTGCCGGCCGATGGCGTCGCGCGCCCCCACCAGGCGGCGCAGTTCCGCGTCGGGCACGTACAGCAGGTGACAGTCGCCGGCCTGTTCGGATGTCACCCCGCCGCGCACGCTGATGTGGCGTCCGCCGGCGGTGGCATCGTGCAGGCTGGCCAGGGCGGCCTCGACGGGATCGCCGCTGCCCAGCACGCACAGCCGCACCGGCGCGCCGGTTTCGGCAAACGCCGTATCCGGCCATTCCGTGAAGCGCACGAAATTGAGCACGAAGCGGGCCCGCAACTGGGCCTCGGTGAGCGCCTGCGCCGCGGCCGGGGCGGGCAGGGCCAGGCCGCCGAGCGATCCAAGCAGGAGCGCCAGCGCGAACTGCCGGCCGCGGCGGCCGATGCCAGTAGGCGGTTTCATCGTGACGGTGTCGGCGGCCCGGGCGCTCACAGGGTATAGGCCAGCCCCACGCGCGCGGTCAGGCCGGGTTCGGTGACGCGTGGCAGGCCGGCCAGCGGCTGCGAATAGCGGGCGTCGAGCAGGTTGTAGAGGCCCAGCGACCAGGACCAGCGGCCGCGCCGGGGTACCGAGGACAGTGCCAGGTTGATCGAGGTGAAGCCGGCGATGGGTGAGTTGTCGAACGCCAGCCGCGGTCCTTCGTACAGCGCCTCGCCGGCCAGCGAGCAGTCGCCCACGATGCGGTCGCGCAACGCCAGGCGCCCGGTCCAGCGCGGGGAATTCTGCAGCCAGTTGCCGTTGCCGTCGGTGGCATCGGCGAACGATGCGCTCAGGCTCAGCTGCCGCGTCGGTGTGAACGAATGTTCCAGCGACAGGTCGACGCCGCGCGCCTGCGCGGTGGTGACGTTCTGGAACTGCATCGCGCCGCTGACCGGGTCGACGATCGACTGGCTGATGAGATCGATCGCGCGATAGCGAAAAAGCGTAACCGAACCGTGTGTCGCGGGGGAAACCTGCGCCTGGTACTCCAGGTCCACCGTGCGCACGCGCTCCGGGGTCAGGTCCGGATCGGGAATGAAGGAGCCGGGCTGCGCGAATTGCTGCTCGATGACGCTGGGCTGCCGGAAAGCGCTGCCGGCCATCAGCTTGACGACCTGCTCGGGGGACGGCTTCCACAGCACGGCCAGGCGCGGATCGGCGCGGTTGCGGCCGTCGTTGCTGTCGCCACGCACGCCGATGCTCGACGACCACTGGCTCGACCAGTCGATGTCGCTTTGCGCGTAGGCGCCCAGGCGATTGTCGCTCAGGCTCAGCCGCTGGAAGGTGCCCAGCAGTGCGTTGGACTGGGACAGGCTCTCGCGCAGGTCGCGGCGCACTTCCAGCCCCATCACCAGGCGCGAATGCGGCGACAGGTGGTGCGTGGCGGTGGCTTCGGTATCGATCCAGCTGCCTTCGGCCGGAATCGAATTGGGCGCTGCCGGATCGTCGACGATCAGCGCGTCGTAGCGGTACTGGGCCAGCGAGGCGCGCAGCACGTAGTCGGTGGCGCTGCCCATCGTTCCTTCGTAATGCACATCGGCGAAGCTGTCGCCGTCGCGCACGAAGCTGCGCGGGTCGCCGGGCACGTCGCCGTGCAGGCCGTAGCCGGCCTGCTGGCGCCGTTCACTGAACCCCAGGTTCATGCGCAGATTGCCGTCCATGATCTTGGCGAACACGCGCGATACGTCGCTGCCGTCGACACCGCTAAAGTGCGCGCCCTGCGGCAATCCGGGTTGCGGATCGAAGCGCACCACCGGCCCGGCCGATGCCGCGGTGCTGGCGCTCAGCAGGTAGCGCGTTTCGCTGCCGACGCCGCCGCTCAGGCTGCCGCTGACGCCGCGCTCGCGGTTGGAGCCCAGCCAGGCGGCCGCGCCGCTGTCGACCTGCGAGGGCGTCTTCAGCACGACATTGATCACGCCGAAGAAGGCATTGGCGCCGTAGATCGACGATCCCGGCCCGCGGATCACCTCGATGTGATCGATCAGCGCCAGGTCGACGATGGCTTCCTGGCCCAGCAGCGCCTGCTCGAAGATGTTGTCGTTGGTCGGGAAGCCGTCGATCAGGAGCAGCACGCGGCTGTTGGTGCTGCCGATGGGGGCGAATCCGTGCACGCCGGCGTAGCCGAAGGCAAGGTCGCTGAAGTAGAAGTATCCGGGGACGGCGGTCAGTACCTCGCCCAGCGTGCGAAAGCCGTAGGCGCGGATATCCTCGCTGGTGATGACGGTCACGGCTGCCGGGGCATCGAGGATGCGTTCGACGGACTTGGAGACGCCGCTGACTTCCAGGGCGCTCAGTTGTTCGAAGCTCAGGGCTTCGGCCGGCGGGTCCTGGGGCACGGCGGCGGCCGTGCCGGCGACCAGCGCCATGGCGAGCCCGCTGTACCGGTGTGGCAGTGCCGCGCCCGGCGTCCGGAACAGGTACGTCAACAAAGCATCTCCCTTGCGTAGAACGCCGGCGCGGGCCGGCCGCGCGCGCAGCACATGGGCCCGGCAGCAATAGACCGGTTGGCGGGAGAGTAGGGGAATCGCCCCAGTGAAAGTAGGGCGATTTGGGCGGCAAAACCTTGCCTATCTCAGGCGCGGTGTTCGCTCAGGAATTCCTGCAGGACGGTCACGGCGATCTCCTCGATCGACTTGGTGGTCGTGGACAGCCAGCGGATGTCGCCCAGGCGCATCAGGCGCTCGGCCTGCTCGACCTCGCTGCGGCAGTTCTCCAGCGAGGCGTAGCGGCTGTTGGGGCGGCGTTCGAAGCGGACTTCCGACAGCCGTTCGGCCGCGATCGACAGGCCGAAAAGCTTGCGGCGGTGCGGCGCCAGCGCCGCCGGCAGCGCGCCGCGATCGAAGTCCTCCGGAATAAGGGGGTAGTTGGCGGCCTTTACGCCGTATTGCATCGCCAGGTAGAGGCTGGTGGGCGTCTTGCCGCTGCGCGACACGCCGATCAGGATGACGTCGGCGCGTTCGAGTTCGGCGGCCGACTGGCCATCGTCGTGCGCCAGCGCGAAGTTGATCGCCTCGATGCGGTTCTTGTAGTTGTCGGAGCCGACGATATTGTGCGAACGCCCGACGGTGTGGGTCGACTTGGCGCCCAGTTCCTTCTCGAGCGGCACCACGAACGACGCGAACAGGTCCAGGATCAGCGCATTGGCGCCGTGCAGGATGGCGTTGATGGACGGGTTGACCAGCGTGGAGAAGACGATCGGACGGCGCCCGTGGCGGTGGCTGGACTCGTTGATCCGGGCGATGGCATCGAGCGCCTTGTCCGGATTGTCGATGAAGGAGATGCGGTGATGATGCAGGTCCAGGCTCTCGAACTGGGTCAGCACCGCGTGGCCCAGGGTCTCGGCCGTGATGCCCGTGCCGTCGGAGACGAAGAAGATGTCGCGGACCTGGGGCGGCGGGGTGGAGGCAGTCATATAGAAGACTTGGGCGGCCGGGGTAGAATGACCATTCTGGCACACGGTGGTGGCGGCGCGCGGCAATGACGCCTGGCCCGCCCACCGGCGCCGCCGCGGGGGGAATGCGCATGGGCAGCTCCGAACTGGTCATTGCATTGCGCGATCTGCGCATGACCGACGTGGAACGCGTCGGCGGCAAGAACGCGTCGCTGGGCGAGATGCTCAGCCAGCTGGACGCCAAGGGCATACGCGTGCCCGATGGCTTTGCCACCACGGCCCACGCCTTTCGCGAGTTCCTGCGGGCCAACGACCTGCGCGAGCGCATCGGCGCCCGGCTGGCGGCCATCGACATCGACGACGTGCGCGCGCTGGCCGATGCCGGCCGGGAAATCCGCCAGTGGGTGGCCGCCGCGCGCATTCCGCCGGATCTGGAAGCCGCCGTGCGCTCGCACTACCGGGCGCTGGCCGGCGACGCTGGCAGCATTTCGGTGGCCGTGCGCTCGAGCGCGACGGCCGAGGACCTGCCGGAGGCCTCGTTCGCCGGGCAGCAGGAGACCTTCCTCAATGTGGTGGGCGTGGACGCGGTGCTCGACCGCATGCGCGAGGTGTTCGCCTCGCTGTACAACGACCGCGCGATTTCCTACCGGGTGCACCAGGGTTTTGCGCACGACGACGTCGCCCTGTCGGCCGGCGTGCAGCGCATGGTGCGCAGCGACCAGGGTGCGGCCGGCGTGATGTTCACGCTGGATACCGAATCGGGCTTCCGCGACGTCGTGTTCATCACGTCGAACTACGGATTGGGCGAGACCGTCGTGCAGGGTGCGGTCAATCCGGATGAATTCTTCGTGCACAAGCCGATGCTGGCGGCCGGCAAGCCCGCCCTGGTGCGCCGCAGCCTGGGCTCCAAGCTGATCAAGATGGTCTACCAGGAGCCGGGCAGCGGCGCGGCCGCGGGGCGCTCGGTCGTCACGGTGCCGGTGGACGACGCGCTGCGCCATCGCTTTTCGCTGAGCGACGCCGAGGTGCTGGAGCTGGCGCACTTTGCCGTGACGATCGAGCAGCATTACGGCCGCCCGATGGACATCGAATGGGGCAAGGACGGCATCGACGGCCGGATCTACATCCTGCAGGCCCGCCCCGAGACCGTGCAGTCGCGGCCGCAGCAGGAGACCCAGCTGCGCTACCGGCTCAAGGGCACGGCGCCGGTGCTGGCGACGGGGCGCGCGATCGGGCAGAAGATCGGCGCCGGACCGGTGCGCATCGTGCGCGACGCCGCCCACATGGACCAGGTCCAGGACGGCGACATCCTGGTCACCGAGATGACCGACCCGAACTGGGAGCCGGTGATGAAGCGCGCGGCGGCCATCGTCACCGACCGCGGCGGGCGCACCTGCCACGCGGCGATCATCGCCCGCGAGCTGGGAATTCCCGCGGTGGTCGGCTGCGCCGACGCCACGCACGTACTGCGCGACGGCATGGACGTCACCGTGAGCTGCGCCGAGGGCGACACCGGCATGGTCTACGATGGCCGGCTCGAGATGGAGGTCGAGACGGTGCAGCGCGGGACGCTGCCGGAAATCCCGGTCAAGATCACGCTCAATGTCGGCAATCCGCAGCTGGCCTTCGACTTCCAGTCGCTGCCGAACGCCGGCGTAGGGCTGGCGCGGCTCGAGTTCATCATCAACAACCACATCGGGGTCCACCCCAAGGCGGTGCTCGACTACCCGGCGCTGGACGACGCGCTCAAGAGCGCTGTCGAGCGCCTGGCCTACGGCTATGCCAATCCGCGCGAGTTCTTCGCCAGCCGGCTCACCGAGGGCGTGGCGACGATCGCCGCCGCGTTCTGGCCCAAGCCGGTGATCGTGCGGCTGTCCGACTTCAAGAGCAACGAATACAAGAAGCTCATCGGCGGCACCCGCTACGAGCCGGACGAGGAAAATCCGATGCTGGGCTTTCGCGGCGCCTCGCGCTTCATCGCGCCGAGCTTTGCCGGCTGCTTCGCGCTCGAGTGCGCGGCGTTCCGCCGCGTGCGCGACACGATGGGCTATACCAATGTCGAGCTGATGGTGCCTTTCGTGCGCACCCTCAAGGAGGCGCGGCAGGTCACCGAACTGCTGGCCGAGCACGGACTCAAGCGCGGCGAGAACGGCCTGCGCGTCATCATGATGTGCGAGCTGCCGTCCAATGCGCTGCTGGCCGAGGAGTTCCTCGAGTTCTTCGACGGCTTCTCGATCGGCTCCAACGACCTGACCCAGCTTACGCTCGGCCTGGACCGCGATTCGGGCCTGGTCGCCGATTCCTTCGACGAACGCGATCCGGCCGTAAAGATGCTGATCAGCCGCGCCATTGCCGCCTGCCGCAAGCAGGGCAAGTACGTGGGGATCTGCGGTCAGGGACCCTCGGACCACGTGGACCTCGCGCTGTGGCTGGTCGAACAGGGCATCGGATCGATTTCGCTCAATCCGGATTCGGTGGTGGATGCCTGGCGGCGGATTGCGGCGGCGGGGCGATAGGGCGGGAAAGCGACAAAACGGCGCGGATCCGCCTGGGCGGATCCGCCGCTAGCGACTGCGCTGCTTCAGCAGACGGTTCTGCTCGCGCTTCCAGTCGCGTTCCTGCTCGGCGGCGCGCTTCTCGAATTCGCGCTTGCCCTTGGCCAGCCCCACGGTGAGCTTGACCCGGCCGCGCGTGAAATGCAGGTCCAGCGGCACCAGCGTGTAGCCGGCACGCTCGACCTTGCCGATCAGCTTGCGGATCTCGTCGGCCTTTAGCAGCAGCTTGCGCGTGCGGGTCGGATCGGCGTGCACGTGGGTCGAGGTGGTGGGCAGCGTATTGATATGGGCGTTGAGCAGGAAGAGCTCGGCCCCGCGCACGATGACATAGGCCTCGTTCATCTGCACCCGTCCGGCCCGGATGCTCTTGACTTCCCAGCCTTCGAGCACGAGGCCCGCCTCGTAGCGTTCCTCGACCTGGTAGTCATAGCGGGCCTTGCGGTTCTGGGAGATGGACATGGGGGGCGAGGAGGGCGGCTGCGGCCGGCCGGCGGTGCCGGGGCGGGGCGCGGGAATCGGGCCGATACAATTCGAGTGTAACAACCGTTGCCACCGGCCGGCCGCAGGGCCTGCCGATCACCCCGGAGAATGCGCCGGCGGCGCCGCGCGGCGCGGCCCGGCCAAGCGCCCGCCATGCATCGCGTCGACCGTTCCGTGCTGGTTCCCTACAGCGATGGGCAGATGTTCGCCCTCGTGCGCGACGTCGCGCAGTACCCGCAATTCCTGCCGTGGTGCCCGTCGAGCCACGTGCGGCCGCTGGGCGACTCCGGCGACGTCGAGGCCCGGGTCGACATCGCCTACCTGGGCGTGCGCAGCCACTTCACGACGCGCAACGTGCACCGCTTTCCCGGCTGCATAGAGCTCCACCTGGTCGACGGGCCGTTTCGCGAACTGCGCGGCCAGTGGCGCTTCCTGGCGCTGCAGGCCGATGCCTGCAAGGTGAGCCTGGGGCTCGAATACCGCTTCGGCGCCGGGCTGCTGGAGCGGATCATCGCGCCGGTGTTCGAGCGCATCACCAATTCGCTGGTCGACGCCTTTGCCGCGCGCGCGCAGCAGTTGTATGGCACCCGGGACTGAGGCGCCGGCGCCGGGCGCGCTGCTGCGCGTCCGGGTGGTGTGCGCGCTTCCCGGGCATCAGTGGGACGTGGCCCTGCGCGTGCCCGCCGGAACCACCGCGGCCCAGGCAGTGGAACGCTCGGGTTTGTGCAGTGCGGTGCCGCAATTGCTGGGCGCAGCGCTGGACCTGGGCATCTTCAATCGGCACTGCGCCGGCGACACGCGCCTGCGCGACGGCGACCGCGTCGAGATCTACCGGCCGCTGCTGCTCGATCCGAAGGCGGCGCGCCACCTGCGGGTGGCGCGCAAGCGGCAGGCGGCGGCGCGCGCCGCAGCGGCCAAAACCGGCCGCTGAGTGTACGATCCGCCGGCGTCAATCACGGGAACCCACCATGAACAGCACCGGCACGGCCCGCATGCCCAGCGGCATTCCCTTCATCATCGCCAATGAATTCGCCGAGCGGTTCTGCTACTACGGCATCAACGCCATCCTGGCGGTTTACCTGGTGCAGAGCCTGCATTTCGGCGAGGCGCAGGCGACCACCTGGGTGTCGCTGTTCAAGTCCGGCTCGTATTTCTTCCCGCTGCTGGGGGCGATCGTCTCGGACGTCTTCTGGGGCAAGTACCGTACCGTCATCACCTTCTCGCTGGCCTACTGCGCCGGCTGCGTGGTGCTGGCGCTGGCACGCGAACCGGCCGTCATCGCCGCCGGGCTGACCCTGATCGCCTTCGGCACCGGCGGCATCAAGCCGTGCGTGTCGACCAACGTCGGCGACCAGTTCACCAGCAGCAACCAGCACCTGATCGAGCGCGCCTTCAGCTGGTTCTACCTGGCGATCAATTCCGGTTCCACCATCTCCATCTACCTGTGTCCGCTGCTGCTGCCGGCGTATGGCCCCACCGTCGCGTTCGGCGTCCCGGCCATGATGATGTTCGTGGCCACCGTGGTGTTCTGGGCGGGACGCAAGCGCTTTGCCGTGGTGGCGCCCGCCGGCAAGGTCTGGCTGCGCGACATCCTGTCGGCCCGCGGCCTGGCTACCGTCGCCCGGCTGCTGCTGATCTATGTGTTCGTCGCGGTCTTCTGGGCGCTGTGGGACCAGAGCAACGGCACGACCTGGCTGCTGCAGGCCCGCTCCGACCTGATGGACAAGAACCTGGGCTTCGGCCTTACGCTGCTGCCGGCACAGATTTCCGTGGCCAACGCGCTGCTGATCCTCATCCTGGTGCCGATCTTCACGTACGGCATCTATCCGCTGGTGGGACGCTTCACCAAGGTGACGCCGCTGCGCAAGATCGGCGCCGGACTGTTCGTCACGGCAACGTCGTTTATCGTCATTGCCGGCATCGAGGCGCGCATCCAGTCCGGCCACACGGTCAGCGTGTGGTGGCAGATCCTGGCCTACGTGGTGCTGACGGCCGGCGAGGTGCTGGTGTCCATCACGGCGCTGGAGTATTCGTACAAGCAGGCGCCGCTGACGATGAAGAGCTTCATCATGGCGCTGTTCCTGCTGTCGATCAGCGCGGGCAACCTGTTCACTGCGGCCGTCAATCACTACATGGTGCGGCCGCTGCAGGCCGGCGCCATGGTCACCGGCACCCAGACCTGGCTGGACGTCGCCGGCGCCGCGGCGCCGCTGGTGCCGGGGCAGAAGATCGACTTTGCCGGCGCCACCGGCATCGAGGTGGTGCAGGCGGACGGCAGCGCGCAGCCGCTGGAAGGCACCTACCTGATTGCCCAGGTGGACCCATCCGGCGGCCGGGTGCAATTGATGGATGCGGTCACGCGGGCGCCGCTGGCGACGCGCGGCAGCTTCGATGCCGCCCGTGCCCAGGTGTCGACCTATGCACTGGTCGGGCCCGATTACTTCACGTTCTTCGCCAAGATCATGGGGGTCGCGGCGTTGATCTTCGTGGTCGTGGCCGCCCTGGTGCCCGAGGTGACCCACGTGCGCCAGGCTGAAGGCGCCGGCGCCGCCGCCTGATGCGCGCGCCCTAGCAGTTCTTGGCGATCGCGTCCTGGGCCTTCTGCGTCTCGGCGGCGCGCTGCTCGTCGTCGAGGAAATTGCGGTTTCCCTCGGCGTCGGGACGCATCAGCCGGGTGCCGCTCTCGATCATCTGCAGGTAGCTGCGGGCCTCGTTGCAGGCCGCGGCCCGTTCGTTGCTCTGGGCCTCGTCCTGTTCGGCCTTCTGCTGCGCCTTTTGCCGGTCGGCCAGGCGCTTGCGAAAATCCGCGTCCTGCTCGGCGAGCGACTTGGGCGCGGCGACCGGCTTGCGCGCGTCGCCATCGCCCGACGGGGCCGCATCATTGCCGCCGGCGACGCCGCCGGTGCCCGAATAGCTGCCCCCCCCGCCGGGCCGCGCTGTGGTGTCGGACGGCGGCGCCAGCACCGGCTGGTGCAGGATATCGGCGGGCCGGATGTCGGCCGGCGGCGGGGTGTCCGAGTACGTGACGCCGCCGCTGGAATCGCGCCAGGACCACTGTGCGTGCGCGGCGCCGCACAGGCTCAGCGAGGCAAGCAGGGCCAGGACGGCGACGCGGCAGCCAGGGCCGCGGACGGGCCTTCGGCAGGCAATGGGCATGGAGACTCCGACAAGGGAACGTCCGGGACCCCGGCTGGGGCCCGCGGGGCCGCGCCGCCCGGCCGGTAGCCCCACAAACGGCAGGACCGGGGCGAGCGCGGCAGCAGTGCGACGCGAGGTGCGCATATCCGCGGATTGTAGGGTCCATCCCGGCTGGTGCAAACCGGAAAAACAGACGAATGCCGGCCATTCGGAGGGTTCGGGGAACTGTCTATAATCCGCTTTTGCGTCAAGAGGATGGGCATGCGTTTCCGAGAAAAGGCGCTGACTTTCGATGACGTGCTCCTGGTACCGGCGTATTCGGCCGTGCTTCCCCGGGAGACGGACCTGAGCACGCGGCTGACCCGCCGCATTCCGCTGAAGCTACCCCTGGTGTCGGCCGCAATGGACACCGTCACCGACGCTCGCCTGGCGATCGCGCTGGCGCAGGAAGGTGGCATCGGCATCATCCACAAGAACTTTTCGGCAGCGCAGCAGGCCGCCGAGGTGCTGAAGGTGAAGCGCCACGAGGCCGGCGTGCTGCGCGACCCGATAACCATTCCGCCCGACATGCGCGTGGGCGAGGTGATCGAACTCACGCGCGCCCACAAGATCTCCGGCCTGCCGGTGATCGATGGCGCGGGACGGGTGGTAGGCATCGTCACCAACCGCGACCTGCGCTTCGAGACGCGGCTGGACATTCCGGTGCGCGAGATCATGACCCCGCGCGACCGCCTGGTCACCGTGCCCGAAGGGGCGACGCTCGAGGAGGCCAAGGCGCTGATGCACCGGCATCGCCTCGAACGCGTGGTGGTCATCGACGAGGACTTCGTGCTGCGCGGGCTGGTCACCGTCAAGGACATCACCCGCACCACCGAGCACCCGCTGGCGGCCAAGGACAGCCTGGGCAAGCTGCGGGTCGGCGCCGCCGTCGGCACCGGCGAGGGCGACGAAGAGCGGGTCGCCGCGCTGGTGCAGGCCGGCGTCGACGTCATCGTGGTCGACACGGCGCATGGCCATACGCGCGGTGTGCTCGACCGGGTGCGCTGGATCAAGCGCAGCTTCCCGGAGGTCGACGTGATCGGCGGCAACATCGCCACCGGCGAGGCCGCACTGGCGCTGGTGGAACATGGCGCCGACGGCGTCAAGGTCGGCATCGGCCCGGGGTCCATCTGCACCACGCGCATCGTGGCGGGCGTGGGCGTGCCGCAGATCAGCGCCATCGACGGCGTGGCGCGGGCGCTGGCGGGCAGCGGCGTGCCGGTGGTGGCCGACGGCGGGGTGCGCTACTCGGGCGATATCGCCAAGGCGCTGGCGGCGGGTGCCTCCACCGTGATGATGGGCAGCATCTTCGCCGGCACCGAAGAGGCGCCGGGCGAACTGGTGCTCTACGAGGGACGCTCGTACAAGACGTATCGCGGCATGGGCAGCCTGGGCGCCATGAAGCGGGGCGCGGCCGACCGCTATTTCCAGGACAACGAGGCCAATGTCGACAAACTGGTGCCCGAGGGCATCGAGGGCATGGTGCCGTTCAAGGGCAGCATCGTGTCCATCGTCTTCCAGCTGGCCGGCGGCGTGCGGTCCAGCATGGGCTACTGCGGCTGCCGCACCATCGACGAAATGCGCCAGCGCGCCGAGTTTGTCGAGATCACCAACGCCGGCATGCGCGAGTCCCATGTCCACGACGTGCGCATCACCAAGGAGGCACCCAATTACCGGGTGGAGTAGTTGGGCCACGACCGCATCCTCATCCTCGACTTCGGTTCGCAGCTCACCCAGCTGATCGCCCGGCGCGTGCGCGAGGCGTCGGTCTACTGCGAGATCCACCCCTGCGACATGCCCGCGGACGCCATCCGGGCGTTCGCGCCGCGCGGCGTCATCCTCTCCGGCAGCCACCAGTCGGCCTACGAGGAGTCCACCGACAAGGCCCCGCCGGCTGTGTTCGAACTGGGCGTGCCGGTGCTGGGCATCTGCTACGGCATGCAGACCATGGCCCAGCAGCTGGGCGGGCGCGTGGCGCCGGGCGCCCAGCGCGAGTTCGGCTTTGCCCAGGTGCGCGCCCGCGGGCATACGCGCCTGCTCGAGGGCCTGCAGGACCACCAGGGGCCCGGGGGCGAAGGCCTGCTGGACGTCTGGATGAGCCACGGCGACAAGGTCGAGGAGCTGCCGCCGGGATTCGTGCTGATGGCATCCACCGAGAGCTGCCCGATCGCCGCCATGGCCGACGAGCAGCGCCGCCTGTATGCGGTGCAGTTCCACCTCGAGGTGACCCACACGCGCCAGGGCGCCGCCATCCTCAGCCGCTTCGTGCGCGATATCTGCGGCTGCCGCGGCGACTGGAACATGCCCGACTACGTGGGCGAGGCCGTCGCGCGGATCCGCGCCCAGGTCGGCACGGACGAGGTGATCCTCGGGCTGTCGGGCGGCGTGGACTCGAGCGTGGCCGCCGTGCTCATCCACCGCGCCATCGGTCACCAGCTCACCTGCGTGTTCGTCGACAACGGCCTGCTGCGCCTGGACGAGGCGCGCCAGGTGGTCGATACCTTCGAGCGCCACCTTGGACTGCGCCTGGTGCACGTGGACGCCGCCGAGCGCTTCCTGGCTAAGCTGGCCGGGGTGGCCGACCCCGAGGCCAAGCGCAAGATCATCGGCCGCGAATTCGTCGAGGTCTTCCAGGAAGAGGCCGCACGGCTGCGCCAGGCGCGCTGGCTGGCGCAGGGCACGATCTACCCCGACGTCATCGAGTCGGCCGGCGCGTCGTCGAAGAAGGCGGTGACGATCAAGTCGCACCACAACGTCGGCGGGCTGCCCGATACCCTGCACCTGAAGCTGCTCGAACCGCTGCGCGACCTGTTCAAGGACGAGGTCCGCAGCCTTGGCCTGGCGCTGGGCCTGCCCGCGGAGATGGTGCACCGCCATCCGTTCCCCGGGCCGGGCCTTGGGGTGCGCATCCTGGGCGAGGTCAGGCGCGAGTATGCCGAGCTGCTGCGGCGCGCGGACGCCATCTTCATCGAAGAACTGCGCCGCAGCGGCTGGTACGAGCGCACCAGCCAGGCGTTCGCGGTGTTCCTGCCCGTGCGCAGCGTCGGCGTGATGGGCGACGGCCGCACCTACGAATGGGTGGTGGCACTGCGGGCGGTGCAGACGCAGGACTTCATGACCGCCCACTGGGCACCGCTGCCGCATGAACTGCTGGCCCTCGTGTCCAACCGCATCATTAACGAGGTGCGCGGCATCAATCGCGTCGTGTACGACATCTCGGGCAAGCCGCCGGCGACCATCGAGTGGGAGTAGCTTTCGAGATCTATCGGGATCTATCGAGGTCTATTGAAAAGTAGGCTTGGTGCGTTGACTCGTGGGGCAAGTGCCTACAGGGATTTCTGTCGAGATCTATCGAGATCTATCGCCGGGATGCCCTTCAATCTGACGGTAAATCTGACGGTAAAAATGTCGCGTTGAGTTCCCAGCAGAGATTTACCGTCGGGTCGATTTCCGGGTTGACGGTAAATCTCGAGTGCGAAATCCAGCATCCACGCGGGTTTCCGGGCGATTGACGTGCTGAGCCGCGCTGACGGTAAATCCCGGTACTCCGAGGCGATGCGCCATACCGGTGGGCGGCACTTCTCCACTTCGCGCCGAGAATGCAACTGAAGGGCAGGGGACAAGACAACGTGCATGTCGTTGATCTTTGGACCTACATCATCAACGGCGACGCTCTCCGAGCGTCGATCCAGCCGTGGCGACCGTCGGCGATGGCCAGGCTTGGCGACCTGCATTCCCGAGCCGTACCGAGTCCACGGCCACTGGGTACTCAATGCCCACAATGCGTTGGACAGCGGTTGCCCGTACGAGCGCGGTGGCCGGCAAGACCCGGCCAATTGCTGTCGCCTGGTAGCGACTGTTTTACTGCAGTAGGGCAACTGGCAAACTGCGGCGACGCGGCGCAGGTTACTCCCATCTCGTATTGCAGCCAGGCCTCTAGAATCAGCCGGAAAGCGATCCCAGCACATCGGCCTCGGACTGCTTGAGCAGCGCCTTGAGCAAAGGCGGCGAGAAGTGCCGCTGCACCGAGATCGCATAGAAGTTTTCGTGCAGGTCAGGCACCACGCCGTGCTCCACCAATTGCCCGGTGCGCAGTTCGTCCTGCACCACCACCGTGGGCAGCAAGGCCACGCTGTCGGAGTCGCGCGCCAGCAGGCGCAGCATGGCCATGTCGTCGACCTCCGCACGCAGCCGGTAGCGCAAGCCGCGTTGCTCGCACATCACGTCGAAGGCGGCGCGGATGTCATTGTCCCGTCCGGGCAGCAGCAGCGGCACTTCGGCCAGTTCGTCGGGGAAGCGGAAGGCCTTGCGCCGGCCACGCGGCCGGCCCACCAGGCTGACCGGCTGGCGCGCAATGCGCCGGCAGCGCCACGGGTCTTCGCTGCTGCCGTGCACACGCCGGTTGCTCAGCACCAGGTCGATGGTGTGCACGCGCAGCCGCGACAGCAGTTCGCTCAGGCTGCCCGACTGCAGCGTCAGCGACACGTCGTCGCGGCCCAGCAGCGGCTTGACCAAGTTCTCCTGGAAGTTGCGCGACAGCGTGGCGACGGCACCGATGCGCAGCACCTGGCGATGCGCACGGCTGTTACCCCGCAGTAGCGCCAGCAGTTCGTTGCCGGTGGCGAAGATGGTTTCAGCATGAGCCAGCGCCAGGTGGCCAGCCTCGGTCAGCGACAGCGTGCGGCCGACGCGGTCGAACAGCGCCTGGCCTAGCTGCGCCTCGAGTTGCCTGATCTGCGTGGACAGCGCCGACTGCGAGACATGCAGCCTCAGCGCGGCGCGCGTCAGGTTGCCTTCCTTGGCGACGGCCCAGAAGTAGTGCAGGTGGTGGTAGTTCAAGCTCGACATCGCGCAAATGATACATTAAACAGAACGAAGCGTGCGCAACAATGTATTTTACAGGACCAACTTCGCAGGCCATAGTCGCCCCGGTCCATGCCAACAGGGTTCGATGATGGAAACGATGCTTGCCGATCTGCCTGCCCTGCGCGCTTCGCTGCTTTGGGCGGTGCCGCTGCTGTACGCGCTCGCAGCCGCCGCGCCGAGCTTGATCAACAGCTCAGCGGCTGCCGCGTGGCGTTGGGCCGACCGGGGCTCGATGCTCGCCTTGGGGGCGGCGGTGCTGTCGATCGTCTGGCTGCTGGCCAGCGGGCCGGGCCTGACCCGCGGGCCCACGCTGCTCGCGCTGGGCGGGGCCGGCGCGCTGAGTCTGGGCCTGCGCAGCGACGCGCTGGCCAACATCATGCTGGTGCTGGTGGGCTTCATCGGCTGGGTCATCGTCGGCTACTCGCAGCCGTATCTCGGCGGACAGCGTGGCCAGCTGCGCTACATCTGCAGCCTCATGCTGGTGCTGGCGGCCGTGACGCTGCTGGTGCTGACGAACAACCTGCTGGTGCTCCTGCTCGCCTGGATCGGCACGAGCCTCGCGCTGCATTCTCTGCTCACGTTCTTCGATCAGCGGCCACAAGCACTCATCGCCGCGCACAAGAAGTTCCTCGCGAGCCGGGTGGCGGACCTGTGCATCCTGAGTGCCATCGTGCTCGTCGCATCGCAGCTCGGCACGCTCGAGATCGACCGGGCCATCGCCGCTGCCCGAGCGCTTCCCGAGCATCCGGCCGCGCTGCAGGCGGCGGCGGTGCTGTTCGTGCTCGCCGCGTGCCTGAAGTGCGCGCAGCTGCCGGTGCACGGCTGGCTCATCCAGGTCATGGAGGCGCCGACGCCGGTCTCCGCGCTGCTGCACGCCGGCATCGTCAACCTGGGCGGCTTCCTCTTGATCCGGCTCGGCGCGCTGGTCGCCGACGTGCCTGCCGCGCAGGGGCTGCTGGTGGTGGTGGGTGGCATCACCGCCGTCGTCGCGTCCGCGACCATGATGACGCGCATCAGCATCAAGGTGGCACTCGCCTGGTCCACCTGCGCGCAGATGGGCTTCATGCTGATGCAATGCGGGCTCGGCCTCTACGACATGGCGTTGCTGCATATCGTGGCGCACTCGCTTTACAAGGCCTACGCCTTCCTGACCGCGGGCACCGCCGTGGAGCAGAACCGGCTGCATCAGATGACGGCTTCCCTGCCGCCGCTCAGCGGCTTCGCCTGGCTCGCGAGCGCGCTGGTGGGAGCAGGGATCGTCGCCGCGGCGGCGCTCGCGTGGGGCATCCGCCCGGCGGACGCGCCTGCGTTGTGGGCGGCGACGGCGATTCTCGCGCTCGCGCTGGCACCGTTGCTCGCCGGGCCGATGCTGCGTGCCGGGGGCTATTGGTCGCTTGCCGGCATCGCAAGCGCCTTCGCCGTCGCGCTGGCCTACTTCGGCCTGCACCTCGTGTTCAGGCACTGGGTCGGCGCGCCTGCCGCCGCGAACATGGGCCTGGTGGCCTGGGTGATCGGCTGCTTCGGCATCTTGTTCATCGTGCAGGGAGCGGTGCGCGCCCGGCCTCAGGGGAGGCTGGCCCGCAAGCTCTACCCGTGGCTGTTCGCCGGCCTGTACCTGGATGAGCTCTTCACCCGGCTGACCTTCCGCGTGTGGCCCGCGCGCGTGCCCGTCAAGCCCGATGCGCCCCGACCCATCCTGCCCGAAGCCCGCGATCCTGGAGCCCTGTGATGAACGCCGTGACCGAACTTTCGACCCGGGCGACTCCTTCCGCCCTGCGGCCCGTGATCGACGCCGCCTGCGCCCGCATAGCGCCCACCTGGCCGCTAGATCGCTTCATTGCGGTCAACCCCTATTGGGGACACCTCGAGCGGCCGATCGCCAGTGCCGCCGCCCACATCGCCGCGCTGGCCGGGAGCCCGATGCTGATGCCGCTCAGCTGGTACCGCGAGCACTGGCAGGCGGGCCGGATCAAGAAAGCCGACCTTCAGGCGACCATCGACGCGGCGGGCGCCGCCTGCACAGTGGACGAGCTGGTGTTGCACCTGAACGCGCACCCGGCGCCGCTGGCGCGTCTGCCGCTCGCGTCAGACTTGGTGGACGCGCACCGCGACACCAGCCACCACATGTCGTGGCGCGACTACATCACCCATCACCTGAGCCAGTGCTGCGCCGCCTACTTCGACCACGGCCAGGCGGCGTGGGGACCGCAGCGCGACGGCGGCCTCTACGCGAGCTGGCGCCGCCAGTCGGAACATGACTTCGGCCTGGCGATGCTGATGGGCTACCACGGCTTCAGCCGGCGCCTGCGCAAGCTGCCTGCCGACCCGGTCGCGCTGATTGACGCTGCGGCAATCGCGCTGCGCGTTCCTGCGCAAGCCTGCGAAGCCTATTTCACCGCCTTGCTGATGAGCATCAACGGCTGGTCGTCCTGGTGCGCGTACCGGCGCTGGCAGGCGCGGCTCGCTCAGCGCGACGACGACCACATCGTGCACATGCTCGCGATCCGGCTGGCCTGGGAGTGGCTGCTGCACGACGACTACCCCGAGGCGAGCGTGGCGCAAGGGCTGGCCGCGGCCTGGCGCAACGCCGATCGCGTCGTAGCGCACGCGCAGGCGGCCCAGAGCCGCGACTGGCTGTGGCTCGCTGCGCTCGAGCACGCCTACCAGGAACCTGTGACCAAAGGCCTGATGGCGGGCACACCCAAGCCGGACGACGTCGAGACAACTCCGGCGGTGCAGGCGGTGTTCTGCATCGACGTGCGCTCCGAGGTCTACCGCCGGGCGCTCGAAGCGGCGAGCGCCGGCCAGGTCCAGACCATGGGCTTCGCCGGCTTCTTCGCCCTGTTCATCGAATACCGGCCTCTGGGCAGCGAGATGGTCCGGCCTCAGCTGCCGGGCCTGCTCTACCCGGCGCTGTGTGTCACCGACGAGTGCGATGCGCACGATCAGGGCGAACAGCTGGCCCAGCAGCGCAAGAAGTCCCTGCTGTGGCGCCAGCAGTGGCGGACGTTCCGCGGCGGCGCCGGGTCCACCTTCTCGTTCGTCGAAGCCTGCGGCCTGCTCTATGCCGGCAAGCTGCTCAAGAACCGCCTCGGCGGCGAGCAGGACGCTGCCCCCATGGAACAAACGGGGTTGCCCGTGGATCAGCGCGCGACCCTGCGCCCGCGATTGCCCACCAGCGGCGGGCCCGACCTCGAAGCCCGCGTCAACATGGCGTCCACGGTGCTTGGTGCGATGGGGCTGAGCACCGGGTATGCGCGCGTCGTGCTGCTCGCCGGGCATGGCAGCACGAGCGCGAACAACCCTCATGCCGCCGGGCTCGACTGCGGCGCCTGCGGCGGGCAGACGGGCGAGGTCAACGCGCGCGCTCTCGCGGCCCTGCTGAACGATCCCGCCGTGCGCAATGGCTTGCGCCAGCGAGGTCTGGACGTGCCCGAAAGCACGATCTTTCTCGGCGGCCTGCACAACACCACCACCGACGAATTGCTGCTCTACGACACCGATCTCGCGCCCGCGAGCCACGCGAAAGACCTCGACGTGCTGCGCGAGTGGCTCGCGGACGCGGGCCAGCGCACGCGTGCCGAACGTGCCGCACTACTCGGCCTCGCCGACCAGGTCGGCTCACCCGCGGCGCTTCAAAGCTCGATCAAGTCGCGTACCAGCGACTGGGCACAGGTGCGGCCCGAATGGGGCTTGGCCGCCTGCGCCGCGTTCATCGTCGCACCGCGCAGCCGCTGCCGGCACATGAACCTCCGTGGCCGCAGCTTCCTGCACGACTACCGGTGGGAGCGCGATCCCGGCTTCAAGGTGCTGGAGCTGATCATGACCGCGCCGATGGTTGTGACCAACTGGATCAACATGCAGTACTACGCGTCCACCGTGGACAACAAGCTCTACGGCAGCGGCGACAAGGTGCTGCACAACGTGGTCGGCGGAAACGTCGGGGTGTTCGAGGGCAATGGCGGCGACCTGCGCATCGGCCTGCCGATGCAGTCGCTGCACGATGGCGAGCGATTCGTGCACACGCCGCTGCGCCTGTCGGTGTTCATCGAGGCACCGCGCAACGAGATCGACAAGATCATCGGAGCGCATGCCGCGGTCAAGCAGCTCGTCGACCACGAGTGGCTGTACCTGTTCCATATCGAGCCCGCCGGCAGCACCATCGCGCGCTACCGCAGCGGCGTGTGGCAGGCGCAGGGCCAGGCTGCAGAGGCGATCGGGTCCGATTGAACCTGCGAGCGATGCCGTCATGTCGCGTCTGGCATCGCTGCAGCGTCCGGCTTGGCAGCGCTTCGCGTCCATCGATGGGGATAGGTCGTTCCCGCGCGTGGATGACGAACAATATAGCCGTTCGGGCGTCCTCTTCGCGACCTCGAATCGAATGGAACGAGGTTCAGCTCCGGGTCGTGGGCTGCCGGCCAGGCGACGCCGGCGAGCGACTGGTCACTACGAAGTTGCCGACGTTCGCAACGTGCCCAGGGACGCTCTCTCCGTGACTGCAGCGCGTCCTCGACGCCCGTTG
>JBBISD010000021.1:0-38077 GCA_037441485.1 Burkholderiales bacterium
CCGGCGCCGGCCTGGCGGCCGGCGGCCGCGCGGCTGAGCGCGAGCACGGCGTCGACCTCGGCCACGGCCTGCAGCGGGGCGCGCTGCGGGAAAGCGGCCGCCTGCGGCGCCGGCACCTGCGTGCTGACCGGCAGTCCCGCGGCGAGCCATGCCTGCCAGCCGCCGTCGAGCACGGCCACGGCCGGATGGCCCAGCCAGCGCAGCAGCCACCAGGCGCGCGCGGCAAAGGAGCCGTCGCTGGCGTCGTAGGCCACCACCGTCGTGTCCGCGCCAATGCCCCAGGACGCGCAGCGTGCGACCAGCGCGGCGCGCTCGGGCAGCGGATGGCGGCCATTGGTGCCGGTGCGCACGCCGGCCAGGTCGCGGTCCAGGTCGGCAAAGCAGGCGCCGGGCAGGTGGCCCTGGCGGTACTGCTGGTAGCCGGATTCGGGCTGCGCCAGGTCGAAGCGGCAGTCCAGCAGGCATACCCGCGAGCGGGCCAGGGCATCGTGCAGGGCGAGCGGGTCGACCAGCCCATTCCATGCGGGGTGCGGGCTGCCGGCGTCCGGTTGCGGGGCGTTGCTCATCGGGTCGGATTCTCGGGCGAAGAAGCGGCACGCGGGACGCGCGCGGCGCGGGTTCCCGGCCAGTCTACCGGCGACCCGTGCCGGCCGCCGTGGCGCCGGCGCCGCGGTGCCGCGGGATACGGATCTACCCGCTAGAATGTGCGGTCATGAAAAAACCTGCGGATCCCAGGCCCCCGGAATCGATGAGCTTTGAGCAAGCGCTCGAGGAACTCGATGCACTGGTGCGCAAGATGGAGTCGGGCGAACTGGGCCTGGACGATTCCATTGCCGCGTACCGGCGCGGTGCCGATCTGGCGCGCTACTGCCAGACGCGCCTGGGCGCCGCCGAGCAGGAAATCCGCAAGCTCGACAAGGACGTTTTGACCGCGCTGGGTCCCGACGAACTGCTGGGCACCGAGCCTTGAGCCCGCACGCGGCGGTGGCGGCCGGCGCTCCCGCGCTGGCCGACTGGATGCGGGTGCAGCAGGAGCGCTTCGAGCGCCAGGCGCAACAGCGGCTGCCGCCGGCCGAACGCGAGCCGCAGCGCCTGCACCGGGCAATGCGCTACGCAGTGCTCGACGGCGGCAAGCGCATCCGCCCGCTGCTGTGCTACGCCGCCGGCGCCGCGGCCGGTTCCGAGCCGGCCGCGCTCGATCACGTGGCGCTGGCCGTCGAGTACGTGCACGCGTATTCGCTGGTGCACGACGACCTGCCCTGCATGGACAATGACGTCCTGCGCCGCGGCAAGCCCACCGTGCACGTGGCCTTCGACGAAGCGACCGCCATGCTGGCGGGCGACGCGCTGCAGGCCGAGGCCTTTCACATCCTGGGAATGGCCCCGCTGGGTGCGGCCGTGCGCCTGCAGCTGATGCAGACGCTGGCCCAGGCCGCCGGCACCGAAGGCATGTGCGGCGGCCAGGCACTCGACCTGGCGGCACAGGGACAGGCGCTGGAGCCCGCGCGCCTCGAGCAGATGCATCGCATGAAGACCGGCGCGCTGCTGCGCGCCGCCGTGATGATGGGCGCGCAGGCCGGTATCCTCGAGCCGTCGGCCCTGTCGGCCCTGGCGCGCTATGCCGATGCGATCGGCCTGGCCTTCCAGATCGTCGACGACATCCTGGACGTGGAGTCGAGCTCCGACCAGCTGGGAAAAACCGCCGGCAAGGATGTGGCGCAAAATAAGCCCACCTACGTGTCGGTGCTGGGCATGAACGAGGCCAAGGCGCGCGCGCAGTCGCTGCGCGTCGCGGCCGACCGCGCGCTGGACGACACGGGCCTGGCAGGACAGCGCACCGAGCGCCTGCGCCAGCTGGCCGACCTGATCATCGTGAGGCGACATTGAACCCGCTCCTGCCGCAGATCGACCTTCCCGCAGACCTGCGGCGCCTGGACCGCAGCCAGCTGCCGGCACTGGCCGCCGAGCTGCGCGATTTCCTGCTGCGTTCCGTCGCGAGCACCGGCGGACACCTGAGTTCCAACCTGGGCACGGTCGAACTGGCCCTGGCGCTGCACTTCGTGTTCGACACGCCCGAGGACCGCATCGTCTGGGACGTCGGTCACCAGACCTATGCGCACAAGATCCTCACGGGGCGCCGCGGGGCGATGCGCACGCTGCGCCAGGAGGGCGGCATCTCCGGCTTTCCGCGCCGCAGCGAGTCGCCCTATGACGCGTTCGGCACCGCGCATTCGTCGACCTCGATCTCGGCGGCGCTGGGCATGGCCGTGGCCGCGCAGCGCAAGGGCGAGACGCGCCACAGCATTGCCGTCATCGGCGACGGCGCCATGTCCGCCGGCATGGCCTTCGAGGCACTCAACAATGCGGGCGTGACCGAGAACGTGCGCCTGCTGGTGATCCTCAACGACAACGACATGTCGATCTCGCCCGCCGTGGGCGCGCTCAACCGCCACCTGGCGCGGCTGATGAGCGGGCGCTTCTACATGGCGGCCAAGAGCGCCGGCAAGCAGGTGCTCAAGCACCTGCCGCCGATGCTCGAGCTGGCGCGCAAGCTCGAGGAACACGCCAAGGGCATGGTGGTCCCGGGGACGCTGTTCGAGGAGTTCGGCTTCAACTACATCGGGCCCATCGATGGCCACGACCTGAACGCCCTGGTGCCCACGCTGCAGAACCTGCGCGGCATCGTCGGTCCGCAGTTCCTGCACGTGGTCACGCGCAAGGGCCACGGGTATCCGATGGCCGAGGCCGATCCCATCCTGTATCACGGTCCCGGCAAGTTCGATCCCGAGATCGGCATCCGCAAGGGCGGTCCGGCGCCGGTCACCTTCACGCAGGTGTTCGGCGACTGGCTGTGCGACATGGCGGCGGCCGATCCGCGCCTGGTGGCCATCACGCCGGCGATGCGCGAGGGTTCGGGCATGGTGCGCTTCGAGCGCGAATACCCCGAGCGCTATTTCGACGTCGGCATCGCCGAACAGCATGCGGTGACCTTCGCCGCCGGACTGGCCTGCGAGGGCCTGCGGCCGGTCGTCGCGATCTACTCCACCTTCCTGCAGCGGGCCTATGACCAGCTGATCCACGACGTCGCGCTGCAGAACCTGCCGGTGGTGTTCGCCCTGGACCGCGGCGGACTGGTCGGCGCCGACGGCGCGACGCACCATGGCGCCTTCGACCTGTCCTACCTGCGCTGCATCCCCAACATGGTGGTGATGACGCCCAGCGACGAGAACCTGTGCCGCCGCATGCTCTGCGCCGGCTACGCCCACGACGGCCCCAGCGCCGTGCGCTACCCGCGGGGCGCGGGCAGCGGCGCGGCGCTGTCGACCGATCTGGAACCCGTGCCGCTGGGCAAGGGCGTGGTGGTGCGTGAATCGACCGCGCGCCCCGGCGCCCGCATCGCCCTGCTGGCCTTCGGACCGCTGCTGCATCCGGCGCGCGCGGCCGCGGAGACCCTGGACGCCACGGTGGCCGACATGCGCTTCGTCAAGCCGCTGGATCTGGAGCTGCTCGGACGCCTCGCCGACACCCACGATGCGCTGGTTACCGTGGAAGAAAACGTGCTGGCCGGCGGCGCCGGCAGTGCGGTGGCCGAGGCGCTGGAGCAGTTGCCGCGGCGCGTGCCGCTGCTGCGCCTGGGCCTGCCCGACCGCTTCATCGACCACGGCGACCACGCCCGGCTGCTCGCCGCTGCGGGGCTCAACGCCGATGGCATGGTCGCGTCGATCAGCCAGCGTTTCGGTGACCTGCTGCGCGAGCCGCGGCTGGTCAAGAAGGCGGGTTAGGGCCCCCTCGCCCTTACGGCGCCGCGAGCAACGGCTCGACGATCTTCGCCAGCGCCGCTTCCGTCAGCGGCTGCGTCTTGGGCCGCAATTCCCCGCGCAGATTTCCCTGGGCATCGATGACATAGGTCACCGGCAGCGCCGCCTGCTCGCCGAAGCTGTTGCGGCTGGCGGTGTGCGCCAGGGCCACCGGGTAGGTCATCTTCATGTGGTGCATCATGTGATGCACCTCGCCGATGTCGCGCGTGCGATCCTGGCTGACGGCGATGACCTCGACGCCGCGCGCCTTGTAATGTTCGAAGAAATTCTGCAGCTCCGGCATTTCCTCGATGCAGGGCGGACACCACGTGGCCCAGAAATGCACCAGCACCACGTGGCCGCGCTGGTGGCCCAGGTCGAAGTCCTCGCCGGCCAGCGTGGTGAGGCTGAGCGAAGGCTTGTCCGGTTCGGCGGCGCGCGCCGGCGCGCCGGCAATGGTTGCGACCAGCAGCAGGGCGGCGATAAGCGGTGTCGGCGGGCGCTTCATGGCGGCAAATGGTAACCCGTGGGGCAAAGACACGCGGTGTTGGACGCGCGGATTGCCCGGATGTTCCGCGCGGTAGCGGTCCGCGGCGACGGCAGGGACTGCGGCATCTACGGCATCTACGGCATCTACGGCACAATAGCGGCCGATGGAAGCGTGGCCGAGCGGTTTAAGGCACCGGTCTTGAAAACCGGCGAGGGGCAACCCTCCGTGAGTTCGAATCTCACCGCTTCCGCCATCGGAATTGCCCCCGGTCGAGGGCATTCCCAATGGCGCAATCGGTGGGTGGACGAACACACCGTTCGACCGTGGCGTTGGCCACCTGGCACCGGTGGCAATGGCACGGATCTGGCGCCAGCGGCGGAGGGTTTTCCCCCTGCAAGCCTGTGCGAATTCCAGAAGCTGGGGCGCGCGGCCGACGCGCAGCGCGTTGTCACGGACATGCACGCCACCCCGGGGTGACAGCTTCGCCTTTCAGTACGCGGAGATCCACGCCCAGTGGGGCGACATCGCCTGCGCGCTGGACTGGCTCGAATCCGCCTATCGCCTGCGCGATCCGGGCCTGGGGTACCTGCGCAGCGACGTGCTGGTCGAGCCGCTGCACCAGGAGGCGCGTTACCGCGGCATCGAGCGCAATCTCGAATTCCCGGGCTAGCCGCGTCCCTCCCGGGAGGCCAGGGCGGCGGCGGCCGGCGCGCGCGCCGTGTCCTGCAGCCACTTGCGGCTGAACTCCTCGGCGCCCAGCGGCTTCTCGTACAGGTAGCCTTGCGCGACGTCGCAACCCTCGGCCGCGAGAAAGTCGGCCACGGCCGGCGTCTCGACCCCCTCGGCAACCACTTCCAGGCCGAAACCGTGGGCCAGGCTGATGGCCATGCGCACGATGCGCTTGTCGTCGTCGTCGCTGGCAAGGTCCGCGGTGAAGGTCTTGTCGATCTTCAGCACATGGACCGGCAACTGCTTCAGGTAGGCCAGCGAGGCATAGCCGGTGCCGAAATCGTCGATCGCCAGGCGCACGCCCAGGGCGCGCAGTTCGCGCAGGCGCCGCAGCGCGGATTGCGGATTGCGCATCAGGGCGCTTTCCGTGACCTCGAGTTCCAGGTCGGGGGCGGCGACGCCGTAGTGTTCCAGCAGGCCACCCACCAGTTCGACGAATTTTACGTCCATGAGATTCTGCGCGCTGATGTTCACCGCGACCGGAACGCGATGGTCCTCGCGCCGCCAGCGCGCCGCATGCGCCAGCGCATGACGCATGACGTATTCGGTGAACGGGTAGATCAGCTCGGAGTTCTCTGCCAGCGGTACGAAGACGCCCGGCGCAATTGCGCCCTTCAGCGGATGCACCCAGCGCGCCAGCGCCTCCACGCGCACCAGCCTGCCGTCGCCGAGGCCCACCTGGGGCTGGAAGGCGAGCCCCAGGCCGCCGTCGCGGATGGCACGCGCGAAGTCAGACCGCAGCGCCAGCGCCTCGGGGGTGAAGTGATCCATCGTCTCGGTGTAGCGCTGGTAGGGCAGCATCTGGCGCTTGGCCGCGTACATGGCGATTTCCGCGCAGCGCAGCAGGTTCATCGGCGACGTTGCGTCCAATGGGTAGGCGGCCGCCCCCAGGCTGGCGCTCAGTTCCAGTTCGACACCTGCCACGGTAACCGCGTGGGTAATGGTGCCGCGCCACTGCTCCGCCGCCCGATCGAGCGCGTTGGTCGGCTCGTCCAGCGGCAGGCACACCGCCAGTTCGTCGCCGCCCAGGCGCGCCACCACGCTGTCGCAGTTGACGAATGCCGCGTTCGTGCGCCTGGCGAGCTGGGAAATGACGACATCGCCGGCATGATGGCCCAGCGTGTCATTGATGTCCTTGAACCGGTTCACGTCCAGCAGGATGATGCCGAAGGGCCGGCCGGGCTGATTCTCGGTGCGTTCCTGCAGGTGGGTCTGGAAGGCATAGCGGTTGAGCAGCCCGGTAAGGTTGTCGTGGGTGGCCAGGAACTCCTGGCGCTGCAGGTGGTGGCGCTCGCGCCGCACGTCGCGCAGCAGCACGCTGACCAGGTCCGCACCGCCCGAGGGGAAGGGCGCCAGACGCATCTCCACCTCGACCGCGCCGCCGGCGTCCAGGCGCGAGAACTGCCAGTCGGCAAGCACCGCCTGGCCGGGTTGCAGCGATTCCAGCAGGCTGTGGGCCTTGCCGATGGTGATCCCGGCCGCATGATCCTGGCGGGTCAGGCGCGGCAGTTCGCGCCCCGCCAGTTCGCGGCCGCTGGCCGCACCCAGGAGGCTGATGGCGGCCGGATTGCACGTCAGGATCGTGCCCTTGCGGCTCACGACCACCAGGCCCTGGTCCACCGAGGTGAACAGCTCCCGGTACCACTGGCGGCTTTGCCGCAGCGACGCACTGCTGGTGCGCAGCCGCGAGCCGAAGAACAGCACGGCGGTGCAGGCCAGCGCAAGCATGACGATCTCGCCAGCGGAGCGCTGCAGCCACGCCAGCCGCGACACCCGCGACGGTATGGCCACCATGGCGCCGATGGGCACGCGCCGCGACACCGAATAGCCGAAATGGGTCCACTGGCCTGTGGTGGTCGCGGGCGCCTCGTAGTAGCCCTCGCCGCCCGCCCGCAGGTGCTCGAGCGATGCGGCGCTCATCGGCGCATTGCTGACCTCGATGGTCCGGGTGTCGACCTGGTAGCGGAACAGCCGGGTGCCGTCCGCGGTGGCAAAGATGACGAAGGCTTCCGGGAGCAGGCGGATGCTGGTTGCAGACCCCAGCAGGCGCTGCGGCGAGACCAGTGCGAAATACGCGGCGCGATGCGGCCCGGCGCTGCCGGTAGTGAGCACCAGCGGCAGGTACCAGGCCTGGTGCTCTTGCGCAAAGAATGCCGGCAGCACCCACACGCCGTCCTGTGCAGGCAGGTTCGCCAGGAACTGCCGCACGCCCGCCTGTTCGCCGGGCCGAACCAGTTCGCGCGCGGACGCATCGACCATGCGGAATTCGCGCGAGTCCCAGGCGCCAAGCGCCGCCGAAACCGGGTCGTAGCGCATCGCCGACTGCAGCGCCTTGAGCTGCTGCCCGTGCGAGGCCGCGCCGGCGGGCAATGGCGCTGCCGGATCCCGTCCCGGGGGTTGCGGGGCGGGAACGGGTGTCATCGCAGAATACGGCTTTGGCGGGAAATTACAACGCCGCAGTGGCGGGCGAATCCCGCACTGCTCGCGGCGCTGCCTGCTGCACTTACCGGGGGTCTGCCCCCGGGTCGACGGATCGTCCCTGTGACAGCGACGTCACGTAGAGCACGAGCGAATTGAGATCGTCGCTGCCGTAGGCGGGCGGTTTGCCCTTGACGGCGCCGGCCACGCAGCGGCGAACCTGGTCGGGCAGCGTGATCACCGTGTGCCCGTCTTCCCCGATCCGCGGAAAAACCGCTGCCGCATTCGTCAGGCTGGGCATCGGTTGGCCGTCGGGACTCTGGCCCGCCCGGGTGCCGCCGCCCAGGTGGCAGGTATCGCAGACCCGCCCCGCGCCGCCAAAGGTGTCATGCAGGAAATGGTCGCGGCCGCGGGCAATGGCCTGCTGCAGCGGCGAGTCGGCGGCCCGCGCCGGCGTACCGCACAACAGGGCTGCCAGGACAGCGCCGGCAAGGGCGCCGGGGATGGCGCGCGGCAGGGCAAGGGGGCTGGTCATCATGACGACTCCAAAAAAGGTCGACGCATCGCTCCTGCCGATGAGCACGCCTCATCGGTGCAGCGGCTTGCGAAACTTCAGCACGAAATTGTCCGCTTCGCCGATGGCGAGGTATTTCTCGCGGTCCTTGTCCTTCAGGGCGAGCGTCGGCGGCAGCGTCCATACGCCCTGCGCCCAGTCCTTGGTATCGCGCGGGTTGGCGTTTATTTCCGAGGCGCCGAGGTACTCGAAGCCCGCCCTGGTGGCCAGATCGATCGCGTAGTCCTGGCGCACGTAGCCGTTGTCCGCCGTCGGATCCTGGGGTACGTCGGCGCGCGCCCGGTGATCCTCGATGCCGAGGATGCCGCCGGGCTTGAGCGCGGCGTAGAAGCCGCGCAGTGCCGCCGGGGCGTAGCCCGCCGCCATCCAGTTGTGCAGGTTGCGGAAGGTCAGCACGAGGTCGGCCGTTCCCGGCGGAGCGACGGCGTAATGGCCCTCGCCCAGTTCGCTGAAGAGGACCTTGCCGTAGCGCCCGGGGTCGGCCGCCAGCTTGGCGCGGAACGCGTCCTTGCCCGGCTTGGGAGCCTCCGGGTCCTTGGGCGGCGGCACCGCCACGTAGTACGTGCCCCTGGCCTTGAGATAGGGAGCAAGCAATTCGGTCCAGTAGCCGCCGCCGGGATCCACCTCGACCACCGTCATGTCGGGCCGCAAACCGAAGAATTCCAGTTCGGCCTGCGGGTGACGCACCGCATCGCGCTGCACGAACCGGGCCGAGCGCTGCGGGCTGGCAATGGCGGCCGCCAATGCGGCATCGGTGGCCGCGGCGGCGACCGCCTCGGTGCCCGGCCCGGCCCCCATCGCGGGCGCGGCCGCAATGGCCAGGAGGCCCAGGCCCAGGTTGACCACGGCAATGGCGGCAAGACGCTTCATGTGACGCTCCCCAATAGTCCCGACGACGCAGGACGGGCATTCTTGCACGAAGTGAGCGTCGCTTCCGCTGCGCTGCCCACCCCACCGTCAGGGTCAAGCGCCCGGCCGGCGCCGCGGCGCCGACGCGGCCGTATCATCGCGGGTTCGCGACTCCGGACGCCGCGCAGGGCAGCCATGATCGACATCGACAGCAGTTTCGACGGGGGCGCCATCCGCGTGCTCGACGCCGGCATCGCCGGCGATATCCGGCTCGCATTGCGTCCCGACGCGGCCGCGGACTTCTCCCAGTGGTTTCATTTTCGCGTGGCCGGCGTGCGCGGCGCCGATGCCTGCCTGACCATCGCCGACGTCGCCAGGTCCTCGTATCCGGGCGGCTGGGCCGGCTACCGTGCCGTGGCGTCCTATGACCGCAAGACCTGGTTCCGCGTCGATACCGCCCTCGAGGGCGATGACCTGACGATCCGGCATCGCTGCGCGGCGGACCTCGTGTGGTTCGCCTACTTCGAGCCCTATCCGCTGGAGCGCCATGCCGCCTTGCTGGCGCAGGCGCAGCAAAGCCCCGGCATGCGCGTGATCACGCTCGGCCGGTCGGCCGCCGGCCGGCCGATGGATGTCGTCGAGCTGGCCGCCGACGCCGCGGACCGGCCGCACGTGTGGATCATCTGCCGCCAGCATCCGGGCGAAACCATGGCCGAATGGTTCGCCGAAGGCATGCTGGAGCGCCTCGCCGACCTGGCCGACCCGGTCGTGCGCCAGCTCCGTGCGGCGGTCCACCTCCACCTGGTACCCAATATGAACCCCGATGGCAGCGCACTGGGCAACCTGCGCACCAACGCCAGGGGTGTGGACCTGAACCGGGCCTGGAACTCGCCGTCGATGGAAGCCAGCCCCGAGGTCTACGTGGTCCGCGACGCCATCGTCGCCACGGGTGCGGCCGTCTTCCTGGACGTGCACGGCGACGAGGCCCTGCCGTATGTGTTCGTTGCCGGCAGCGAGGCGCTGCCGCACTACACCGACGAACACCGGCGGCGCGACGCGCGGTTCACCGCAGCGCTGGGCGCGTGGAGCCCGGACTTCCAGACCGAGCACGGCTATCCGAAGGCGCCCTTTGCGTCCGCGATGCTGGCGATGGCCTCGTCCTGGGTGGCCAACCGCCTCCAGGGCATTTCCTTCACGCTGGAAATGCCCTTCAAGGACAACGCGAATCTTCCGGATGCGCTGGCCGGCTGGAGCGGCGCTCGCAGCAAGCGGCTGGGCGCGGCCATGGTCGGCGCGCTGCACCAGACCCTGGTTGGCGCACGCCAGGACGACCGCGCGTAATGGCGGCGCGCAACCATTCATGTTTTAGACTCTCGCGCATGCGGGCGAGGGGAGATCACGGCGCTCGTCGGGCAAAAGCCGGCTAGCGGCTCTTCGCCTTGCGGCTGCCGGGCCTGGGGCTGGTCGCCAGCGCCGGCGGTTTTGCGGTCTTGCGTGCCGCCGGCGCCGCCGCCGGGCGCTTGCCCCGCAGCGGCGGCAGCGTGCCGCCTTCGCGCAGGCGCAGCGGGCGGCCCGCCACCAGGACGGTCTGCAGGTGGGCGAGCATGCGCTTGGGCAGCGCCGCGGGCAGTTCGACCAGGCTGAAGCTTTCCTCGATCTCGATGCGGCCGATGGACCGGGCATCCAGGCCGCTTTCGTTGGCGATTGCCCCGACGATATTGGCCGGCTTGGCGCCATGCGCATGGCCCACCTCGACGCGATAGGTGACCAGGCCCCCGGCGGCCGGCGCGCTGCGCCCGGTGGCCGCCGGTGCGCGCCGCACGGCTGGCTCAGCCGCCCGCGCCCGGTTCGGCGCCGGTGCGCGCTCCGGCGGTACCTGCCGCGCCACGGGCGCGTCCTGGGCCTTCTCGCGCGCCAGCAGCAGCGGCGCGCCGCCGCGCGCCAGCTTGGCCAGGGCAGCGGCGATCTCGCGAGCCGGTACGTCGTTCTCGCGCTCGTAGTCGTCGACGATCGTGGCGAAGAGTTCGAGCTCGCCGGCCGCCAGGGTCTCGGCGATCTGCTCCTTGAAGCGTGCAATACGCACGTTGTTCACCGCCTGGATGGTCGGCAGCTCAAGCAGCGCGACCGGCTGCCGCGTCGAACGTTCGATCGCGCGCAGCAGGCCGCGCTCGCGCGGCGTGATGAAGAGGATGGCCTCGCCCTTGCGCCCGGCCCGTCCGGTGCGGCCGATCCGGTGCACGTAGCTTTCCGGATCGGTGGGCACGTCGTAGTTGATGACATGGCTGATGCGGTCCACGTCCAGGCCGCGGGCCGCCACGTCGGTCGCGACCAGGATGTCGATCGTGCCGTCCTTGAGCTGCCCGATCGCCCGCTCGCGCTGCTGCTGCTGCAGGTCGCCGTTGATCGCCGCCGCGGAAAAACCGCGGGCCTGCAGCTTGCCGGCGAGTTCCTCGGTGGCCATCTTGGTGCGGGCGAAGACGATCATCCCGTCGAATGGCTCCGCCTCGAGGATGCGGGTGAGGGCGTCGAGCTTGTGCATGCCTCCCACCAGCCAGTAGCGCTGGCGGATGTTGTCGGCGGTGCTGGTGCGCGCGGCCACGGTGACTTCCGCCGGCTCGCGCAGGTAGGTCTTGGCAATGCGCTTGATCTCGGCCGGCATGGTCGCGGAAAACAGCGCGGTCTGCCGGCCGGGCGGGGTCTTCTGCAGGATGCGCTCGACATCGTCGATGAATCCCATGCGCAGCATCTCGTCGGCCTCGTCCAGTACCAGGGTGCGCAGCTGCGACAGGTCGAGCGATCCCTTCTCCAGGTGATCGATCACGCGCCCCGGCGTGCCCACGACGACGTGCACGCCGCGGCGCAGCGCCGACAGCTGCGGGCCATAGCTCTGTCCGCCGTAGATCGGCAGGACATGAAATCCCGGGATGTGCGCCGCATAGCGCTGGAAGGCCTCGGCCACCTGGATGGCCAGTTCGCGCGTCGGCGCCAGCACCAGCGCCTGCGGCGCGCCGCCGGCCACGGCCAGGCGCGCCAGGATCGGCAGCGCGAAGGCAGCCGTCTTGCCGGTGCCCGTCTGCGCCTGGCCCAGCAGGTCGCGTCCGGACAGCAGCAGCGGGATGGTGGCGGCCTGGATCGGCGAGGGCACCTCGTAGCCCACGTCGCCCAGCGCGCGCAGCAGGGGCTCGCCGAGGGCCAGGTCGGAAAACAGGCCGGGGCTGTCTGCGGGCATGGCGGGCTTCACGATTCGTTCGGGAGTGTGCGGCACGTTCGGGCGGGGACGGTATCGGGCGCCGGGTGCCGGGCTAGAGCAGCAGGAAGACAAATACGCACAGGATCACTGCCAGGAAGATCGCGGCGAGGCTGAACATGGCGGCGCGCTCGGCCTGCGCCGCGACGCTGGCCGACACCCAGAGCCGGTAATCGCGGATGCGGGCATTGGCGTCGTCCAGCAGCCGCTCGGGCTCGCGGTCGATGCCGCGCACCGCGGCGTCGCCGGCCGTCGGGTCGAAACCCGATCGGCGCAGGCGCTGCAGTCCCTCGCGGTAGCGCGCGCCCAGCGTCTCGTGTTCGCGGGCGAAGCGATCCAGCAGGGATCGGTTGTCGCCCTCCGGCAGGTGCTCCAGCAGTTGCGTGACCTTGACGCGGACCTCTTTTTCGCGGGCCACGAAGGCGCCCCAATGGCTGTCCAGGTCCTGCGGGTTGCGGCCGCGCAGCAGGGTGTTCTTCCACTCCTGCACCTGCTGCTTGAACGTGATGGCGATCTCGTCGAACGCGATCTGGTTGTCGTCGCTGGTCTTGACGATCGTGCGAAAGCGGTCGATCGAATCGTGCAGCTGGTAGACGCCGAACAGGGCGCCCCCGAGCATCAGCAGCAGGACGGAAAAGAACGCCAGCGTCGGTTTGCGGTCAGGCATGGTGCCCGATATTACAGGCCATACGGCATCGAGAAGCCGATGCCCAGCGTGGTGTGCCGCTGGTTGTAGTCGATCAGGCTCTCGCCGTAGCCGGTAAAGACCTGCACATGCAGCTGCAGCGCCTGCGTACGGGGCCGGCCGCGGCTCAGGAACAGCAGCGGGGTGGAGAAATCGGCCTGCAGCGCCCGCTCGCGTGCCAGCAGCGACAGTACCTTGTCCGCGTGCCAGTACAGGCACTCGACGTCGCCATGCCCCAGGTAATGCCCGATGTCCGGGTTGTTGTCGTTCTGCGCCGCCTCGGGCAGCCGCCACCAGGGGCGCAGCAGCAGCGCGACGCTGTCGCCGTTGGCCCAGCGCTGCTCCGCGCCCCATTGCGCATAGATGCGGTTCCAGCTGCGCGAGCGCGGATCGGACTGTCCGTTGGACTGGTGTACCAGTCCCAGGTTGAGGAAGACCGGCCGGAAGCCGGGCGGCGGCGCGCCCTCCTGCGCCAGCCGGTGCGAGAAGATCAGCTCGGGCTCGTAGTCGCTCTCGCGAAACGGGCGCGAGTGGCTGGCGTCGAACGCCTGCCAGTGCGACTGCTGCGTGTACGCGAACCACACGCTGTTCTCGTGGCCAAGTACGCGGCTGGGAACCACCGGCGCCTTCAGGCTGAAGGCGAACTTGATCTCGGTGCCGTCGGGTGCGGGCCCCGGCCCGACGCAGTCGGCCGGATTCGGGCTGCAGGGTGCCGCGTTCGGGTGGTCGTTGTGGTTCACCAGCAGGTAGCTTTGCCCGTACGGCATGATGCCGATGCCCTCGGTGGCGTGCCACAGGCGCTCGAGCGGAGCCAGGGCCTCGGTCGGATCGGATGCCTCCGCGGCGGCCGGCGCCGCCGGCGGCGGGGCGTCGGCCGCGCCCGCCGGCAGGCGCAGCGCGCACAGCAGCGCCGAAGCCAATGCGCGGGTGCTGCGGCGCGGCGGCATCGGGGCGGCGGCAGGCTCGGCGCGCGGTGCCGCGCCTAGCCCATGACCCAGGACGGGAAGCCGGTCGCGATCGACGGGAACACGCAGCATACGACGATCGCCAGGATCATCAGCACCACGAAAGGCGTGACGCCCCAGATGATGTCGATCAGCGGGATGTCCGGCGCCACGTTGCGGATCACGAAGATATTGAGGCCCACCGGCGGATGTATCAGTCCCATCTCCATGACGATGGTCATGACGACGCCGAACCAGATGAGGTCGAATCCGGCCGCCTTGAGCGGCGGCAGGATGATGGGTGCGGTCATCAGGATGATCGACACGGGCGGCAGGAAGAAGCCCAGCACCGCCACCATGCCCAGGATCGCGGCCAGCAGGATCCACTTGGAGAAATGCATCGCCACCACCCACTCGGCGGCCGACTGGCTGATGTGCAGGAAGCTCATCACGTAGGAATACAGCAGCGACATGCCGATGATGAACATCAGCATGCAGGACTCGCGGATCGTCGTCGACAGCATCGGGGCGATATCGCGCGGACGCCACAGCCGGTAGACCGCGGCCACGAGCACCAGCGCCAGGATCGCCCCCAGTCCGGCGGTCTCGGACGGCGTCGCGTAGCCCCCGTACAGCGCCACCATCACCCCGGTGAGCAGGACCACGAACGGCAGCACCTTGGGCAGCATGCGCACGCGGTCGTGCAGGGTGAGCGTCATCTCATCCAGGTAGGCCGACGGGGTGCCCTGCGTCCGGAAGGACGCCAGGGCCTGCGCGTATTCGCGGCGGAAGCGCCATGCGGTGTAGGCCGAGAACAGCACCACCAGCAGGACGCCGGGCCCGATGCCTGCCAGGAACAGCCGTCCCAGCGACTGTTCGGCGGCCACCGCGTACAGGATCATCGTGATCGACGGGGGCAGCAGGATGCCCAGCGTGCCGCCGGCAGCGATGATGCCGGCGGCAAACCCCGGCGAGTAGCCGTGCCGGCGCATGGCGGGTATGCCCGCGCTGCCGATCGCCGAGCAGGTCGCCGGGCTGGAGCCGGCCATCGCGGCAAACAGCGCGCAGGCGAACACGTTGGCGATGCCCAGGCCGCCGGGGATGCGGTGCATCCACGCGTGGATCGCCAAGTAAAGATCGGCACCGGCGCGCGATTTGCCGATGGCCGCGCCCTTGAGGATGAACAGCGGGATCGACAGCAGGGTGATGCTGGCCATTTCCTCGTAGACGCTCTGGGCGATGGTGTCCAGCGAGGAATGCGGCATGAAGCAGTACATGAAAACCGTGGCGATGCTGCCGAGCGCAAAGGCGATCGGCATGCCCGAGAACAGCAGCACCAGGGTGCCCAGCGCGTACAGCAGTCCCAGCGAGCCGGTGCTCATCGCCGCTCCGGCAGCAGCGCGGCGGCTACCTGCAGCACCAGTTGCGCCGACAGCAGCAGCATGCCGGCGGCCATCAGTCCGTAGGGTATCGCCAGCGGCGGCGCCCAGGCCGAGGACGTGGTCTGGCCCTCGTCGACGGCCTCCAGCAGCAGGGTGAACGCCTTGACCGTGAAGAAGCTGCAGAAGGCCGCGCTGACGATGTCGATGCCCAGGCGGCGCCAGCGGTTGACGCGCTCGGGCAGGATCGCAGCCAGCGCCTCTATGCCGATGTGGCCGCGCTGCTGCTGCACGTGGGCGGAGCACAGGAAGGTGACCCCTACCAGGAGGAAGACTGCCATCTCGTCCTGCCAGTCGGTGGGTTGGTGCAGGAAATACCGCAGGAAGACCGCCGCGCAAAGGATGCCGGCGGCCGCCACCAGCGCCAGCATGCCCAGCGCCAGCACCCCGCGGTTCAGCGCGCCGGTCGCGCGTTCCAGCAGCACCAGGACGCGCCGGCCCGGATCGGCGGCGCGGGCGCCCTGCGGACCGCTCATGCCGTCTTTTCGGCCAGCGCGATCAGGCGTGCGCAGCGCTCGTTCCTCGCCGCATAGTCCTTCCAGGCCGTGTCGCGGGCGATCGCCTGCCAGCGGCGCACGGTGGCGTCGCTCAGGTCGTGCGACTTGGCGCCGGCCTTCTCGTAGATGGCGGCCACCGCGATGTCGTCGGCGCGTGCGCCGTCGAGCGCCAGCTTCTCGAGTTCGCCGCCCACGGCCATGATCGTGCCCTGCATGTCCTTGGGCAGGCCGTCGAAGACCTGGCGCGATATCAGCAGCGGTTCAAACATGAACCAGTACGCGCGGCCGCGGCCGGTGGTCAGGTGCTTGGCGATCTCCTCGAGGCGAAACGAGATCAGACTGGTGGAGGAGGTCATGGCGGCATCCAGTGCGCCGGTCTGCATGGCCGCGTAGATCTCGTTGGATGGCAGCGAGATCACCGCGGCACCCGCGGCCTTGAGAACCATGTCCATTTCGCGGCTGCCGCCGCGGATCTTCAGCCCGGCGGCGTCCTCGGGCTCGATGACGGCCTTGGCGCGCGAGGCCACGCCGCCGGCCTGCCAGATCCAGCTCACCACCATGATGCCCTTGTCGGCCAGCACATTGGACAGCTCCTTGCCGACCTCCGAGGTCTTCCACCTGCTGCCCTGTTCATAGCTGGTGACGACCCCGGGCATCAGGCCGATATTGACCTCGGGAACCTCGCCGCCGCCGTACGAGAGCGGCACCAGCGACATGTCCAGCGCACCCTTGCGCAGCGCACCGAACTGCACGTTGCTCTTGAACAGCGAGGCGTTGGGATAGACCGTGGCCTTGAGCGCGCCGGCCGTGCGCTTGTCCACCTCGGCCGCAAATGCCCGGCACAGCCGGTCGCGAAAGTCGCCTTCATTGCCGCTGCCGGCCGGCCACTGGTGCGAAATCTTCAGGTTCACCGGGTCGGCGGCCCGCGCCGTGCCACCGAGCAGGGCCAAGGGGGTCGACGCGAGCATTCCCTGGAAGATCTGGCGGCGGGTCGGGTTCATGGTCTGTCTCCTGTATCGCGTTTGTCGTGGCCGGCGATTCAATAGAATCTGTCCCGCTGCTATGCTGAGATCCGGCCGGTCAACCGTGCCCGGTTTCCCCTTGCCATGGCAAGCAACAGGGGAATGGAGCGCCGGGCCCGGGTGCCGGGCCGGTTCGTCCGGCACCCGAAATGTACCGGTTAACCCGCAAGGCGGCATAGTAGCGAACGCGGCCGCACCAGGGCCCGTTCGCGCCGGCGCGTACCCAGGAGAGGCGGATGCTGCAATGAAGATGCTGCACACCATGCTGCGGGTCGGCGACCTGCAGCGGTCGATCGATTTCTACACCCGGGTGCTGGGCATGAACCTGCTGCGCACCAGCGACCGCCCCGAACAGAAGTACACGCTGGCTTTTGTAGGTCCTGGCCGCGGCAATGCCGACGGCCATGCCGAGATCGAACTGACCTACAACTACGGCGTCGCGCACTACGACAGCGGCACGGCGTACGGCCATATCGCCCTGGGCGTGCCGGACGTCGCGGCAGCCTGCGCGGCCATTCGCGCCGCCGGCGGTCGGATCGTGCGCGAACCCGGGCCGGTGCAGGGCGGCAGCACGGTGATCGCCTTCGTCGAGGATCCGGACCGCTATCGCATCGAACTCATCGAACGCGGCACCTGAGCGTCCCGCCAGGCGCCATACCCGAGCGCGGCGCGCGCGCCACCATCCAAGGAGGAGAAGCCATGCAGTCCGTTTCGCGTAGGGATTTGCGCCCATTGCTCGCCGGGTGCGGGGCTGCTGCCCTGCTGCTGGCTGGATTGCCGGCCATCGCCCAGCAGGCCGCGGCCCCCGCGGCGGCGCCCGCGGCCGCACCGGATCCGCGCGACGTCGTCCCCGAGAAGATGCCGTTCAATATTCCCTACGGCCCGCCGATTTCCGCGCAGCGCGCCCAGGCGGCGCTGCAGGCTGCCGCCGCCGAGGCCGGCCGCCGCGGCTGGCCGCTCGACATCGCGGTGGTCGACTCCGGCGGCAACCTCGTCACTTTCCTGCGGATGGACGGGGCGCAGCTGGCCTCGATCGCCATTTCCGAGCACAAGGCGCGCGCTGCGGTGAAGTATCGCCGCGCCACCCGGGTGTTCGAGGACGCGCTGCAGACCAAGGACTACAAGTACCTGCTCACGCTCGACGACGCGATCGCGTCGCGCGGCGGCATTCCGCTGGTGGAGGACGGCAAGATCATCGGCGCGGTCGGTTGTTCGGGTGGCACGGGCTCGCAGGACGAGGTGGTCTGCAAGGTCGGCGCCGAAACCGTCAACAAGTAGGTCGGCGCACGGCGGCTGCCCGTTCATGTGCACCAACTATCGCGCGGGCAGCCGCGATTTCATCATCGAACACCTGGGCGCCGGCGTCGCCTTCGACTACCCCGACGAGGTCTATCCGGCCTACCTCGCACCCATCGTGCTGGCCGGACCCGACGGGCGCGCCTGCCGGCCGGCGCGCTTCGGCCTGATCCCGCCCTGGGCGCGCGATGCCACGATCGCCCGCAGCACGTACAACGCCCGCAGCGAGACCGTCGCCGAGAAGCCGAGCTTCCGCCACGCCTGGCGCCAGGCACAGTTCTGCCTGGTGCCCCTGGCGTGCTTCTACGAACCGTCGTACGCCAGCGGCCGCGCGGTGCGCTGGCGCATCGCGGCCGCCGACGGCGGCGGGTTCTGCGTCGCGGGCATCTGGGAAACCTGGCACGCGCCCGGGGCCGATGCCATCCTCTCGTTCAGCATGCTGACGATCAACGCCGACCGGCATCGACTGATGGGGCAGTTCCACGCGCCTGGCGAGGAGAAGCGCTCCGTCGTCGTCGTGGCGCCGGAGCAGCACGAGGACTGGTTGCACGCCAGCCCGGCGGGCGCGCGCGGATTGCTGCACGCCTTCGATGCGGACGCCTTTGTCGCGGTCGCCGATCCGCGCCCGGCTCGGCCGCGCGCCATCGCGCGGTAAGCCCACTCGTCCGCAGCGCACCCCCGAGGTCCGCTGCCTTGTCGCCCGGCCCTGGCGTCCAGGAATCGTAGAATCCAGCCTCGATGAGCATCTTCCCTTCCCTGCGGCAGTCCCTGCGCATGCTGTCGCGCGACTGGCGCAGCGGCGACCTGCGCCTGCTGGCGCTGGCGCTGGTGGTCGCGGTCGCGGCGATCAGCAGCGTCGGCTTCTTCGTCGACCGCCTGCGCCTGGGCCTGCACCGCGACGCGGCCCAGTACCTGGGCGGCGATGCCGTCGTCGAGTCCGATCATGCGCTCGCCGCCCAGTGGGAGCCGCGGGCCCAGCGCGGCGGGCTGCGCAGCGCCGAGTCGCTGTCGTTCCCGAGCATGGCAATGGCCGCCGGCGGGGCCGGCGCGCCCACCGTTCTGGTGTCCGTCAAGGCGGTGACGCCGTCCTACCCCCTGCGCGGATCGCTGCAGGTACGCGACGGCGCCGGCAGCCGTACCGTGCCCGGCGGCCCGGCGCCGGGCACGGCCTGGGTCGACGCGCCGCTGCTGGCATCGCTGGGCGTGGAGGTCGGCGGGCAACTGCGGCTGGGCAAGGCGTCGCTGCGCATCGCCGCGGTACTGACCGCGGAGCCGGACCGCACGGCGCAGGTGCTGGGCTTTGCACCGCGGGTGCTGATCGCCAGCGCCGACCTGCCCGCCACCGGCCTCGTGCAGCCGGCCAGCCGCATCACGTACCGCTGGATGGTGGCCGGCGAACGCCGTGCCGTCGACGCCCTGGTCACCCAGTTGCGTGCAGGACTGGCGCGCGGCGAACGCCTGGAGACCCTGGACGAAGGTCGACCCGAAATGCAGCGCACCCTCACGCGCGCCGATCGCTTCCTGGGCCTGGTGGCGCTGCTCACGGCGCTGATCGCGGCCGTGGCCGTCAACAGCGCGGCCCGTCGCTATGCGGCGCGCCGCCTCGACAGTTGCGCGCTGATGCGCTGCCTGGGCCTCACGCAGGGTCGGATCGCCCGCCTGTTCGCGCTTGAATTCCTGGTTGTGGGGCTGCTGGCCAGCCTGGCGGGCGTGGCAGCGGGCCTGGGCTTGCACAGCGTGCTGTTGCGTTCGCTGGCCGGACTGCTGCCCGAACCGGTGCCGCCGCCCGGTGTCCTGCCGGCCGTGCAGGGGGTGCTCATCGGGCTGGTGCTGCTGCTGGGATTTGCGCTGCCGCCGCTGGAGCAACTGCGCCGCGTCGCGCCGCTGCGCGTGCTGCGCCGGGACATCGGTGACCCGACCGTGCGCACGCTGCTGGGCTACGGGCTGGGTGCGGCCGGCTTCGCGCTGCTGCTGGTCTGGGTTGCGGCCGACCTCAGGCTCGGGGCGATCGTCGGAGCCGGATTCCTCGGCTGCATCGGCTTGTTCGCGCTGGCGGCGCGCGGCGTGCTGCTGGGCCTGAACGCCGCCCGGCGCCGCGCGTCGGGCGCCGCCGCCGGTGCCTGGCGCCATGCCATAGCGGCCCTGCAGCGCCGGCCCGGGGCAAGCGTCGCGCAGCTGGTGGCGCTTTCCGTCGGGCTGATGGCGCTGCTGCTGCTGGCCATCGTGCGCACCGATCTGGTCGACCAGTGGCGCGGGCAGGCGCCGCCGGAAGCTCCCAATCGCTTCGTCATCAACATCCAGCCCGAGCAGGTCGATGCGGTCCGCGCCCGTCTGGCGCAGGCCGGCATCGGGCATGCGGAGCTCGAGCCGATGATCCGCGGCCGGCTGGTGTCGATCGACGGCCGCGCCATCGGCCCGGACAGCTATGCCGACGAGCGCACCCGGGCGCTGGTGGAACGGGAATTCAACCTGTCCTACCGCGGCGACGCCCCGGCCCACAACACCATCGTGGCCGGTTCCTGGTTTGCCGGCGGCGCCCCCGAGCTGTCGATGGAAGAGGGCATCGCGCAGCGCCTCGGGGTCGTGGCGGGCCAGCGGCTGGGGTTCGACGTCGCCGGGCAGATCGTCGAGGCCCGCCTGACCAGCATCCGCAAGGTCAACTGGGACTCGATGCGCGTGAACTTCTTCGTGATCATGTCGCCGCCGCTGCTTCGCGACGCGCCCCAGAGCTTCATCACCTCGTTCCATCTGGCGCCGGAGCAGGCCGGCATCGCCGCGGCGCTGGTGCGCGCGTTTCCCAACCTCACCGTCATCGATACCGACCAGGTGCTGGGCCAGGTGCGCGGCATGCTCGACCAGGTGATCGGCGCGGCGCAGTTCCTGTTCGCGTTCGCGCTGGCCGCCGGCGTGCTGGTGCTGATGACCGCGCTGTCGGCCACGCAGGACGAGCGGGTGCGCGAAGCGGCCCTGCTGCGCGCGCTGGGCGCCACGCGCCAGCGCCTGTCGCGCGCGCAGAACGCCGAGCTGCTGCTGATCGGGGCGCTCGCCGCCGTGCTGGCGACCGCCGGCGCGGTGGCCATCGCTGCGGCGCTGGCGCATTACGTGTTCGATTTCACCTTCCGGCCGCACGCCTGGGTGCTGCTGGCCGGCCTGGCCGGCGGCATCACGGCGGCCTGGCTCGGCGGCCGTTCGGGCATGCAGCGCATACTGGCGACGCCGCCGATGCGCTCGCTGCGCGACGCCTGATGCCGGCCACGCCGCAGCCCGCTGCCTTGCCGAACCGACCGACGACCCTGCCATGGCAAACGTGGATACCGTCATGACCGCCGCCGTGGCCCTGGGCCTGCTCAACCTGGCCGTGCTGCTCGGCTTTGCGGTGGCGTGGAACCGCGCCAGCACGCGCGGGCGGCTCGCCACCGGCATGCTCGAACAGTCGATCGCGCGGCTGCACGAGGATAACGAGCGCCTCGAACGCGAACTGCGCCAGGCCCTGGAGAGCGGCGCCAGCGTCGCGCGCGTCGAGACCGATGCGCGGCTCGCCCAGCTGCAGGGGTTCCTCGGGACCCAGCTGGCGCAGACCACCGGCGCGCATACCGAACAGCTCGGCATGTACGGCCGCACGATGCAGGACCAGCTGCGCGAGACCAGTGCCGCCACCCAGCGCGGGCTGGCGGAGGTGCGCAGCACGCTCGAGGCGCGCCTGCAGACGTTGCAGGCCGGCAACGAGGCCAAGCTCGACCAGATGCGCGCCACCGTCGAGGAAAAGCTGCAGGCCACGCTGGAGACCCGCCTGGGCGAATCGTTCCGCCTGGTGTCCGAGCGCCTGGAGCAGGTGCACCAGGGCCTGGGGGAGATGCAGTCGCTGGCGGCCGGCGTCGGCGATCTCAAGCGGGTACTGGGCAACGTGAAGATCCGCGGCATATTCGGCGAAGGCCAGCTGGCGTCGCTGCTCGAACAGGTACTGCTGCCCGACCAGTACGCGGCCAACGTGGCGACCCGGCCCGGTTCGGGCGAACGCGTGGACTTTGCCGTGCGCCTGCCGGGGCGTGGCGACGGCGACAGCGTGTGGCTGCCGCTGGACGCCAAGTTCCCCGCCGAGGACTACGAGCGCCTGCAGGCGGCCCAGGATCTGGGCGATGCGCTGGCCGTCGAGGAGGCGGCGCGGGCGCTGGAGGCGCGCATCAAGCTCGAGGCGCGCAGCATCCGCGAGAAATACATCGAACCGCCGTATACGACCGACTTCGCGATCCTGTTCGTGCCCTCGGAAAGCCTGTTCGCCGAGATCCTGCGCCGGCCCGGCCTGGTCGACATGCTCAACCGCGAGCGGCGCGTCGTGATTGCCGGGCCCACCACGCTGTTCGCGATGCTCAATACGCTGCAGATGGGCTTTCGCACGCTGGCGATCGAGCAGCGCTCGGCCGAGGTCTGGCGCCTGCTCGGCGCCGTGAAGACCGAGTTCGGACGCTTCGGCGAATGGCTCACCAAGGTGCGCGAGCAGGTCAACACCGTGTCCAAGTCGCTGGAGAATGCCGACACCCGCACGCGCCAGATGCAGCGTGCGCTCAAGGACGTCGAGGCGCTCAGCAGCGACCAGTCGACCCGCCTGCTGCCGCCGGGCGGCGATGCCGATGCTGCCGGCGATGCCTGACACGCCTTCCGATCCCCGCAGAAAGTCCGCCATGACCGCACCCCTGACCGACGCCGCCCTCGACCAGCTGTTTCGCAGCGCCCATACCGCGCATGGCTTCGCGCCCGGAACGATCGCCGATGCCACGCTGCAGGCGCTGTACGACCTGCTCAAGTGGGGTCCGACCGCGTTCAACTGCCAGCCCGCGCGCTTCGTGTTCGTGCGCAGTGCCGCGGCCAAGGATCGGCTCCGGCCCTGCCTGTCGCCGGGCAACGTGGCGCAGTCCATGGCCGCCCCGGTGACGGTGATCGTCGCCACCGATACGTGCTTCTACGACCACCTGCCGGCGCAGTATCCGGCCTACGATGCGCGGCCGATCTTCGCCGGCAATGCGGCGGCGGCGCAGTCGGCGGGATTGCGCAACGGCACGCTGCAGGGGGCCTACCTGCTGCTGGCGGCGCGCGCGCTCGGCCTCGACTGCGGTCCGATGTCGGGTTTCGACGCCGCCGCCGTCAACGCGGAGTTTTTTCCCGACGGCCGCTGCCAGGCCAATTTCCTGGTCAACCTGGGAGTTGCCGATCCATTGAAGAACTACCCGCGCGGCCCGCGCCTCGACTTCGACGTGGCGGCGCAGATTCTCTAGCGGTTCGCGCGCCCACGGGCGGCGCCGCAGGCCGCCTCAGACGCGCGCCAGCCGCTCCAGTGCCGCATCGAGCGTCGCGCGGCGCTTGCCGAAGCAGAAGCGCACGACGCCGTTGTCGAAAGGCTCCTGGTAGAAGGCCGATACCGGAATCGCCGCCACGCCGTGGTGCTCGACCAGGCGGCGCGCGAAGACAGCCTCTGGCTCCGCCGCCATGGCCCGGTAGTCGGCCAGCACGAAATACGTCCCCGGGCAGGGCAGGGCGCGAAAGCGCGTCGCCGCGAGCCCGGCCAGGAAATGATCGCGCTTGGCCTGGTAGAAGGCGCCCAGTTCCTCGTACGGCGCCGGGTCTTCCAGGAAGCCGGCGATGGCCGTCTGCATGGGGTGGTTCACGGCGAACACGTTGAACTGGTGCACCTTGCGAAACTCGGCGCTCATGGCCGCCGGTGCGCAGCAGGTGCCGATCTTCCAGCCGGTGGTGTGGAAGGTCTTGCCGAAGCTCGACACGACGAAACTGCGTGCCGCCAGCGTGGCCGAGGTCGCCACGCTGCGGTGCACGGCCCCGTCGAAGACGATGTGCTCGTACACCTCGTCGGAGAGCAGGAAGATGCCGTGCTGCTGCACCAGTTGCTCCAGGGCGGCGATATCGCCTTCGTCGAAAATGCTGCCGGTGGGGTTGTGCGGCGAGTTGACGATCAGCAGGCGCGTGCGCGGGGTCACGGCAGCGGCGACCCGGTTCCAGTCGACGCGGTAGCCCCGCGCGTGGTCCAGCGGCACTGCCACGCGGTGCCCGCCGGCCAGCGCGATGGCCGGTCCGTAGCTGTCGTATGCCGGCTCCAGCACGATGACCTCGTCGCCCGGGCGGACGATGGCCAGCACGGCGGTCAGGATGCCCTGGGTGGCACCGGCGGTGACCGTGACCTCGCGCTCGGCGTCGTAGCGGTGGCCGTGCAGGCGCTCGATCTTGGCGGCGACGGCCGCGCGCAGTTCGGCAATGCCGGCCATGGGCGCGTACTGGTTGCGCCCGGCCGCCATCGCCTGCGTCACCCGTGCGTGCAGCCGCGGGTCGCCGTCGAAGTCGGGAAAGCCCTGGCCCAGGTTGATCGCACCGCGTTCGACGGCAAGCTGCGACATCACCGTGAAGATCGTGGTGCCGATCCCGGGCAGCCGGGATGGGCCCAGCAGCGCGGCGGTATCGGCGGACCGGTCGGCAGGCATCAGCGATATCCGAGCGAGCCGGCCTCGGGAAGTGCGGCGGCCAGCGCGGCGGGAGGCAGGATCGCCAGCCGGCGCTGGCGCGCACGGCCGGCCAGGCGCAGCAGCGCGCGGTCTTTGCTCAACAACAGCGCCGCGCCGCAGCTGGCGGCCAGGTCGAGGAACTTCTGGTCGTCGGTGTCGGTGCACTGCCACGGCGCGCTGGCCGAGACCTCGCCGGCAATGGCCAGTTGCTGCCAGGAGCGCAGCAGGCATCCGGCCGCATCGCCGCCGGCGGCCGGCGCGGCGGCGAGCAGCGCGGCCACCGCCGGAACCGCCGGTGCCAGCGCGCACCGCCCGGCAATCGGCGCCCGCGCCAGCACCAGCGGCAACTCGTGGTCGGTGGCCGCACTGCGCACCGCCTGCAGCCGGCGCGCGACCAGCGCCTGCGCAAGCGGCTGCGCGGCGGCGTCGCCGAACACGTACAGGTCAAGCCAGACATTGGTGTCGATCACGACGCGCGGCAACGGCGCGAAAGCTCCCGCCTCGCCCTCGGGCAGAGGGGCGCGGGCGAGGGTCGCTGCTGCCGGGAAAATCTACGCCGCCAGCAGCTGACGCAGCACGAACGGCAGTATCCCCCCGTGCCGGTAGTAGTCCACCTCGATCGGGGTATCAATGCGCAGCGTGAGCTCGACGGTGCGCAGGGCGCCATCGGCGCGGCGGATCGCCAGCGTCACCTGCTGGCGCGGATGCAGGTCCTCGAGCCCCAGGAGGTCGAAAGTCTCGTCGCCGACGATCTGCAGCGACTCGGCGCTGTCGCTGCCGTTGAACTGCAGCGGCAGCACGCCCATGCCGACCAGGTTGCTGCGATGGATACGCTCGAAGCTGCGCGCCACCACGGCGCGCACGCCCAGCAGCTGGGTGCCCTTGGCGGCCCAGTCGCGCGACGACCCGGTGCCGTACTCCTCGCCGCCGAAGACGATGGTCGGCACCTCAGCCGCCCGGTAGCGCATCGCGGCATCGTAGATCGGCAGCCGGTCGCCCGAGGGCCGATGGATCGTGATGCCACCCTCGATGCGCGAACCGTCCGCGGCCGGCGGCACCATCAGGTTCTTGATGCGGACGTTGGCAAAGGTGCCGCGCATCATCACCTCGTGGTTGCCGCGCCGGGCGCCGTAGCTGTTGAAATCGGCCTTGCTCACGCCATGCTCGGTTAGCCAGCGGCCTGCCGGCGAGCTGTCCTTGATCGAACCGGCCGGCGAGATGTGGTCGGTGGTGATCGAATCGCCGAACACCGCCAGCGCCCGGGCGTTCTTCACTGGCGGCGCGGCGGCCGATGGCTGCATCGAGAAGTCGGCGAAGAAGGGTGGTTCGGCGATGTACGTGGACTCCGGCCACGCATAGGTCTGGCCGCTGCCGCCCGCCACCGCCTGCCACAGCCGCCCCGGTTCGGACTTGACGCGGCCGTAGTTGCTGCGGAAGGCCTGCGGATCCATGGCCAGCGGCAGCAGTGCCTCGACTTCGGCGCCGGTCGGCCAGATGTCGCCCAGCCAGACCTTGCGGCCGCCGGTGCCAATGCCCACCGGCTCGGTCATCAGGTCGCGCAGCACGGTGCCGGCGATCGCATAGGCGACGACCAGCGGCGGCGAGGCCAGGAAATTGGCCTTCAGGTTGGGGTGGATGCGCGCCTCGAAATTGCGATTGCCCGACAGCACCGCCGCGCAGACCAGGTCGTTCTGGGTGATCGCCTCGACGATTTCCGGACGCAGGTCGCCGGCATTGCCGATGCAGGTCGTGCAGCCGTAGGCCGCGACGTTGAAGCCCAGCTTCTCCAGGTAGGGCAGCAGCCCGGTGCGCTGCAGGTATTCGGTGACCACGCGCGAACCCGGGGCCAGCGAGGTCTTGACCTGCGGCTTGACGCGCAGGCCGGCCTCGACCGCCTTCTTGGCGAGCAGGCCGGCGGCCAGCAGCACGCTCGGGTTGCTGGTATTGGTGCAGGACGTGATGGCGGCGATCAGCACGTCGCCGCTGGCGATGGTGTAGCCGCTGGCGGTCGGGACGCTGCGGTGCAGGTTGTGGGCCGGCTGGTTGAAGCCATTTTGCGCGGGCGGCCGCGAGAACAGCTCGACAAAGTTCGCCTTGACCTTGCCGATCTCGATCCGGTCCTGGGGACGCTTGGGCCCCGCGAGCGACGGCGCCACGCTGGCCAGGTCCAGGCGCACCACCTTGGTGTAGTCGATCTGGCCGGGCTGCGCGACGCCGAAGAGGCCCTGCGCCTTGAAGTACGCGGCAAAGCGGGCGATTTCCTCGGCGCTGCGGCCCGTGCCCTCGAAATACGCCAGGGTCTTGTCGTCCACCGGGAAGAATCCCATGGTGGCGCCGTATTCGGGCGCCATGTTGGCGATCGTCGCCCGGTCCGGCAGCGACAGACCGGCCGTGCCGCTGCCGAAGAACTCGACGAACTTGCCGACGACCTTCTCCTTGCGCAGCATTTCGGTGATGGTGAGCACGAGGTCGGTGGCAGTCACCCCGCCGCGCAGCTGGCCGGTGAGCTCGACGCCGATCACGTCGGGCGTGAGGAAATACACCGGCTGGCCCAGCATGGCGGCCTCGGCCTCGATGCCGCCCACGCCCCAGCCGACCACGCCGATGCCGTTGATCATCGTGGTGTGGCTGTCAGTGCCCACCAGCGTATCGGGGTAGACGACGCCGGCGGCGTTGCGGTGCACGCCGCGCGCGAGGTATTCGAGGTTGACCTGGTGGACGATGCCGAAGCCGGGCGGCACGACGCCGAAGGTGTCGAACGCCTGCATGCCCCACTTCATGAACTGGTAGCGCTCCTTGTTGCGGTGGAATTCCAGCGCCATGTTCAGGTCGAGCGCCTCGGGCGTGCCGAAATGGTCGATCATCACCGAGTGGTCGACGACCAGGTCGACCGGCACCAGCGGTTCGATGCGCTTGGGGTCCTGGCCGGAGCGCACCGCCACGCTGCGCATGGCGGCCAGGTCGGCCAGCAGCGGCACGCCGGTGAAGTCCTGCAGCACGACCCGGGCGACGACGAACGGGATTTCATCGACGCGCTCGGCCGTGGGCCGCCACGCGGCGAGCTGGCGCACGTGCTCGGCGGTCACCTTGCGGCCATCGCAATTGCGCAGCACCGATTCGAGCACGATGCGGATCGACACCGGCAGCCGGGAGATGCGCCCCAGGCCGGCGGACTCCAGCGCCGCCAGCTGGTAGTAGCGGGCACCGGCGACGCCGGGCAGGTCACGCAGGCAGTGGAAAGGATCGGGAAGGGTCATTTTGAGTTCCGTGAACGGATTTGAACGTCGTACACCACGGCCTTGTCGTCGGTACAGCGGCCGGTGCCGGTACCGCCGGTAAGGCCGAAGAAGTCGCAGCGCATGCCGCTGCCGTCGGAGGACTGCAGCAGCGCCTTGGCCGTGCTGGTGCCGTAGCTGCGGTTGATCGTGCCGAACGAGCCCCAGCCGCCCCAGCCCCACACCGATGCGCCGACGTAGTCGGTCGAGTTCTCCGGCGTGACCTGCACCCAGGTGCCGACGTAGATCCTGTCCTTGACGGTGATCGACACCGTGGCCTGGCCGTTGCCCAGGTCCTGGGCCGTGCCGTAGGTCACCGCACCGCTGTCGCGCGGCATCAGGGTCAGGTCGTACGTGGTGGCGCAGGCTCCCAGGCCCAGCGCCAGGCCGGCCAGCGCCAGGCGGGCGGCGCGGCGCGCAAGGCGGGCGGGCAATGTCGTCGGCATCTCGGGTGCTCCTTGTGCGCGGGCGGCGGGCCGCCTCAAATGACCATGCGGTCCACGAATTCGTGGACCGGCGTTGCGTCCAGCCGGCGGGCATCGGTGGCCAGCGCCAGGATCCCGGCGGCCTGCCTTTCGGAAAATACCCGCGCCAGGTTGCGGGCGAATTTTTCCATCAGCACCGGCATGCCTTCCTTGCGGCGGCGGCGGTGACCGATCGGGTATTCGACCAGCACTTCCTTGAGCTTCGTGCCGTCGGTGAATTCCACCGTCAGCGCGTTGGCGATCGACCGCTTGTCGGGATCATGATAGTCCCGTGTGAATGCCTTGTTCTCGACGCAGACGATCCGCTCGCGCAGCCGGTCGATGCGCGGGTCGCGCGCCACCGCGTCCTCGTAGTCCTGGGCCGTCAGGCGCCCGTACAGGATGGGGACGGCGACCATGTACTGGATGCAGTGGTCGCGGTCGGCCGGATTGTGCAGCGGTCCCTTCTTGTCGATGATGCGCAGGCACGCTTCGTGGGTGCGGATCGTGATGCGGCGGATGTCCCCGGCGCTGCGCCCGAGCCGGGCCAGTTCGCGGTGCAGGGCCATGGCCGCCTCGACGGCCGTCTGCGAGTGGAATTCCGCCGGAAAGGAGATCTTGAAGAGCACGTTCTCCATCACGTAGCTGCCGTACGGCCGCTGGAAGCGGAAGGGCTTGCCGCCGAACGATACGTCGTAGAAGCCCCAGGTCTTGGCGCTCAGCACCGAGGGGTAGCCCATCTCTCCCGTGCGGGCGATCAGCGCCAGGCGCAGCCCCCGGGCGGTCGCGTCGCCGGCCGCCCAGCTCTTGCGCGATCCGGTGTTGGGCGCGTGCCGGTAGGTGCGCAGCGCCTGGCCGTCGACCCAGGCCAGCGACAGCGCATTGACGGTCTCGGCGCGGCTCAGGCCCAGCAGGCGGGACGCCACTGCCGTGGTGGCCACCTTGACCAGCAGCACGTGGTCGAGGCCCACCTTGTTGAACGAATTCTCCAGCGCCAGGCAGCCCTGGATCTCGTGCGCGCGGATCATCGCGTCCAGTACGTCGCGCACGGTCAGCGGCGTGCGGCCGGCGGCGACGGCGGTGCGCGACAGCCAGTCGGCACAGGCCAGGATGCCGCCCAGGTTGTCCGACGGATGGCCCCATTCGGCGGCCAGCCACGTGTCGTTGAAGTCGAGCCAGCGGATCATGGCGCCGATGTTGAACGCCGCCTGGACCGGGTCGAGCTGGTGGGGGGTGCCGGGCACCCGCGCGCCGGCGGGCACGATCGTGCCCGCGACGATGGGCCCCAGCAACTTGGTGCAGGCCGGATAGGTCAGCGCCTCGAACCCGCAGCCCAGGGTATCGAGCAGGCAGAAGCGGGCGGTGTCGAAGGCGGCCTTCGAGGTGATGCGCTTCTTCAGCACGTAGTCGGCGATGTCGGTGAGGACCGCATCGGGCTTGGGGCGCGCATTGCTGATGGTCGAGGACATGGGGCGGGATCCGGCGAGGGTGCGGGCGGGCGTGCCGGCTCAGGGACGCTGCGCCAGCGGCACGAAGAGGAGGTCTTCCGGCCCGACGTAGTTGGCGCTGGGACGGATGATCTTGTTGTCGATGCGCTGTTCGATGATGTGCGCGCTCCAGCCGGTGATGCGCGACACCACGAACAGCGGCGTGAACATCGCCGTGGGCACGCCCATCATGTGGTACGACACGGCGCTGAACCAGTCAAGGTTCGGGAACATCTTCTTCTGCTCCCACATCACGGCTTCCAGGCGCTCGGCCACCGAATACAGGCGCAGCGACCCGGCTTCGGCGCTGAGCCGCCGGGCGATCTCCTTGATGACGTGGTTGCGCGGATCGCCCACCGTGTAGACCGGATGGCCGAAGCCGATGATCACCTCCTTTTGTTCCAGCCGCCGGCGGATGTCGGCTTCGGCCGCGTCGGCGTCGCGGTAGCGCGACTGGATGTCGAAGGCCGCCTCGTTGGCGCCGCCATGCCTGGGACCGCGCAGCGCGCCGATGGCGCCGGTGATCGCCGAGTGGAAGTCCGCGCCCGTGCCGGCGACCACGCGCGCAGTGAAGGTCGAGGCGTTGAACTCGTGCTCGGCATAGAGGATCAGCGAGGCGTGCATCGCCCGCACCCAGGACTCGCGCGGCGGCGCGCCGTGCAGCAGGTGCAGGAAATGGCCGCCGACCGAATCGTCGCCGGTCTCGACGTCGATGCGCCGGCCGCCGTGGCTGTAGTGGTACCAGTACAGCAGCATCGATCCGGCGCAGGCCAGCAGCCGGTCGGCGATGTCGCGCGCGCCCTCGGGCGTATGCTCGGTCCGCTCCGGCAGCACCGCGCCGAGCACCGACACGCCGGTGCGCAGCACGTCCATCGGGTGGGTGGCCGCCGGCAGGCATTCGAGGGCGGCGCGCAGCACCGCCGGCAGGCCGCGCAGCGCGCGCAGGCGGACCTTGTACTGGCGCAGTTCGGCGGCGCTGGGCAGGTGCTCGTGGATCAGCAGGTGGGCCACCTCCTCGAACTCGCAGTGCGCGGCCAGGTCCAGGATGTCGTAGCCGCGGTAATGCAGGTCGTTGCCGGTGCGTCCGACCGTGCACAGCGCGGTGTTGCCGGCGACGACGCCCGACAGGGCCACGGATTTCTTCGGTTTGGGCCCGCTGGCGGGCGAGGCAGGCGCTGGCGGCATGGCGGCTCCGGTGTGGTCCTTGCGGATCGGTTGCAGGCCCGCGGTCCCGCGGGTCAGGGTTTGCGTTGCGCGAAGAGCTCGTCGAGCTTGCGCTCGAACGCGTGATAGCCGATGACCTCGTACAGCTGTTCGCGCGTCTGCATGGTGTCGACCACCGCGCGCTGCGTGCCGTCGCGGCGGATCGCCTCGTAGACGCGCTGCGCCGCCTGGTTCATCGCGCGGAACGCCGACAGCGGATACAGCGCCATGCCGACGCCGGCGGCGCGCAGCTCGTCGAGGCCGAACAGCGGGGTCTGGCCGAACTCGGTAAGGTTGGCCAGCACCGGCACCGGCAGCGCGGCGACGAAGCGCCGGTAGCTGTCCAGGTCGCGCACGGCCTCGGCGAAGATCGCGTCCGCGCCGGCGGCCACGCACTCGAGCGAGCGTTCGATGGCGCGCTCCAGGCCCTCGGCGGCCAGCGCGTCGGTGCGCGCGATGATGAAGAAGGCGTCGTCGTTGCGCGCGTCGACGGCCGCGCGCACCCGGTCGGCCATCTCGGCCGCCGGCACGATCTCCTTGTTGGGCCGGTGCCCGCAGCGCTTGGCACCGGCCTGGTCCTCGATGTGCACGGCCGCCGCGCCGGCCTTGCCCAGCGCGCGGATGGTGCGCGCGATATTGAAGGCGCTGGGCCCGAAGCCGGTATCGATGTCGACCAGCAGCGGCGTGTCGCACACGTCGGTGATGCGGCGCACGTCGGTGAGCACATCGTCCAGCGTGTTGATGCCCAGGTCGGGCATGCCCAGCGAGCCGGCCGCGACGCCGCCGCCGGACACGTACAGCGCGCGGTAGCCGACGCGCGTTGCCAGCAGCGCATGCTGGGCGTTGATGGCGCCGACGATCTGCAGCGGCCGTTCCTGGGCCAGCGCGGCGCGGAACCGGGCGCCCGGCGAAAGGGCGGTCACGGCACTCAGCCCAGCAGGTGTTCGACGCCGGCGCGCTCTTCCAGCAGCTCGGCCAGCGTCTTGTCCAGGCAGGCGCGCGAGAACTCGTCGATGGGCAGGTCGCGCACCAGCTGGTAGTCCCCGCCCGCGCAGACGACCGGAAACCCGAAGATCATGCCCGCCGGGATGCCGTAGCTGCCGTCGGAGACGATGCCCATCGTGGTCCAGTGCCCGTCGGTGCCGCGCACCCAGTCGCGGACGTGGCTGATCGCGGCGTTGGCGGCGGACGCCGCCGACGACAGGCCGCGCGCGTCGATGATGGCGGCGCCGCGCTTGGCGACCGTCGGCAGGAAGACCTCGCGGTTCCACTTTTCGTCGCCGATCAGCTCCTTGACCGAGCGCCCGCCGACGGTGGCAAAGCGGTAGTCCGGGTACATCGTGGTCGAATGGTTGCCCCAGACGCACATCTGCTCGATCTCGCGCACCGGCTTGCCCAGGCGCGCGGCGACCTGCGACAGCGCGCGGTTGTGGTCCAGGCGCAGCATGGCGGTGAACTGCCGCGCCGCCAGTCCCGGGGCCGACTTCATCGCGATATACGCATTGGTGTTGGCCGGATTGCCGACCACCAGTACCTTGACCGAGCGCCTGGCGGCGGCGTCCAGCGCCTTGCCCTGCACGGTGAAGATCTGGGCATTGGCGGCCAGCAGGTCCTTGCGCTCCATGCCCGGCCCGCGCGGGCGCGCCCCCACCAGCAGGGCGATGTCGATGTCGCGAAAGGCCTGGGCCGGGTCGCTGAACGCCTGCTGCGAGGCCAGCAGCGGAAAGGCGCAGTCGTCGAGCTCCATCATCACGCCCTTGAGGGCCTTTTGTGCCTTTTCGTCGGGAATCTCCAGCAGGTGCAGCGCCACCGGCTGCTGGGGCCCGAGCATCTCGCCGGAGGCGATGCGAAACAGCAGCGAGTACCCGATCTGGCCGGCGGCACCGGTGACGGCGACGTGGACGGGGGCGGCGGACGGTGAGCTCATCGCGGTTCTCCTGGAGGCGGGTGGTGCCGGCACGGATTGGCGGAACGACGAAAAAGTGTAATCCTGCCCGGCCACAGCACTCGGCGCGCGCCCACTATACCCCAGCTCATATATAAGACATAAGATTATCTTGCGCTTCGTCCCGGCTTCTGGTCCACTAGGGCCATGAGCCTCGCCAGCGCCTCCCATCCTCCCGCCGCCGCACGCCCGGACCGGGCGGCGGTGTTCTCGCCTTTGTACAAGCAAATCAAGCGCTTGCTGGTCGACAGCCTGCGCCGGGGCGACTGGAAGCCGGGCGCCGCCATTCCCAGCGAGATCGAACTGGCGGCGCGCTTCCAGGTGAGCCAGGGCACAGTGCGCAAGGCGATCGACGAACTGGCCGCGGAGAACCTGCTGGTGCGCCGCCAGGGCAAGGGCACGTTCGTGGCCACGCACCACGAGCCGCGCTCGCAGTACCGCTTCCTGCGGCTGCTGGGCGACGACGGCTCGGTGCCGGCCGCGCACAGCCAGTTCATCGAATGCCGCCGCCTGCGCGCGCCGCTCGAGATCGCCGCGCGCCTCGACCTCAAGGCCGGCGCCAGCGTCGTCTTCGTGCGCCGGCTGCTGCGCTTCGATGCCGCGCCGGTGGTGCTCGACGACATCTGGCTGCCGGGGCGCATGTTCCGCGGCCTGAGCTTCGAGCGCCTGTCGGCCTACAGCGGCCCGCTGTACGGCCTGTTCGAGTCCGAGTTCGGCGTGCCGATGATCCGTGCCGACGAGCACCTGCGCGCCGTGGCCGCGGATGCGCCGACCGCCGCGCTGCTGGAGGTGGCGCCCGGCAGCCCGCTGCTGCTCGTGGAACGCGTATCTTTCACCTATGGCGACCGGCCGGTCGAGGTGCGCATCGGCCACTGCGTCACCCATGGTCACTACTATCACAACACGCTGGCATGACAGCGGCCCGCCGCGCCCGCGGTACCGTGCACGCGGCGGCGGCGTTTTTCGCCGCGGCCCGAATTGCGTCAGAATAGCGGCTCGACGCGGCGAACCGGTCACCCCACCGCCGGCCATCCCGAGATCATGACCAACCCGAATCCCTCCCGTCCGGTACATCGGCCGCAGATCCGCAACCTCGGGATCGGCGACCTGGTCCGCTACCGCCTGCCCGTTCCCGGAATCGTCTCCATCCTGCATCGGATCAGCGGCCTGCTGATGTTCCTGCTGCTGCCGCTGCTGCTGTGGCTGCTCGACCTGAGCCTGAGTTCGCAGGACAGCTTCGACCGCCTCGTGGCGTTCTGCCAGGGAGGCGTGGCACGCCTGGTGCTGCTGGCCCTGGGCTGGGCGCTGCTGCACCATCTGTGCGCCGGCGTGCGCTTCCTGCTGCTCGACCTGCACATCGGCGGCGAGCGCGCCGCGGCGCGCCGCAGTTCGTGGATCGTGTTCGGCGTGAGCGTGCCGCTGGCGGCCGCCTTCGGCCTGTTCCTGTTCGGGTACCCCGGATGACGCCCCCGCTGCGGCGCGTGTCCGCCGGCGCCCACTACGGGGTGCGCGACTGGCTCGTCCAGCGCGTCACCGCGCTGATCCTGCTGGCCTTCGTGCTGCTGCTGGCCGGCGCGCTGCTGCTGGGCGGGCGCACCGATTATCCCGGCTGGGCGGCGATCTTCGCGCCGTTGCCGGCGAAGCTGCTGACCGCGCTGGCCGTCATCGCGCTGTGCTACCACGCCTGGATCGGCGTGCGCGACATATGGATGGACTACATCCGCCACACCGGCGTGCGGCTGGCGCTGCACGCCGCCACGATCCTCTGGCTGCTGTACTGCGTGCTGTGGGCCGTGCAAATTCTCTGGAGCGTCTGAACACCATGGCCCTGGCACGCCGTCGATTCGATGCGGTGATCGTGGGCGCCGGCGGCGCCGGCATGCGCTGCTCGCTGCAGCTGGCACGCGCCGGCCTGAGCGTGGCGGTGCTCACCAAGGTGTTTCCCACGCGTTCGCACACCGTGGCGGCGCAGGGCGGCATCGGCGCCTCGCTGGGCAACATGACCGAGGACGACTGGCTGTGGCACATGTTCGACACCGTCAAGGGTTCGGACTACCTCGGCGACCAGGACGCCATCGAGTTCATGTGCCGCGAAGCGCCCAACGCCGTGTACGAGCTCGAGCACCTGGGGATGCCCTTCGACCGCAATCCGGACGGCACCATCTACCAGCGGCCCTTCGGCGGGCATTCGGCCAACTTCGGCGAGAAGCCGGTGCCGCGCGCCTGCGCTGCGGCCGACCGCACCGGCCATGCGCTGCTGCATACGCTCTACCAGTGCAACGTGGCGGCGCGCACGCAGTTCTTCGTTGAATACATGGCGCTCGACCTGGTGCTCGACGCCGAGGGCGAGTGCGTCGGCGTGGTGGCGCTGGAAATGGAAAGTGGCCAGACCGTGCTGCTGGAGAGCAAGGTCACGGTGCTGGCCACCGGCGGGGCCGGCCGCATCTTCGCGGCCTCAACCAATGCCTATATCAACACCGGCGACGGCCTGGGCATGGTGGCGCGCGCCGGCCTGCCGCTGCAGGACATGGAATTCTGGCAGTTCCATCCCACCGGGGTGGCTGGTGCCGGCGTGCTGATCACCGAGGGCGTGCGCGGCGAGGGCGGTATCCTGCTCAACGCGCGCGGCGAGCGCTTCATGGAGCGCTACGCGCCGACGCTCAAGGACCTGGCGCCGCGCGACTTCGTTTCGCGCTCGATGGACCAGGAGATCAAGGAAGGGCGCGGCTGCGGCCCGGAGCACGACCACGTTATGCTCAAGCTCGACCACCTGGGCGCCGAGACCATCATGAAGCGGCTGCCCTCGATCCGCGAGATCGCGCTCAAGTTTGCCAACGTCGACCCCATCCGCGAGCCGATCCCGGTGGTGCCGACCATCCACTACCAGATGGGCGGCATTCCGACCAACGTGCACGGCCAGGTCGTGGCGCCGCACGACGGCACGCCCGCCGCGGTGGTCGGCGGCCTGTATGCGATCGGCGAATGCTCGTGCGTCTCGGTGCACGGCGCCAACCGCCTGGGCACCAATTCGCTGCTCGACCTGATCGTGTTCGGACGCGCGGCCGGCAACCACATCGTCGCGGCACTGGCCGGTGGCGGGGCGCACAAGCCGACGCCGGCCGATGCCGGCGATGCGACGCTGGCGCAGCTGGCGGCGCTGGATGCGCGCAAGGGCGGCGAGCGCACCCAGGCCGTCGCGGCCGACCTGCGCCGCGCGATGCAGGCCCATTGCGGGGTCTTCCGCACCGGCGCGCTGCTCGCGGAGGGCGTGCGCAAGGTCGCCGAACTGGCGCAGCGCGCCGGCAACATCGCCATCCAGGACAAGTCGCGCATCTTCAACACTGCCCGTGTCGAGGCCATCGAGCTGTCCAACCTGGTCGCCGCCGCGCGGGCCACCGTCGAGTCGGCGCTGGCGCGCACCGAGAGCCGCGGCGCGCATGCCCGCGACGACTTCCCGGAGCGCAACGATGCGCAGTGGATCAAGCACTCGCTGTGGTTCGCCGACGCGCGCGGCCTGCAGTACAAGCCGGTACAGCTCACGCCGCTGACGGTCGAGAGTTTCGCGCCCAAAAAGCGCACGTTCTGATCGCCGAACCGGGCCGCCGCGCCGCCATGACCCCGCCAACCCGCAAGGACACCCGCGCATGACCGCCACGAGTACCGTCGCCGCCCCGGTGAGCGCGCGCAGCGCCGGCAGCGGCACCGTCCGCTTCCGCATCTACCGGTACGACCCCGAGAAGGATGCCCGGCCATACCTGCAGGACCTCGAGGTGCGGCTGCACGCGCACGACAAGATGCTGCTCGACGCGCTGATGCGCATCAAGGCTGATGTCGACGACAGCCTGTCGTTCCGGCGCTCCTGCCGCGAGGGCGTGTGCGGCTCCGACGCGATGAACATCAACGGGCGCAACGGCCTGGCGTGCATCACCAACCTGCGTGAACTGGCCCAGCCCATCGTGCTGCGGCCGCTGCCCGGGCTGCCGGTGGTGCGCGACCTGATCGTCGACATGAGCGACTTCTTCAACCAGTACCACTCGATCAAGCCCTACCTGGTCAACACGGTCGCACCCCCCGAGAAGGAACGCCTGCAGTTGCCGCGCCAGCGCGAGGAGCTCGACGGCCTGTACGAGTGCATCCTGTGCGCCTGCTGCTCGACTTCGTGTCCGAGCTTCTGGTGGAATCCGGACAAGTTCGTCGGCCCGGCCGGCCTGCTGCAGGCCTACCGCTTCATCGCCGACAGCCGCGACGAGGCCACGGCCGAGCGCCTGGACAACCTGATGGACCCGTACCGCCTGTTCCGCTGCCATACGATCATGAACTGCGTCGACGTCTGCCCGAAGGGCCTGAACCCGACACGGGCGATCGGCAAGATCAAGGACATGATGGTCCGCCGGGAGATCTGATGCCGGCGTCTGGCGTCCCGCTCGCCGTTGCGACCCTGGCGGCGCCCGGAACCGCGGCGCCGGGCGCCGGCGCCGATGGCGCCGATGCGCCGCCGGCGGTGGCGTTGCGCCGCCTGCGCTGGCAGGCGCGGCGCGGCCTGCTGGAAAACGACCTGCTGCTGGGGCGCTACTTCGAGCGCCACGGCGCGGCGCTCGACACCGCGGCGCTCGAGGCGCTGGGGCGGCTGCTGGCGCTGCCCGACGGCGAGCTGCTCGACCTCGCACTGGGCCGCGCCGAGCTGCCCCTGGCGCTGGACGCGCCGGCCATGCACACGGTACTGGCGCAGCTGCGCGCGGTCTGACGCGGCGCGACAGCCCGGCGGCAGATTTTGGATTTGGGATCGAAACCACTCCTGGGGATACCGCGATGTCACTGAAACCCTCGAACCACAAGGCCACGCTGAGCTTCAGCGACGGGACACCCTCCCTGGAACTGCCGCTGTACAACGGCAGCATCGGCCCGGACGTCATCGATATCCGCGCGCTGTACGCCAAGACCGGCAAGTTCACCTACGACCCGGGTTTCCTGTCGACCGCGTCGTGCAACTCCAGCATCACCTACATCGACGGCGACAAGGGCGAACTGCTGTATCGCGGCTATCCCATCGAGCAGCTCGCGACCCAGTGCGACTTCCTCGAGGTCTGCCACCTGATCCTGTACGGCGAACTGCCCGATGCCGACCAGCGCCGGACCTTCGTCGGCGAGGTGACGCACCACACGATGGCGCACGAGCAGATGCAGTTCTTCCTGCGCGGCTTCCGGCGCGA
>JBBISD010000022.1:0-37647 GCA_037441485.1 Burkholderiales bacterium
CGCCGTTGCCGCCGGCAGAAAAGCCCGTCCCTGCGCCGACAGCCCCGGCCAGCACGCCCGCCCGGTCCAGTCCCGAACCGGCACCGGCGATCGCACCGCCACCGCCACCGCCCGCTCCACCCACCGTAGCGGCGGCACCCACCCCCGCGCCTGCGAGCGCGAGCGTCGCGGCCGCGCCGCCCGCGAGTGCGACTGCCACGCCGGCAACCTTGACGCCCCGCAACCGCGCGGTGCCGGTGCTGTCCCGCCGGGCCCGGCGTGTCGGGGTCGACAGCGGCCGCCTGCTCGTGCGCCTGCACGTGAACGCGAGCGGCACGGTCGACAGCGTCGAGCTCGTCAAGGCCACCCCGGCGCAGGTCTACGACGCCGACGTCCAGCAGACGCTGATGACGTGGACCTTCGATCCCCCAGGACAGGCGGCTGTCTTTCCGCTTGAACTCGACTTCAAGCCCTGAGGCCGCAGGCGCAATGTTGCACGCCCCGAGGACGCAGCGGCGCGCATCCGGGTTGCGCGCGGCGCGTACCGGCCGGCCCGGGCCACCGGCAAGCACCGCGGCGCGCAATGGTGTTTAATCGCCTGCCGGCAACGCTGGCGCCATTGCGAACCATCCATTTCGGGAGCGTGAACATGACTGCCATTTACATGGTGCTCGCGAGCATCATCCTGGGAACGGCCACGCTGACCCTGATCGGCTGCGCCTCCACGCCCACCGAGGAAGGCACCGGGGAGTTCTTCGACGACAGCGTCATCACGACCAAGGTAAAGGCCGCGATCCTGCGCGACAACACCCTGAAGGTCACCGAGATCAGCGTCAATACCTTCAAGGGCGACGTGACCCTGGGCGGAACGGTAGACACGGCGGACATGGCCAAGATTGCAGTCAAGATCGCGCAGGGCGTGGCCGGCGTCAAATCCGTGAAGAGCAATCTGAAGGTCAAATAGCGCTGCTCGTGCAATAAACAAGAAGCCCGCAGCGGACTTCCGTGCGGGCTTCTATTGGCCGGGGCGTAACCCCGGCCGATTCAGGCGTTTTCGCGGAAACCGGATTCGGCACCACGCGATTCAATTGGTCGGGGCGGCGGGATTCGAACTCGCGACCCCTTGCACCCCATGCAAGTGCGCTACCAGGCTGCGCTACGCCCCGAAGGAACGGGATTGTACACGGGCCGGCGCGATCGCCGGCGGCGCTCAGGCAGGATCGGGTGCCGACCGCGGCGCGCTGGCCAGCAGCGCGCGGATGCTCTCCAGTTCGGCGCGCAGCCCTGCCGCGTCGGCCGCGGTCGACGACCCGTTGGCGGTCATCGCGTCGTCCGCAGCCCCGTCCGGCGCCGCAGCGTCCAGGCCATCGGCCGCTGGCGCGCGGCCCCCGCGCCGCCGCGCAGCGCCCATGCTGCTTTCCAGCCGGTTGCGGGCACCGTTGATCGTGAAGCCCTGTTCGTAGAGCAGTTCGCGGATGCGGCGGATCAGCAGTACTTCGTGGTGCTGGTAGTAGCGCCGGTTGCCGCGGCGCTTGACAGGCTTGAGCTGGGTGAACTCCTGCTCCCAGTAGCGCAACACGTGGGGCTTGACCGCGCACAGGTCGCTGACTTCGCCGATCGTGAAGTAGCGCTTGGCCGGGATCGAGGGCAGGTTCACCGCTCCATCGCGGTCGGCGCCGGCAGGCTTGCTCATCGGTGCGCCGCTGCGGATGCGGAGTCGGTGCCGGCGCGATCAGCGCCCGGACGTGCGCGTGACCGTCGCCTTGAGCTTCTGGCTGGCGTGGAAGGTCACGACGCGGCGGGCGGTTATGGCGATTTCCTCGCCCGTCTTGGGATTGCGTCCCGGCCGGGTGGGCTTGTCGCGCAGCTGGAAATTGCCGAAACCGGACAACTTGACCGACTCGCCGCGCGCCAGCGCCTGGCAGATTTCGTCGAAGAAGCCGTCGACCATGTCCTTGGCTTCGCGCTTGTTCAGCCCGAGGTGCTCGAAGAGTGCGTCGGCGATTTCAGCCTTGGTCATCGTGCGGGCGTCGCGCTCGATATCGGCCGGCTTGCGCTTGGAGGCGAGGCTTCCCGCCGTCGGCAGTTCGGGAAATTTGAAGGAACTCATGGGCCGCAGGTAAATGCCGCAATAAAGGAAAAGCCGCCGACCGCCACCCTACTGACGCACCCGCGCGCCCCACCGCTGCATCAGGTGCGCGACGATTGCCGCCCGCGCCGTATCTGCATCGGCTTCCGCCAGCGAACGCTGAGTATCTTGCAGAACAATTCGGAACGCAAGACTTTTCTCCTTATTTAACAAGCCGCTAGCGTCCTTATTCGGTGCATTGTGCGAGCTTTCCGGAGGTGGATTGGCGCTATTGTCGGCGCTTGCCGGCCGAAAGACGTCGAAGAGCCGGATAGACCGTACCGTTGACAGGGTCGGCTGGGCGGCAACCTCGCGGCGCAGGTCCTCGAGCACGGCACCGGCGGCCACGGCGTGGTCCAGCCAGACGGCGATATCGCGCACCAGAGCCGGAAAGCGCGGCACGTCGGTCACCCGCGGCAGGCCGATGTCCAGCAGCGGAGCGACTGCCACCTCGAAGAGCAGCGGCGCCGAGGGCAATTCGAAGAACGCGCACAGGCGTGGATGCAGTTCGCCGATCCAGCCGATAGCCATCTCGCCCAGGAAGACCTGCGCACAGCGTCCAGGGTGCAATGCGGCACCTAGCGCGCCGGCCGGCAGTGCGGCCGCTGGTGCCTGGAAGCGCGCCTCCAGCGGCGCGAGCAGCGTCTCCAGGTCGCCCTTGATGTCGAAGAAATCCATCGGCCGCGCCCGTATGCCCCACTGCTCGTCGTCGGCTGCGCCGAAGGCCAGTGCCGCCAGGTGCTGGGGCTGGGCGATGCCGGCCACGGCGACCGGGCCATCGGCCTGCGCCGGGTCGCGGATGAACACCGCGCCCAATTCAAAGGTGCGCACGCGGCTGGCCTGGCGGTTCAGGTTGTAGCGCAGGTTGGCCAGCAGGCCGCCCAGCAGCGAACTGCGCATCACCGAGTATTGCTCGGCGATCGGATTGAGCACACCGATGCGGCCCTCCGGGTCGGCGCCGAAGGCGCTCTCCCAGGCCTCCGGAACGAAGCTGAAATTGACGAGTTCCTGGTAGCCGGCGCGGGCCATCGCACGGCGCAGATCGTGCGCGCCCCGGCGGTCTTCCGGGCGCACGCACATCCTGGCGGGCGCGCGCGGCGCCTCGGCCGGAATACGGTCGTAGCCGTGCACCCGCGCCACTTCCTCGATGAGGTCGACCTCGCGCTGCAGGTCGAAGCGAAAGCTCGGCGGCACGACACGCAAGTTCGCGCCGCTGCGCGTCACCGGCAGGCCCAGGCGCTCAAGACACGACGTCGCGACCGCGCCGTCGAGCGCCACGCCCAGCACGCGCTGCAACTGCCCCAGCCGCAGCTCTACCGGCGCACGCTCCGGCAGGCGGGCCACGGTGTCCTCCAGTGGCCCGACGCGCGTGGCCGCCGTGCCGCAGACCTGCACGATCAGCTGCGTGAGCCGTTCCAGGGCCGCGCCGGTACCCGCGAAATCGACCCCGCGTTCGAAGCGGTGCGCCGCCTCGGTGGAAAAGTTGTAGCGCCGCGGCCGGCCCTGGATGGATTCGGGCCACCAGAAGGCCGCCTCGAGGTAGACGTCCCGGGTATCGAGCGTCACGGCCGTGGCCAACCCGCCCATGATGCCGGCGATGGACTCGGCGCCCGCATCGTCGGCCACCACGCCGACGCTGCCGTCGACCGCGACGCGCTGGTCATTGAGCAGGGTCAGCGACTCGCCCGGCAGGCCCCAGCGCACCTGCAGGCCGCCGCGCACGCGCGCCAGGTCGAAGACGTGCGTGGGCTGCCCCATTTCGAGCATCACGTAGTTGGAGATGTCGACCAGCGCCGAGACCGGCCGCTGGCCGCACTGCTCGAGGCGGCGCTTCATCCACGCCGGCGTTGCCGCCCGCGCATCCAGGCCGCGGACAATGCGCCCGGTGAAGCGGCCGCACAGGTCCGGCGCGTCGATGCGCACCGGCAGGCGTTCGTCGAGCGTGACCGGCACGGGTGCCGCCGGCGGTGCGCGCAATGGCGTGCCGATGAGCGCCGCCAGGTCGCGCGCCACGCCCAGGACGCTCAGGCAGTCGCCGCGGTTGGGCGTCATCTTGATGTCGAAGACCGGGCTGTCCAGTCCGAGCGCCACCCGCAGGTCGGTGCCCGGCACCAGACCGTCGTCCAGCACCAGCAGGCCCTGGCTGTCCTCGGACAACCCCAGTTCGCGCGCCGAACACAGCATGCCCGCCGACGCCACGCCGCGCACCGCGGACACGGTGATGGCAAAATCGCCCGGCAACCGCGCTCCGGGCAGCGCGCAGGGCACCAGCAGGCCGGGCGCCACATTGGGTGCACCGCAGACGATGGTGCGGGCCGCCGGCTCGCCGGCGTCGACCTGGCACACGTTGAGCCGGTCGGCATTGGGATGGCGCTCGACCTGCACCACGCGCCCGACGACCACGCCGGTGAAGGCGGCCGCCATGACCTCGTCTTCGACCTCCAGGCCTCCCATGGTCAGCCGGTGCGACAGCGCCGCCGCATCCAGCGGGGTCGACACCATTTCGCGCAACCATTCGAGCGGGATTCTCATGGCACCTCAACGCTGGAACTGCTCGAGAAAGCGCAGATCGCCCTCGAAGAACAGGCGCAGGTCGCTGACGCCGTAGCGCAGCATGGTCAGACGCTCCAGGCCCGAGCCGAAGGCAAAGCCGATGTAGCGTTCCGGATCGAGCCCGAAGTTCTGCACCACCAGCGGATGCACCTGGCCGGCGCCGGAGATCTCCAGCCAGCGCCCCTTGCGCGGGCCACTGGTGAACATCATGTCGATCTCGGCCGACGGCTCGGTGAACGGAAAGTACGACGGCCGGAAGCGCACCTGCAGGTCGTCGCTTTCGAAGAAGCGGCGCAGGAAGTCGGTATAGACGCCCTTGAGGTCGGCGAAGCTGACGTTCTCGTCGATCCACAGCCCCTCTACCTGGTGGAACATCGGCGAGTGCGTGGCATCGCTGTCGACACGGTAGGTGCGGCCGGGCGCGATCACGCGGATCGGCGGCGGCGTGTGGCGCGCGTAGCGCACCTGCATTGGCGACGTATGCGTGCGCAGCAGCAGGGGCTTGCCCTGGGCGTCGTTGGCGTCGACGTAGAAGGTGTCCTGCATCGAGCGCGCCGGATGGTTCTCCGGATTGTTGAGCGCGGTGAAGTTGTACCAGTCGTTCTCGATCTCCGGGCCTTCGGCCACCGCGAAGCCGATCGAGGCGAAGATTTCCTCCACGCGCATCCAGGTGCGCAGGATCGGATGGATGCCGCCGCCGGCGCGGCCGCGCCCGGGCAGGCTCACGTCGACCGCCTCGGCCGACAGCCGCCGGTCCAGCTCGAGGCGCGCCAGTTCGTCGCGGCGCGCCTGCAGCAGCGCCTCGATGCGCGCCTTGGCGGCGTTGATGCGTGCGCCTTCGCTGCGCTTTTCGTCGGGCGACAGGCGCGCCAGCCCCTTGAGCAGTTCCGTGAGGCTGCCGCCCTTTCCCAGGAAGCGCGCCTTCTCGTTCTCGAGCGCGGCCGGCGCCGTCGCCGCGGCGAAGGCCTGCTGGGCGTCTTGGATCAGGGTATCGAGCGGATCCATCGGGATCGGGAGCGCGCCGTGCCGGGTCCGGGCGGCGCACCGACGGCAACGGGCGCCGCAGCGCCCGTTCCGAATGCGGCCGGCTGCCCGGAGCCGGTGCTAGGCCGCAGCGGCCAGGTTGGACCTGACCTGCGCGACGATCGCCGCGAACGCCGGCTTGTCGAGCACCGCCATGTCGGCCAGGACCTTGCGGTCGATCTCGATCTGGGCCTTGCTCAGGCCGTTCATGAACACGCTGTACGACATGCCGTGCTCGCGCGTGGCCGCGTTGATGCGCGCGATCCACAGCGAGCGGAACACCCGCTTCTTGGTCCGCCGGTCGCGGTAGGCGTACTGGCCCGCCTTCATGACCGCTTCCTTGGCGACCCGGAAGACGTTATTGCGCCGCTGGGTAAAACCCTTGGCAGCAGACAGGACCTTCTTGTGGCGCGCGCGCGCCGTTACGCCGCGTTTAACTCGGGGCATGGCAGTTTCCTCTGGCTATTCAAGTCGGGATATGGGCGGGGATCAGGCGGCGTGCTCAACCATTGGGGAGCATGCGACGCACCGATTTGTCGTCGGCCGGGTGCAGGTTCACCGGTCCGCGCAGGTGGCGCTTGCTCTTCGTGGTCTTCTTGGTCAGGATGTGACGCTTGAACGCCTGGCCCCGCTTGATCGAGCCGCTGGCGCGAATCTTGAATCGCTTCGCTGCGCTCTTCTTGGTCTTCATCTTCGGCATTTTCTGCCCTTTCTCTTTTTATATGCCGCAGGGCGGGAGCGCCTGGCCCCGCTTGAAATGCCCCGCTGCACTTATATCTGGCGCACGTCCTCCGAAGCGCAACGCGCGACGGACGATGGCACCGGGTTACCCGCCGCAGCGCGTAGCGCGACGGCGGGGTGGTACTTGCTGCCTATCCTCCTTCGCGCTGCGCGCTCCGGAGGATGATTCTTCCGGGCTTGCCCGCAAAGATCACTTCTTCTTTCTCGGTGACAGCACCATCACCATTTGCCGCCCTTCCAGGCGGGGCATGGCCTCGACCTGGCTGAGTACCTCCAGGTCGGCCTTGACCCGTTCGAGCACCTTCAGGCCGAGCTCCTGGTGGGCCATCTCGCGGCCGCGAAACCGCATCGTCACCTTGGCCTTGTCGCCTTCTTCGAGGAACTCGGTCAGCTTGCGGATCTTCGTCAGGTAGTCGTTCTCGTCCGTCGCCGGGCGGAACTTGATCTCCTTGACCTGGATCTGCCGCTGCTTGAGCTTGGCTTCGTGGGCGCGTTTCTGCTCCTGGTAGCGAAACTTGCCGTAGTCCATCAAGCGACAAACGGGGGGCTCGGCGGTGGGCGCAATCTCGACCAGGTCGAGATTGCCTTCCTCGGCCATGCGCAGGGCCTCGACCGTGCGCACCACGCCTAACTGTTCCCCTTCTACCCCTACCAGGCGGATCTCGGGTGCCGAGATCTCGCCGTTGATGCGATTTGCGCGTTCGTTTGCGATGGCTCTACGCTCCAGAAATTGATGATCAGGCCGCTGCACCCACGTTGCGCCGCTGCTCGATATCGAGCCGCAGGCGTTCCGCGAAGGCCGCAGTGCTCATGACGCCCAGGTCAATGCCACCGCGCGCGCGAACGGCCACCGTACCGCTTTGCACTTCCTTTTCGCCCACCACCAGAATGTACGGCAGCTTCTGCAGGGCAAGACTGCGGATTTTATAGGCGATTTTCTCGTTCCGCAAATCGGCGATTCCCCTAAGACCTTGTTTTTTCAGGTCTTGCAAGATTTGAGCGGCGTAAGCCGCCGAACCCTCGGAAACGCTGGCCAGCGCAAAGTGCTCCGGCGCCAGCCACGGGGGCATCGCGCCCGAGTAATGCTCGATCAAAATGCCGATGAAACGCTCCAGCGAACCCACGATGGCGCGGTGCAGCATAACGGGAATCCGGCGGGTATTGTCCTCGGCGACGTATTCGGCCCCGAGCCGACCGGGCATCGCGAAGTCGACCTGCATCGTGCCGCACTGCCACGAGCGGCCGATCGAGTCCTTGAGGTGGTACTCGATCTTCGGTCCGTAGAACGCGCCCTCCCCCGGGCTGAGCTGGAACGTGCAGCCCGACCGGCGCAGCGACTCCTGCAGCGCCTCTTCGGCGCGGTCCCACGATTCGTCGGCGCCGATGCGCTGGGCCGGCCGCGTCGCCACCTTATAGGCGATATCGGTGAAGCCGAAGTCGGCGTAGACCTTCTGCAGCAGCGCCGTGTACGCCTCGCACTCGGCCAGAATCTGCTCCTCGGTGCAGAAGATGTGGCCGTCGTCCTGGGTGAAGCCGCGCACCCGCATGATGCCGTGCAGCGCGCCCGAGGGCTCGTTGCGGTGGCACTGGCCGAACTCGCCATAGCGCAGCGGCAGGTCGCGGTACGAGCGCAGGTCCGACTTGTAGATCTGCAGGTGCCCGGGACAGTTCATCGGCTTGATCGCGTAGTGGCGATTCTCCGACTCGGTCGTGAACATGTTGTCGCGGAAGTTGTCCCAGTGCCCGGTCTTCTCCCACAGGCTGCGGTCAAGGATCTGCGGCCCCTTGACCTCCTGGTAGCCGTTGTCCTGGTAGACGCGGCGCATGTACTGCTCGACCTGCTGCCAGATCGCCCAGCCCTTGGGGTGCCAGAACACCAGGCCGGGCGCTTCGTCCTGCTGGTGGTACAGGTCCAGCTCCTTGCCCAGCTTGCGATGGTCGCGCTTCTCGGCCTCGGCCAGCATGTGCAGGTAGGCCTCCTGCTCCTCCTTCTTCGCCCAGGCCGTGCCGTAGATCCGCTGCAGCATCTCGTTGCGGCTGTCGCCGCGCCAGTAGGCGCCGGCCACCTTCATCAGCTTGAAGACCTTGAGCTTGCCGGTGGACGGGACGTGCGGCCCGACGCACAGGTCGATGAAGCTGCCCTCGCGGTACAGCGAGATCACCTCGCCGTCGGGAATACCGGCGATGATCTGCGCCTTGTAGCGTTCGCCGATCGACTCGAAGAAGGCGACTGCCTGGTCACGCTCCCAGATCTCGCGCTGCACCGGTTCGCCGCGGGCGGCAAGCTGGGCCATCTTCCTTTCGAGTGCCTCCAGGTCCTCGGGCGTGAACGGACGCTTGTAGGCGATGTCGTAGTAGAAGCCGTTTTCGATCACCGGGCCGATCGTGATCTGCGCCTCGGGAAAGAGCTCCTTGACCGCATACGCCAGCAGGTGGGCGGTCGAATGGCGGATGATGTCCAGGCCTTCGGGATCGCGGTCGACGACGATCGCCAGCGCGGCGTCGTGCTCGATGCGAAACGAGGTGTCGACCAGCCGGCCGTCCACCTTGCCGGCCAGCGCGGCCTTGGCCAGGCCCGGGCCGATGGCGGCAGCGACTTCGGCAACGGTGACGGCATGCTCGAAGGCGCGCCGCGAACCGTCGGGAAGGGAAATCGAGATCATTACCGCCTCCGAAGCGCCGGGCGGACCATTGCTGGGCCGCGCGCACGGCAGAAAAGAAAAAAGCGCGGCCGAGCCGCGCTTTCGTTCCGGTCCGCAACGACTCGCGGCCACATTCGGCTGTCCGGCCCATCGCGAACAGGGATTCCTGGTAGGCGCGATTGGATTCGAACCAACGACCCCCACCATGTCAAGGTGGTGCTCTAACCAACTGAGCTACGCGCCTCCTGCAGGTGCGGGATGATACACGATGGCGTGCCCGCCCTTCGCGTGCCGGCGGCCGCCCGGCGCGCCCCGGGCGGCGGCGCCCGCCGCCGGCCAGTGTGCGCCAGCGTACCGAGGCACCTGCCACCCGTGCGTAACGTGGCGCCGGCTGGGTCGGCCCGCGCGCCGTTACCCGGTCATCGGCCGGTAACGCCGCGTTCACGCCGCCGTAAGACACCGGCAATACCGTACCGGCCAGTTCACATCACGAGGCGCCGACGATGCTCCCCAACGATTCCCTTTCATCGACTTGCGCCGGCGACGCGCCTCGCGGTCCGGCGGGCGGCGCGCTGCGCGTGTCGCTGGCGCGCAGTGCCGCCGACCTGGCGGATGCGCAGCGACTGCGCCACGTGGTATTCGCCCAGGAAATGGGCGCGCGCGTGATCGGCGCAGCCGACGGCATCGACCGCGACGACTTCGACCTGTACTGCGACCACCTGCTGGTGCGCGAGACCGACACGGGCCGCGTCGTGGGCACCTACCGCATCCTGCCGCCGCACCGGCGCGAGCAGATCGGCCGCCTGTACGCCGATGCCGAATTCGACCTCGCGCGCCTGCGCTACCTGCAACCCTCGCTGATCGAGGTCGGGCGCTCCTGCGTGCACCCCGACCACCGGACCGGCGCCGCGATACTGCTGCTGTGGGCGGGGCTCGCCCAGTACATGCGCACGGGCCAGTACCGCCACCTGATCGGCTGCGCCAGCGCGCCGCTGACTGACGGCGGCGGGCAGGCCGCGGCGCTGCGCGACCGCCTGCAGGACTATCTGTGCGCACCCGAATACCGGGTCTTCCCGCTGCTGCCCTTCCCCCATGAGCGCATCGCGCGCCCCGCGACGGTACAACTGCCGCCGCTGATCAAGGGCTACCTGCGCCTGGGCGCGCGCGTATGCGGCGAACCGGCGTGGGATCCGGACTTCAACAGCGCCGACTTCCTGATCTGGCTGTCGCTGGACAACATCCAGCCGCGCTACGCACGCCATTTCGACCTGCTGGCGGCCCAGCTTGAAACAACCGCGGTCTGATCGGCGGCGCACGCCGCGCACCCGGCAGCCCGACTGGGCGTGGCTGCTGGCCTGGCTGTTTATCGCCGGTCCGGCGCGCGGGGCGCGTGGCCGCGTGGCACCGGAGCGGATCTACCTGGCGCCCTTCTGACCGGCGCGGCACGGCAACGGCTACTTGCGCCGGGCGACCAGCACGCCCTTGACCTCGGCCAGTTGCGCCAGCGAGCGGCGCAGCGCGGCACCGTCGGGCACCTCGATCGTGAAGCTCATCTGCGCCTGGTCGCGCTGCGAGAAAGTGTTGACCCCGATGACGTTGAGCTTCTCGCGCGCAAACACCTCGGTGATGTCGCGCAGCAGGCCCTGCCGGTCATTGGCCAGCACCAGCACCTCGACCGGATAGGCGGACTCGCGGCTGGCCGCCGTACCCTCCCACTGCACCTCGATCAGCCGCTCCGGCTGGCGTTCCATCAGCATGCGCGCATTGGCGCAGCCGGCCCGGTGCACCGAGATGCCGCGCCCCCGCGTGATGAAGCCGATGATCGGATCGGGCGGTATCGGGCGGCAGCAGCGCGCGAGGCTGGTCATCAGCGAATCCACGCCGACGACCAGCACGGCGCCGCGGCCGGTGCCGGTGGGCGGCCGCGGCTTGTCCAGCAACAGCTCGGGTTCGCCGGCCACGGCCGGCGAACCCTGCAGCGTCTGCTCGATGCTGCGCAGGCTGAATTCGTCCTTGGTCGCGGCTGCGCACAGGTCCTCCGCCGACGCAAAGCCCATGCGCCGCGCCAGCTCCTCCAGGCCCACCGCGGTGCGGCCCAGGCGCTGCAGTTCGCGGGTGACCAGTTCGCGCCCCGCCGCCACCGACTGTTCGTGCTCCTGCGCGTGGAACCACTGGCGCACCTTCGTGCGCGAGCGGGGGCTGGCAAGAAAGCCCAGGTCGGGATTGAGCCAGTCGCGGCTGGGCCCGCCGCTGCGCGCGCTCATGATTTCGACGGTCTGGCCGGTGCGCAGCGGCGTGTTGAGCGACACCAGCGCACCGTCGACCCGCGCGCCGCGGCAGCGGTGGCCCAGTTCGGTGTGGATCTGGTAGGCGAAATCCACGGCCGTCGCACCCGGCGGAAGTTCCACCACGCGGCCCTGCGGCGTCAGCGCGTACACGCGGTCGGCACCTGCCGGCCCACCGGCCGGCTCGACCTCGCGCTGCCAGTCGAGCAGCCGCCGCAGCCAGGCGATCTTCTCGGCCTCGCGTTCGTCGCCGCCGCCCTCCTTGTAGCGCCAGTGCGCCGCCACGCCGAGCTCGGCCTGCTCGTGCATCGCGCGGGTACGCACCTGGATCTCCAGCGGCCGGCCGTCGTCGTCTTCGACCACGGTGTGCAGCGACTGGTAGCCGTTGGCCTTGGGCTTGGCGATGTAGTCGTCGTACTCGCCGGCGACCGGGCGCCAGCGCTGGTGCACCAGGGCCAGGACCTCGTAGCACTGGGCCACGCGCTCTACCACGACGCGCACGGCGCGCTGGTCGAAGATGCGCTCGATGCCCAGGTCCTTGGCGCTCATCTTGCTGGCGATGCTGGCAATGTGCTTGGGGCGGCCGGTCACCGTGGCGCCGATGCCGGCGCCCGCCAGCAGCGCCTCGAGCGCCGCCACTGCGCCGTGCACGCGCTGTTCGCGCACGCCGCGCTTGTCCTCCAGCAGCCGTGCGACGCCCTGGTAGGTCTCCGGCTCCAGGAAGCGCAGCGACAGGTCCTCCAGCTCCCACTTGAACTGCCAGATGCCCAGCCGGTTGGCCAGCGGCGCGTACAGCGCCCGCGTCTCGCGCGCGTAGGCCTGGCCGTCCTGGCGCGCCTGCGCCAGGTAGCGCAGCGTCTGCAGGCGCGATGCCAGGCGCAGCAGGACCACGCGCATGTCGTTGACCATGGCCAGCAGCATGCGGCGCAGCGCCTCGTCCTGGCCGGCGGGGCCGGCACCGCGGGCCGATCCGGCGCCGCGCATGCGGGTGCGCACCGCGTCGGACAGATGGCGCAGCTGGCGCAGGTCGGCCACCAGCTGGCCAACCGCCGGCCCGAAGTGGCTGCGCAGCCAGCGGTCGGCATCGCGCACCACGTCGTGCACGGCAAACAGATACGCGGCCGCGAGCAGGTCGGGGTCGGGGCGCACCGTGCGCACGATCTGCACCATCGCCTGGGCGTGGTCGCACAGTACCTCGCCGGTCTCCAGCGTGCGATCGGCGTACAGCGGGAATACCAGCGCGCGCGCCTGCTCGGGATCGAGCACGGGCGGCGCGGCTGCCGGTTCGGCCACGGTGGTGTTCACGGGCAAAGTCTATTACGGTACGCGGATGCCAACCGACCACCGCTGCCTGCCGTGATTGCGCGCCTGCGCCGCTTCTTCGGGCCCGCCCGGATCGACCTGCCCGACGCGCTGTGGCAGGCCCAGCTGCCGCGCTTTGCGCCGCTGCAGCGCCTGGGTGCCGCCCGGCGCGACCGCCTGCGCGAGCTCTGCGCGCAGTTCCTGGCGCAGAAGTCCATCACCGGCGCGGCCGGCCTGGAACCGGACGCGGCCATGCAGCTGCACATCGCCGCCCAGGCCTGCCTGCCCATCCTCGAGCTGGGACTGTCCTGGTACCGGGGCTGGCGCGGCATCGTCGTCTATCCGGCGCGCTTTCGCGTGCAGCGGCGCGTGCAGGCCCCCGATGGACTGGAATTCGAGCTCGATGCCGAGCTGGCCGGCGAGGCCTGGGACGGCGGGCCGGTGGTGCTCTCCTGGGACGACAGCGCGCCGCCCGGCGACGCTGCCGCCGACAGCCTGCCGGCGGGCAATGTCGTGATCCACGAGTTCGCCCATACGCTGGACCTGCTCGATGGCGACGCCGACGGCATACCGCCGCTGGACCCGCGGCTGCATGCGGGCCTGGACCGCGCCACCTGGGCCGCCGTGCTGGAGGACGCCTACGCGCGCTTTTGCGAGGAGGTGGACCTGCTAGAGGCCGAGATTCCGCGGCACGTCGACCCGGAATCGCCGGCGGCCGACGCCTGGTACGACCGGCTGCCGCTCGATGCGTACGCCGCGACCGATCCGGGCGAGTTCTTCGCGGTGTCCAGCGAAGCCCTATTCACCGATCCGGCGCCGCTGGATGCGGCCTTTGCCCCCTGGAGCGCGCTGCTGCGGCGCTTCTACCGGCTGGAGGGCTGAACCGCCGCTAGCGCGCAACCAGAAAATCGCGCACGATGGCGATCTGCGGTGCATCGAAGAACATCGGCGCGTGGCCCACGCCGGGCACTTCGGTGCAGGCCGGGCGCGGACCGCGCTGCTGCATCTGGCGGGCCGCCTCGGTGCTGAGCAGGTCGGAACGCTCGCCGCGCACCAGCAGCGTCGGGCAGCCGATTGCGTCGTAGCGGTCCCACAGCAGCTTTTCGCCGGCCGCGACCGATTCGGCGGTCAGCGCGCGCAATGGCAGCCCGATGGCCGGGTCGTAGTGCAGCACCAGGCCATCGCCCTGGTGCCGCACGCTGCTGGCGGCCAGCTCGCGCCATTGATCATCGCCGTTCAGGCCGAACCCGGAGGCGACAGCGCGCAGGTAGTCGGTGGCCTGGTCCAGGTTGCCGAAGCGCACCGGCTGGCCGACGTAGGCGCCGATGCGCTGCAGGCCGGAAAGTTCCAGACGCGGCCCGACGTCATTGAGGATGAGCCGGCCGATGGGCGACTGCGGCAGGCCGGCCAGCGCGATGCCGATCAGGCCGCCCATCGAGGTGCCCAACCAGGACACCTGGGCCACGTCCAGGCGGGCGATCAGCGTGACGAGGTCGGCGGCATACTGGCCGATTTGATAGTGCACGGGATCGCGCAGCCAGTCGCTGCCGCCGCGGCCCACGATATCGGGACAGACGACGCGAAATTCACCGGCCAGCGCCCGTGCCAGCCGGTCGAAATCGCGCCCGACGCGCGTAAGGCCGTGGACGCAGACCAGCACGCGGGGATTTGCGGCATCGCCCCACTGGTAGTACCGCATGGTGTGCAGGCCTGCCGGGCTCAGGCACTGCACCGCACCGGTCGCGGGTTCGGTCATCGACAATCTCCTTGGTGGCCGGCGCCGTCCACGGCCGGCGACCCTGCCGCCAGCGCCGCTGCGGGCCGGTTGTTCCAGTAGTGCGCGCAGTCGCGGCGCCAGCGCACGACGCGGATGCCATCGGCACCCAGCCGCCACTGTACCGCGCCATCCTCGTCGGATCGGGCGATCGCCACGCCCTGCTCGCGGTAGCGGTGCAGCACCTCGGCATGCGGGTGCCCGAAGTGATTGCGATAGCCGGCCTGGATCGACACCCAGCGCGGCGCCGTGGCCGCAATCAGCGCGGAGCTGGAAGAACTGTGGCTGCCGTGGTGCGGAGCCACCAGCACGTCGACCCGCAGCGAGCGCGCCGCGGCCGCCGCGCGCTCGACCAACTGCCGCTCCTGGCGAGCCGGCACGTCGCCGGTGAGCAGCACCGCGTGCCTGCCCAGTTGCGCCAGGAGCACGCAGCTGCGCGCATTGGTGCTGGCGCGCGGCTGCGTGTAGACCGCCGCATCGGGGCCGAGGAAATCGAGCCGCAGCGCGCCCAGCGCGAAGGCGCGGCCGGCCTCGCAGCGTTCGCGCCCCGCCGGCGCTGGCAGCAGCGGGTTGCCCGCATCTACCGAACTCCAGACCTGGCGGCTGCCCAGCGTATGCAGCAGCGCGGCGGCGCCGCCGGCGTGATCGATATCCTGGTGCGAAACGACCAGCGCGTCGAGCGTACCGACGCCGCGCGCGCGCAGGTAGGGCACGATGACGCGACTGCCGGCATCGGCATCGGCGCCGTAGCGCGGCCCGGTATCGAACACCAGGATGGCCTGCGCGGTTTCCAGCACGAGGCTCATGCCCTGGCCGACGTCCAGGGCAGTCAGCCATAGTTCGCCCGGCGCCGGCCGCTCGGGGGGCCAGGCCAGCATCGGCAACAGGGCGCACAACCCGATCCAGCGCAACGGCCAGCCCGCGGGTGCCAGCAGCCAGGCGCTGCCCAGCAGCGCGCTGGCCAGTGTCCACGCCGGCGGCAGGGCCAGCGCAAAGGAGGACCAACGCGGCGTCGTCAGCAACTGCAGCAGTTGCGCGAGCAGGCCGAACAGGCCTTCGGCGGCTGCCAGCGCCAGATCGGCCGGCGCCGCCAGGCCCGGCAGCAGGACCAGCAGCGCCGCCCCGACCAGCGCCAGCGGCGCGACAAGATAGCTGACCAGCGGAATGGCCACCGCGTTGGCCACCGGCGCCACCAGCGACACCTGGCCGAAGATGGCCAGTGTCAGTGGCACCTGGCCGACGGTGATGGCGGCCTGCATGCGCACGGTCTCGCGCAGCGCGCCGCGCCAGCTGCCCGGCGGTGCCACGCGGCCGCTGGACGCCAGGAAGATGCAGGCGACGGCACCGAACGACAGCCAGAAGCCCGCCGCCAGCACGGCCCACGGATCCCACAGGCAGACCATCGCGGCGGCCAGTGCCAGGATATTGCCGGCACCGAGCCGCGTGCGCGCGCACAGCGCCAGCGCAACCACGCTGAGCATGAGCAGGGTGCGCTGCGCCGGCACGCCCCAGCCGGCCAGCAGGCAGTAGGCCAGCCCGCCGCCGATGGCAGCCAGCGCCCGCACGACCGGCAGGCTGACCCGGCGCAGCAGCCCGGCACTGCGGCGCCACAGTGCCCCGGCCACCAGTGCCACCGCCCCGGCGATCATCGTGATATGCAGGCCGGAGATGCTCACGAGGTGCGAGATGCCGGTACGGTTGAACAGCGACCAGTCGGCTTCCGCGATGCCGCCCTGGTCGCCCATCACCAGTGCCACGATCACGGCGCCGTAGCGCCTGTCCGCCAGGTGCTCGTGCAGTGCGGCGCGCAACTGCGCACGCGCCCTATCGATGCGCGCGTCGACCTGGAAGACGGCCGGCTCGAGCAGCCGCGGCGGCGGATCGCGCGCGCCGGCACGCACGGTGCCCAGCGCGCGGATGTCCTGCTCCAGCATCCAGCCTTCGGCGTCGAAGCCGGCGGGGTTGAGCAGCGCCTGCGGACGGCGCAGGCGCACGGTCCACGCCCAGCGCTGCGCGGGCAGCAATCCGGGATCGGCGCCGTACCAGCTCAGGCCGACCTGCCGGGGCACGGCGAAGCAGTCCGGATCGCCCGCCGGAACGGCCCCGGGCGCCACCCAGCCCACCGCGCGGCCGCACTGAACCGCCTCGATGCGTGCGGTGAAGCGCACATTGCCCTCGCCGACGACGGGCAGGCTGGCGACGACGGCCTGCACGCGGATATCGCGGCCCTCGTCGGCAGAGTCCAGCGCTTCGGCCAGCCGCAGTTGCGCGCGCCAACCCGCCAGGCTGAACCCCAGCACCAGGGCCGCCAGAGCGGCCGCGACCAGCGCCCGTGGATGCGCCGCGGCGTCGGGCCGGCCGCTCATGCGCAGCAGCCCCAGCGCCAGCAGCGCCAGCAGCGCCGCGATGGCGCTGCCGGCAAGGAGCGCGCACGGCGGCAGCTGCGCCAGCTGCTGCAGCAGGACATCGCCGGCGACGAAGGCCGCCAGTACCGCGGGCACGGGCCTCAGGCCAGGGCGGCCAGCCGGGGAAGTGCGGCTCGCGCATTGCGGCCGCATTGGGCGGCCAGTTCCGCGGGTGCGATATTGCGCAGCCCGGCGATGGCCGCGGCAATGCGCGGCAGCTCTGCCGGTTCGTTGCGCCGCGCCGTGCCGCCGGAGCGCAGCCACTGCGGCGGGATGTCGGGCGCGTCGGTTTCGACGACGATGGTTTCGGCCGGCAACTGCGCAGCCAGGCGGCGGATGCGCAGCGAACCGTCATAGGTGGCCGCACCGCCGAACCCCAGGCACAGCCCCATGTCGATGAAGCCCTGGGCCTGTTCGGCCGACCCGTTGAAGGCGTGGGCGATGCCCCGGCGCACCGCGCTGCGGCGCAGGTGATACAGCAGCCGGTCAGCCGAGCGGCGTACGTGCAGTATGACCGGCAGGCCCAGATCCGCGGCGATCGTCAACTGCTCCGCGTAGTAGTACTCCTGCCGGGCCAGCTCGGGGGCACCGGGGTACAGGTCGATGCCGATTTCGCCAATGGCGACAAAGTGCGGATCGGCCAGCGCGGCCTGGGCGGCCCGGCGCAGCAGCGGCAGCTGGGCGGGGTCGGCCGCGTCAACCGCGAGCGGATGTATGCCAAGGGCATAGGCAAAGCGGTAGCGGCGTGCGCACTCGGCCGCGCGCGCAAACCCCGGGGCATCCACTGCCGGCAACACCAGCATGCCGACGCCGGCCTGCGCCGCCCGCGCCACGACGGCGTCGCGGTCGGCGTCGAACTCGGGCGCATCGAGGTGGCAGTGCGTGTCGATCCACATGGTTCAAGTGTAGATCGGCCTGCGCTAGCCACCGTGGCCGCCGCCGGTATTGCGGCGGCGCCCGATGCCGGGGAGCACGCTATGCGGTGGCGTCCGGTGCGACGCGCCCGTCGACCAGGCGCAGGCGCCGGTCGCAGCGCGCCGCCAGCGCGGTGTCATGCGTGACGATCACCACCGCCGTGCCCTGCCCGCGCGCCAGGCGCAGCAGTTCGTCGAAGACGCCGTGCGCGGTTTCGCGATCCAGGTTGCCGGTCGGCTCGTCGGCCAGGATGCACTGGGGGCGCGTGACCATCGCGCGGGCGATGGCCGTGCGCTGGCGTTCGCCGCCGGACAGTTCGGCCGGGTAATGGGTGACCCGTTGCACCAGGCCCACCGCCGCCAGCGCCTCGGCCGCACGGGCGCGGCGCTCGGCCTGCGGGACGCGCCGCACCGCCAGCGGCATGGCAACATTGTCCAGCGCCGAGAACTCGGGCAGCAGGTGGTGAAACTGGTAGACGAATCCCAGCGCGCGATTGCGCACCAGGCCGCGGGCCGTCTCGTCCAGCGCCGCCAGGTCCTGTCCGCCGATGGCGATAGTGCCCGCATCGACGGCGTCGAGTCCGCCCAGGCAATGCAGCAGCGTGCTCTTGCCCGAGCCGGAGGCGCCGACCACGGCCAGCACCTCGCCCCATGCCACGTCCAGATCGACACCCCGCAGCACCGCGACGTGCAGGCCGTCGTCGCCAAAGGCCTTGGTCACGCCCCGCGCGGCGATGGCGGCAGGCCGCGGCGCCGGCGCGATGGCCTCAGTCATAGCGCAAGGCCTGCGCCGGCTGCACGCGCGCGGCACGCCAGCTCGGATACACGGTTGCCGCCAGCGCCAGGACAAGCGAGATCACCGCGATGGGCACGATGTCCCCCGCCTGCGGATCGGACGGCAGCGCACTGATGAAATAGATCGACGGGTCCAGGAAGTGCACGCCGAAACTGCGCTCGATCAGCGGCACGATCACGTCCAGGTTGCCGGCCAGCAGCGTGCCGCCGGCGACGCCCAGCAGCGTGCCGATGACGCCGATCAAGCCGCCCTGCACGATGAAGATCGCCATGATGCTGCGCGGACTCGCGCCCAGCGTACGCAGGATCGCGATGTCCGACTGTTTCTCCGTCACGGTCATGACCATCGTCGAGACCAGGTTGAACGCCGCCACCGCGACGATCAGCGTCAGGATCACGAACATCATCCGCTTCTCCACCTTGACGGCCGCGAACCAGGTCCTGTTCTGGCTGGTCCAGTCGCGCGCCCAGAGGCTGGCCCCCAGGCTGCGCGTCAGCCGCTGCGCCACTTCGGGCGCGCGCTGCATGTCGCGGATGCGCAGGCGCACCGCGTTGGGTCCGTCCTGGCGGAACACGCGCTGCCCGTCGCCCAGGGCCACGACCGCCAGCGCGCTGTCGTATTCGTAGTGGTTGGAGGCGAAGGTCGCCAGCACGTGGAACTGCTTGACCCGCGGCAGCACGCCGGCGGGCGTGAAGCTGCCCTGCGGGGCGACCAGGGTCACGCGGTCGCCCGGACCGACGCCCAGCGCACGGGCCAGGTCCACGCCCAGCACGATGCCGAATTCCCCGTCCTTGAGCGCGCCGATCGGGGCGCCCTGCAGGTGCTCGAGCACCTCGGACACCGCCGGCTCGAGCTGCGGGTCGACGCCCTCGACCAGCGCGCCGCGCACGGTGCCGTCGCGCACGAACATCGCCTGCGCCTCCAGTACCGGCGCCGCCGCCAGCACCTCGGGGTCGCGCCGCGCGGCGGCGGCCACCGCCTGCCAGTCGGCCAGCGTGCCGGTCTCCGACTGGATCTCGATGTGCGGCAGCACCGAAAGCATGCGGTCGCGCACCTCGTGCTGGAAGCCGTTCATCACGCTCAGCACGACGATCAGCGCCATCACGCCGAGCGCGATGCCGGCCATGGAGGCGGCCGAGATGAAGGAGATGAAGGCATTGCGGCGGCGGACGCGCCGCCCGGCGCGCGTGTAGCGCAATCCGATGAGCACTTCGTACGGGATGTTCAAGGAGGCGTCGGCCGGTTGACGGTGCGGTGAAGATCCAGGAGTCGCGCCGGCCGATTCTATCGAAACCCGGCGGCACGCCCCGCGGTCGGTCCGCCGGCCGCCGCAGGGCCGCCGCAGGTCGCGAGGGACCGGCGCGGTGGCACCCGCAACATCCGCCGCTACACTGCTGGCCCATGACCTGGACGCTGCTCGTACCCGGTGCGCTGCTGCCGGCTCCGCTGGCGCCGGAAATGGCGCGGGCCGTGCAGGCGCCGCAACTGGTGCATTGGCTGGCGACGGCGCGCGCCGTGGTCGCCGACGGCGTCGTGCTGCCCGAGGACAGCACCGCTGCCCCGCATTGGGCCTGGCTGGTGCGGGCCCTTGGCCTGGATGATGGCGCGATTGCCGACGCCCCCTACGCCTGGCGGGCCAGTGCGGCACCGACCGCCGCGCGCGCGGCCGACAACGACGCCTGGATCGCGCGCTGCGATCCCGTGCATATGGCCATCGCCCGCGACCACTTCGTCGTCACCGGCCTGGACAACCCGCTATCCGACGACGATGCGCGCCAGCTGCTGGCCGAAGCCAATGCGACGCTGGCTGAGCGGGCCCGCCAGGACGGAACCGACGCCCTGCGCCTGGAGATACGCGCGGGCCGGCATTACCTGATCGCGCCCGCGGCGCTGCGCCTGCGCACCTTCGCGCTGGACAGGGTGCTGGGTCAATCGGTGCAGGACCGCCTGCCCGCCGGACCCGATGCGCGCCGCTGGCGGGTGCTGGCCAACGACGTGCAGATGTGCTGGCATGCCAGCGCGGTCAACGCGGCCCGCGAGGAAGCCGGATGGCGCACGGCCAATGCCGTGTGGCTGCATGGCGGCGGGCACTGGCGCCCGCTGTCGTCGGTGCGCGCCATGCAACTGCGCCTGCCGGCCGATGGCGCCGAGGCGGCGGCCGCGCGCGGCTGGCTGGCGGCCGGCCACGGCGCGGCGACGCCCCCGCCGGCCGGCGGCGATACGCTGGCCCTGGACCGCAGTCTGTTCGACGCCCATGCGCACCAGGCCTGGCAGTCCTGGCTGGCCAGCCTGCCGGCGCTGGAAGCGCGCATCGCCGCGGAGCGCGCCGCCGCCCGGGCGGCCGGCGCCCGCTCGCTGCGCCTGGTACTTTGCGGTACCCACACGGCGCGCAGCGTCGAGCTGCCGCTGGCCGCGCCGTGGTGGTCGTGGCGGCGCGGCGCGCCGCGCCAGCCGGCGGCGCTGCTGCTGCGCTGGCTCGCCGAGGATCCCCGATGAGCACCACCTTTCGCAGCCTTGATCATGATCCGGCGACGGCCCGCCGCCTGGAAGCCCTGGGCGTGCCGGCGCCGCTGGCCCGTGCGCTGGCCGCGCGCGGCATCGGCGGCGAGGCCGACCTGGCCCTGTCGACGCGCCAGTTGCAGGCACCGGGCACGCTGCTGCAGCTCGATGCCGCCGCGGTCCTGCTGGCCGATGCGATCGAGGCCGGGCGCCGGATGCTGATCGTCGCGGACTACGACTGCGACGGCGCGACGGCCTGCGCCGTGGGCCTGCGGGGCCTGCGCGCGATGGGCGCCCAGGTCGATTACCTGGTGCCGAACCGCTTCGAATACGGCTACGGCCTCACTCCGGAGCTGGTCGACCTGGCCGCCCAGGGCAGCCCCGAGCTGATCATCACCGTCGACAACGGCATCGCCAGCATCGATGGCGTGGCGCGCGCCCGCGCGCTGGGCATCGACGTGCTGATCACCGACCACCACCTGCCCGGCGACAGCCTGCCGGCCGCGCGCGCCATCGTCAATCCCAACCAGCCCGGCTGCGGCTTCGCCTCCAAGCATCTGGCCGGCGTCGGCGTCATCTTCTACGTGATGATGCAGCTGCGGGCCGAGTTCCGCCGCCGCGGCCGCTACGACGAGAACACGCAACCGCGCCTGGATGCACTGCTCGACCTCGTGGCGCTGGGCACCGTGGCCGACCTGGTGCGCCTGGACCGCAACAACCGCATCCTGGTGCAAGCGGGCCTGGAACGGATCCGCCGCGGTGCCATGCAGCCGGGCATCGCCGCGCTGTTCCGCGTGGCCGGGCGCGACCCGCGCACCGCACGGGCCAGCGACCTGGGCTTCGCGCTGGGGCCGCGCATCAATGCCGCCGGCCGCCTCACGGACATGACGCAGGGCATCGAGTGCCTGGTATGCGACGACGGCGAACAGGCACTGGTGCTGGCGCAGCGCCTGGATGCGCTCAACCGCGAGCGGCGCCAGATCGAATCGGAGATGCAGGCCGACGCGCAGATCGACCTGGACGCGGCCGAGCGCGAGTGCGGGGTCGACGGGGCGTCCGGCGGCCTGGCCCGGCAACGCACCATCACCATGTTCCGCGAGACCTGGCATCCGGGCGTCGTCGGGCTGATCGCCTCGCGCGTCAAGGAGCGCCACCATCGGCCGACCATCGCCTTCGCCCGCGCCGATGCGGCCAGCCTGCGTGGCTCGGGGCGCTCGATCGACGGCGTGCACCTGCGCGACACGCTGGACCGGGTCACCAAGAAGCATCCGGGCATGATCCTGCGCTTTGGCGGGCACGCGATGGCGGCCGGGCTGACGATCGGCGCCGACGCGCTGGCCGCCTTCAGCGGCGCCTTCGAGGTGGCCGCGCGGGAGACCACCGATGCCGGCCTGTACGCGCGCACCGTGGCGGTCGACGGCCCGCTCGAGCCGCGCGAGATCAACCACGCGCTGGTGACCGCGATGCAGGGCATCGTCTGGGGCCAGGGCTTTGCCGAACCGCTGTTCGCCAACGAATTCGCGGTCGTCGAACAGCGGCTGGTCAAGGACACCCATCTCAAGCTCACGCTGGAGCTCGGCGGCCAGCGCTGGCCGGCGATCTGGTTCCGCCGGGTGGAGGCGCTGCCGGACCGCGCGCTGCTGGCCTACCGCCCGACGATCGACGAGTTCCGCGGCCAGCGGCGGGTGTCGCTGATCATCGAGCAGATTGGCTGAGCGACGCCACCGCGCTTCCCCCGCTCCCTCCAGGAGGGACGGGGCGAGGGAGGTTGCGCACGACCCCGTATAATCGCGCTCTCTCCGGCAGGACCTCCCATGGACGCAGAACAGCTCAACCACATCGCCGCCACGCTCAACGACCTCAACGCTCGCCTGAACGAGCTGCGGAGGTACCTTTGACGTCGATGCCAAGGAACAGCGCCTGCTCGAGGTAGCGCGCGAGCTCGAGGGTCCGGATGTCTGGAGTGACCAGAAGCGCGCCCAGGAGCTCGGCAAGGAGAAGAAGCTTCTCGAGGACGTGGTCGGGCGCATGCAGCGCCTGCGCAGCGAGCTTGCCGACGCGACCGAACTCTTCGAGCTGACCCGCGCCGAGGAGGACGAGGCCACGCTCGCCTCGATCGACGGCGACGTGCGATCGCTGGCCAAGCAGATTGCCGACCTCGAGTTCCAGCGGATGTTCAACAATCCGCTCGACCCCAACAACTGCTTCCTCGACATCCAGGCCGGCACCGGGGGCACCGAGGCCCAGGACTGGGCCTCGATGCTCGAGCGCATGTACCTGCGCTACGCCGAACGCAAGGACTTCAAGGCCGAACTGCTGGAGGAGTCCGCCGGCGAGGTGGCCGGCATCAAGAGCGCCACGATCAAGGTCACCGGCCCCTACGCCTTCGGCATGCTGCGCACCGAGATCGGCGTGCACCGCCTGGTGCGCAAGTCGCCGTTTGACTCCAACGCCCGGCGCCATACCTCGTTTGCCAGCGTTTTCGTCTACCCGGAAGTGGATGACACCGTCGAAGTCGATATCAACCCGGCCGACCTGCGCATCGACGTCTTCCGCGCCTCGGGCGCCGGCGGCCAGCACGTGAACAAGACCGAATCGGCCGTGCGCATCACGCACATCCCCACCAACACGGTGGTGCAGAGCCAGAACGACCGTTCGCAGCACCGCAACCGCGCCGAGTGCATGGCCATGCTCAAGTCGCGCCTGTACGAACTGGAGATGCGCAAGCGCCTGGCCGAGCAGAACAAGCTCGAGGCATCCAAGACCGACATCGCCTGGGGCCACCAGATCCGCTCGTACGTGCTCGACCAGTCGCGCATCAAGGACCTGCGCACCAATGTCGAGGTCGGCAATACCCAGGCGGTGCTCGACGGCGACCTGGACGAGTTCATCTCGGCCAGCCTCAAGCAGGGCGTCTGAACGCCCGCGACGCACCGCCCGCGCGCGCCCGATCGTTACCCGCCATTCCCGGAAGGACAGCCGTGACCGCCGATACCCAGGACGCCGAAATCCCCGACGACCGGCAGGTGTTCGCCGAGCGCCGCGCCAAGCTGGCCGCGCTGCGCACGCGCGGCCCGGCCTTCCCCAATGACTTCACCCGCACGCACCTGGCCGCCGACCTGCATGCGCGCTACGACGACCATACCCTCGAGGCGCTCGAACAGGCGCCAGTCACCGTCGCCGTGGCCGGCCGGCTGATGCTCAAGCGCCTGATGGGCAAGGCCAGCTTCGCCACCGTGCAGGACGGCAGCGGCCGGCTGCAGCTGTTCATCAACGACGAGGACGCGGGCGCCGCGGCGCACGAGGATTTCCGCCACTGGGACATCGGCGACATCGTGGCGGCCACCGGCGTGCTGTTCAAGACCCGCCGCGGCGAGCTGTCGGTTCGCTGCAGCGGCCTGCGGCTGCTGGCCAAGGCGCTGCGCCCGCTGCCGGACAAGTTCCACGGCCTGGCTGACCAGGAGCAGCGCCACCGCCAGCGCTACGTCGACCTGATCGTCAACGAGTCCACGCGCAAGACCTTCCGGATCCGGGCCCGCACCGTGGCCGCAGTGCGCCAGTTCCTGGTCGAGCACGACTTCCTCGAGGTCGAGACCCCGATGCTGCACGTCATCCCCGGAGGCGCCGCCGCGCGGCCGTTCGTGACCCACCATAACGCGCTGGACCTGGACATGTACCTGCGCATCGCGCCGGAGCTGTACCTCAAGCGCCTGGTGGTTGGCGGCATGGAGCGCGTCTTCGAGATCAACCGCAATTTCCGCAACGAGGGCATCAGCCCGCGGCACAATCCCGAGTTCACGATGGTGGAGTTCTACGCCGCCTACCACGAGGTGCGCTGGATGATGGACTTCACCGAGGCGCTGTTGCGCGCCGTGGCCGTCGCCAGCACCGGCAGCGCGACGCTGCAGTACCAGGGCCAGACCATCGACCTGGCGCAGCCCTTCGCCCGCCTGCGGGTCGCCGAGGCCATCGTGCAGCATGCCCCGCAATATGCCGGCCAGGCACTGGACGACGCCGCCTGGCTGCGCGGCGAGCTGGCGCGCCTGGGCGCCGAGGCGCCGGCCGGCGCCGGCGCTGGCGCGCTGCAGCTGGCGCTGTTCGAGGAAGTCGCCGAAGCGCGGCTGATGCAGCCGACCTTCATCGTCGACTACCCGGCCGAAGTCTCGCCGCTGGCGCGGGCCGCCGACGCCGACCCGGGCGTCACCGAGCGCTTCGAGCTGTTCATCGCCGGGCGCGAAACCGCCAACGGCTTTTCCGAACTCAACGACCCCGAGGACCAGGCCGCGCGCTTTGCGCGTCAGGTCGAGGCCAAGGCGGCCGGCGACGAGGAAGCGATGTTCTACGACGCCGACTACATCCGCGCGCTTGAATACGGCATGCCGCCCACCGCCGGCTGCGGCATCGGCATCGACCGCCTCGTGATGTTGCTGGCCGACCAGGCAAATATCCGCGACGTCATCCTGTTCCCGCACATGCGCCCGGAGTAGTCCGCGTGGCACTGGCGCTCCGATCCCTGCAGGCGCGCATCCAGGCCCGGGCCCAGCTGTCCCCCGCGCCCGACGCGGTGTCGCTGGTGGTCGGGCGCCAGGCCTGCGGCAGCCTGGCGCCCGACGTCGCCGCGCGCCTCGCCCAGGGCGTACCGGGCCTGTCGCTCGAAAGCGGCCTGCTGGAACTGCGCGACGCGGGGCTGGATCCTGCCGCCCGCTCCGCGCACCTGCTGGCGGCTGCGCAGCTGCTGTTGCGCGAGGGCTACGCCGGTCCCTGGCGCAACGAGAACCTGGAGATTCGCCCGCATCCGGACGCGCCGGCGCTGGCGTGGATCGACCGCAGCGCGGTGCGCGTGCTGGGCATCACCAGCTACTCGGTGCACCTCAATGGCTTCGCCGCCGACGGCCGCATGGTGGTGGCCCGGCGCGCGGCGCACAAGCGCATCGACCCCGGCCTGTGGGACAACCTCGCCGGCGGCATGATCTGCGCGGGAGAAAGCGTGTCGGACGCCCTGGCGCGCGAGGCCTTCGAGGAGGCCGGCATAAACCTGAGCGTCCTCGCGGTCACGCGGGGGGCGCGGATCTCGGTGCGCCGCCCGATTGCCGAAGGCACGCTCGCCGAGGCGGTGCACGTCTTCGACGTCGAGCTGCCCGAGGGCACGCCTGTGGTCAACCAGGACGGCGAGGTCGAGCGCTTCGAGACCCGGACCATTACCTCGGTGCTCGCCGCGATCGACCGCGGCGAATTCACCGTGGAATCGGCACTGGCAATACTGGATTCGCTGATCCGGCGCGGGTACGAAGCCGAATCGGGCTGATCGTCCCCCGCGGCCCGGCGCGGTCCTACGCCAAAGCCGATTCGTACAGCGCCGACAACCTGCTCCAGGCGCGCTCTGCATCGGCCTTGCTGTAGATCGGCTGGCCATTTTGCAAGGGCATGTCGGCCACGCACCAGCCGTGCCGGGCGTTCGCATAGACCTCGATGTCGGCCGCCACCTTGGCCGCGGCAAATGCCTGGCGGAGTTTGTCCTTGGCGTCGGGCTGGCGCTGGTCATCGCTGGACGCGATGGCGATGTACAGGCGGGCCTTCATCTTCGGCGCCAGCAGGTGCGGGCTGTCGGGCTTGTCGGTCACCAGGCCGCCGCCATGGAAGCTGGCTCCGGCGCCGATCCGGTCGGCGACGGCGGCCGCGGTACGCAGCACCAGCGGGCCGCCCATGCAATAGCCCTGGGTGCCTAGTTTCCTGGCCGGATTCACCTGCACCTGGGAATCCAGAAACGCCGTGAAAGCCCTGGCGTCGGCTTCGGCGGCGCCCGGTGCCGTGGGCGAGGCCATGAAATGCTTGAGCTTCGCCAGGTGGGCGGGATTATTGAAATCGAACGCGGACGCCTCCGCCTCGGAGTAGACGGGCGCCTTGGCCAGGCGATAGAACGGATTGGGCACCAGTACCGCGTAGCCCTGCGCGGCAAGGCGCCGGCCCAGGTCGCGAAAGGCCGGCCGCAGACCGAAGGCGTCGGTCCAGATCAACACGCCCGGATGCGCGCCCGTGGCCGGATGAAAGTAGGCGGCATCGCAGTTGCCGTCCGCCGTCCCGACGACGACATCCTGCGCGACGACGTCTGCCGCGGCCGCTGCCGCCATGCCGCCGCAGGCGGCCAGGCCGGCGACGGCCGAACCAGCAACGAATTCGCGGCGGGACGGGTCTTTCAGGTACGCATAGGCTGCGTCGCGTTCCCTTGGTGGATTCGACATTACGCCCTCCTTTTGCGCCACCGGCGCCGTTGCCAACCTATCGATGCGGATCGCATGAACCGCCAAGGCCGCCGGGATGCGTAGCGCGGTCATCCGGCGACGGGGAAGCTACTTCTCGTCGATCCAGGCCATCTGAATCGCCTCGAGAATCTTTTCGTTGGAACGGTCCGCCGGATCGGCGAAACCCGGCAGCGCGCCGACCCAGCGATGCAGATCGGTGAAGCGGATGGTGCGCGGATCGACGTCGGGATGAGCCTCGGCCAGCGCCAGTGCCAGTTCCAGGGTATCGGTCCAATGCAGGGCTTGATCGGGCATGGTGTCCTCGACGGATTCGGTGCCGCCTGGCCGTCGCCGGGCGTGCGCTACTTGCCTTCCTTGACCTGGTTGATCGAATAGCGCGGGATCTCGACCACCAGGTCGGTGCCGGCGACGATCGCCTGGCAGGACAGTCGCGACAGCGGCGTCAGACCCCAGGCCTTGTCGAGCAGGTCGTCCTCGTCCTCGGCCGACGGCGTCAGCGACGCGAAGCCCTCGCGGACGATGACGTGGCAGGTGGTACAGGCACACGACAGTTCGCAAGCGTGCTCGATGGGCACGCCGGCCTCGAGCAGCGCGCGGCATATGCTCTGGCCCCGCGGCGCCTCGATCACGGCGCCGGCGGGACAGATCTCCTCGTGGGGCAATACGCGGATGGTCGCCATGCTCAGGCCGGCGCCCGGGGCAGCGCCGCCGGCAGCACGTCGTCGATGCGGGCGCCGGTGAGCGCCGTGCGGATCGAGCGGTTCATCCGCTGCATGGCGAAGTCCTCGGTGGCCGAGGCCAGGGCGGCGATGGCCGCGGCGATCGCGTCGGCACTGTCCCCGCCGGCGGTCCGCTGCAGGCGGGCGATGGCCGCCTCGATCGACCCGCGCGTCGCCTCGTCGAGCATGTCGCCGTCGGCCCGCAGCGCGCTGCGCGCCGCCTCGAGCAGCCGCTGCGCCTCGACCTGCTGCTCGCGCAGCATGCGCGCGCCGCGGTCCTCTGCCGCGGCCCCCAGCGAATCGGACAGCATGCGGGTGATGTCCTCGTCGGTCAGGCCGTACGAGGGCTTCACGGTGACGGCCGCCTCCAGGCCGCTGCTCAGCTCGCTGGCGCTGACGGACAGCAGGCCGTCCGCGTCGACCTGGAAGCGCACCCGCACCCGTGCCGCGCCCGCCGGCATCGGCGGAATGCCGCGCAGCTCGAATCGCGCCAGCGAGCGGCAATGGTCGACCAGTTCGCGCTCGCCCTGCACGACGTGGATGGCGATGGCGCTCTGGCCGTCGCGAAACGTGGTGAAGTCCTGGGCGCGCGCCGTGGGGATGGTCGCGTTGCGTGGGATGACCTTCTCGACCAGGCCGCCCATCGTCTCCAGGCCGAGCGACAGCGGGATGACGTCGAGCAGCAGCCATTCGTCCCCGGCGGTGCGATTGCCCGCCAGCAGGTTGGCCTGCATGGCCGCGCCGAGCGCGACCACCTGGTCGGGATCGCGATCGACCAGCGGCGGCTGGCCGAAGAAATCGGCGACGGCCTGGCGCAGGTGCGGCATGCGCGTGGCCCCGCCCACCAGCACGACGCCGTCGACCGCCGCCAGCGGCACCTGGGCGTCGCGCAGCGTGCGGCGCGTGGCATCGATGGTCTTCTTCACCAGGTGCTGGGTGAGCCCGACGAAGGTCTCGGCGCCGATATTCAGGTTGACCCAGCGCCCGTCGCTCAGGCGGGCCTGGATGGTCGCCTGCTGCCGGCTGGAAAGCAGCTCCTTGGCGGCGCGCGCGCGCACCGTCAGCAGGCGGCCGTCCTCGGGGCCGAGCAGCGACAACTGGGCCTGCTCGAGCACCCAGCAGTACAGTCGGTGATCGAAATCGTCGCCCCCCAGCGCCGTGTCGCCGCCAGTGGCCAGGACCTCGAAGACGCCCTTGCTAAGGCGCAGCACCGATACGTCGAACGTGCCGCCGCCCAGGTCGAAGACCACGAAGACGCCCTCGGCGCCGGTATCCAGGCCATAGGCGATGGCCGCGGCGGTCGGCTCGTTGAGCAGCCGCAGCACCGGTATTCCGGCCAGGCGCGCGGCGTCGCGTGTGGCCTGGCGCTGCGCATCGTCGAAATAGGCCGGCACGGTGATGACGGCGCCCGCCAGGCCCCCCCCCAGCGTGCCCTCGGCCCGCGAGCGCAGCTCCTGCAGGATCTCGGCGGACACTTCCACCGGGCTTTTCACGCCATCGGCCGTGCGGATCTGCAGCATGCCGGGGGCGTCGACGAAGTCGTAGGGCAGGTTCTCGGCATGCACGACGTCGCGCAGACCGCGCCCCATGAAGCGCTTGACCGAGCTGATGGTATTGCGCGGATCCGAAGACTGGTGCGCCTGGGCGTCGACGCCGACCTGCGGCGGCGCATCGGCGCGGTAATGGACGATCGACGGCAGCAGAGGCCGCCCCTGCGCGTCGGGCAGCACCTGGGCCTGGCCGCTGCGCACCGCGGCCACCAGCGAGTTGGTGGTGCCCAGGTCGATGCCGACGGCCAGGCGATGCTGGTGGGGCGCGGTGGATTCGCCCGGCTCGGAGATCTGCAGCAGTGCCATGGCCCTATTGTCCCGCCTCGGTGACGTCCGCCCGTTCGGCGGCAGCGCGGCCGATGTCGGCGGCCATCTTGTCCAGGAACATCAGCACGCGAACGTACGGCGCGGCCTGCCCGCAGTCCTTGTGCTGGTCGATGAGTTCGGCGATCCGTGCAACGGCTGCGGCGCGCTCGCCAGCCACGTCGGCGTCCAGCGCGGCGATGGCCGGGCCGTCGTGGGCGGCGCGCGCCTCGTCCAGGCGCTCGTGCCAGTCCATCTGGCGCTGCAGGAAGACGGGCGGCAGCGGCGCCGCGCCCTCCCCCTCGATGGCGATGCCCTGCAGCTGGCACAGGTGCGCCGCGCGGCGGATGTCGCTGCGCAGTACGTCATAGGCTTCGTTGGCATGGCTGGCCAGCTGCATGGCCGCGCGACGCTCGGCGGGCCCGGCGGCGGCGTGCCGGTCCGGGTGCACCTGCACCTGCACCCGGCGATAGGCCTGCATCAGGGCCTGCGGATCAATGGCGAACTGCGGTGCAATCCCGAAGAGGGTGAAGTATTCCGGAAACGGCGAGGACACGGATGGGCGGCACTTCAGACCCGAAACGACTCGCCGCAGCCGCAGCGATCCTTTTCATTGGGATTGTTGAACTTGAAACCCTCGCTCAGGCCCTCGCGCACGAAGTCGAGCTCGGTGCCGTCCAGGTAGACCAGGCTGCGCGGGTCGACCAGCACGGTGACGCCGTTGCTCTCGAACGCGGCGTCGGTCGGCTCGGCGGCATCGGCGAACTCGAGCTTGTAGGCCATGCCGGAGCAGCCGGTGGTGTGCACGGCGATGCGCACGCCGACGCCCCGGCCGCGCTTGCTGATGTACGCCGCCACGTGCCGGGCGGCGCGTTCGGTAAGGGTGACTGCCATGGTGCCTGCCCTAGGCGGCGCGCGCCACGGCCGGCTGGCCGGCCCGGTCATGCGCGGCCTCGGCCGCCGGGGCCGCGGTGCCGTGACCATCGTGCTTGTTGCGGTAGTCCTCGATGGCCGCCTTGATGGCGTCCTCGGCCAGGATGGAGCAGTGGATCTTGACGGGCGGCAGCGCCAGTTCGTCGGCGATCTGGGTATTGCGGATCTGCATCGCCTCGTCGAGCGTCTTGCCCTTGACCCACTCGGTGACCAGCGAGCTCGAGGCGATGGCCGAGCCGCAACCGTAGGTCTTGAAGCGCGCATCCTCGATGATGCCGCCCTCGCCCACGCGGATCTGCAGCTTCATGACATCGCCGCAGGCCGGCGCGCCGACCATGCCGGTGCCGACGGACTCGTCCGCGCGGTCGAACGAGCCGACGTTGCGCGGATTCTCGTAGTGATCGACGACTTTTTCGCTATAGGCCATGATTTTCTCCCGGAATTCTTATTGTCGTTTCAATGCGCGGCCCATTGCACCGTGCTGAGGTCGATGCCTTCCTGGTGCATCTCCCACAGCGGGGACATGGCCCGGAGCTTGGCGACCTTTTCGGTGAGCAGCTCGATGGCGAAGTCGATTTCCTTGGCGGTCGTGAAGCGCCCCACGGTGAAGCGGATGGAGCTGTGCGCCAGTTCGTCGCTGCGTCCGAGCGCGCGCAGCACGTAGGACGGTTCGAGGCTGGCCGACGTGCAGGCCGACCCCGAGGACACCGCGATGTCCTTGATGGCCATGATCAGCGACTCGCCCTCGACGAAATTGAAGCTGACATTGAGGTTGTGCGCCACGCGGCGGTCGGAATCGCCGTTGAGGTAGACCTCGTCGATGCGGCGCAGGCCGTTCCACAGCCGGTCCCGCAGGCCGCGGATGCGTTCGTTGTCGGCGGCCATGTCGGTGCGGGCGATGCGGAAGGCCTCGCCCATGCCGACGATCTGGTGCGCGGGCAGCGTGCCCGAGCGCAAGCCCCGCTCGTGGCCGCCGCCGTGCATCTGCGCCTCCAGGCGCACGCGCGGCTTGCGCCGCACGTACAGCGCGCCGACGCCCTTGGGCCCGTAGGTCTTGTGCGCCGAGAACGACATGAGGTCGACATTGAGCGCGCCCAGGTCGATGGCGATCTTGCCGGTCGCCTGGGCCGCGTCGACGTGCAGCAGGATGCCGCGCTCGCGGCAGATGCGCGCCAGCGCGGCGATATCCTGGATGACGCCGATCTCGTTGTTCACGTACATTACCGAGGCGAGCACCGTATCGGGCCGCAGGCTGGCGGTGAAGCGCGCCAGGTCGAGCAGGCCGTCGGCGGCGACATCCAGGTAGGTGACCTCGAAGCCTTCGCGCTCGAGCTCGCGCATGGTGTCCAGCGTGGCCTTGTGCTCGGTCTTCACCGTCACCAGGTGCTTGCCCTTGTCGCGGTAGAAGTGCGCCGCGCCCTTGAGTGCCAGGTTGATCGATTCGGTGGCACCCGAGGTCCAGATGATCTCGCGCGGATCGGCCCCGACCAGCGCTGCCACCTCCTCGCGGGCCTGCTCGACCGCGCGTTCGGCGTCCCAGCCGAAGGCGTGGCTGCGCGAGGCCGGATTGCCGAAGTTCCCCTGCAGAAAAGGGAGCATCTTCTCCAGCACGCGCGGATCGATCGGCGTGGTCGCGGAGTAGTCGAGGTAGATGGGCAGCTTCATGGTTTCCTGCAAAAGGTCAGCCGACGGTGGTGCTTTCGTCCACCGGCGGACGCGAACCGGTCCAGCGGTTGTTGGTCGGTGCCGCCACCGGACGCACGGCCGTCGACTGCTGGGCAACCAGGTTGGCCAGCGACACCGAATCGAGGAAGTCGACCATGTGCCGGTTGAGGCTGGCCCACAGGTCGTGCGTCATGCAGCGGTGGTCATTATCGCAGTTGGCGCGCCCCGAGCACTGCGTCGCGTCCAGCGGCTCGTCCACGGCGAAGATGATGTCGGCCACGGAGATGTCGGTGGCCGCCTTGCCGAGCCGATAGCCGCCGCCCGGGCCGCGGGTGCTCTCGACCAGCCCGTGGCGCCGCAGCTTGGCGAACAGCTGTTCAAGATAGGAAAGCGAGATGGTCTGGCGCTGGCTGATGCCGGCCAGGGTCACCGGACCCTTGTGCTGGCGCATGCCCAGGTCAATCATCGCGGTAACTGCGAACCTGCCCTTTGTCGTCAATCGCATTGTCGTCCCCAGTAAAAGGCATGGGTACCACGCTCGTCACTAGCGGCAGGAAGCCCCACGGATGGCATCAAACGTGTTGCAGTGATAGTAGGTAAACCAAGTAAATCAGTCAAGTACTTTTGTCTTGGACAAAAAGTCGCCGGATCCAAAAAAACCGGCTGTCCAGGCCGGAGCGAGCGGATATTGCCTGATCAGCACTGGCCGGAGCGCCGCAGCGCTCCGCCAGATCGGGCAAACCCACCCGGGTCTGAGCTTATCGGAAACTCAGGCCGCAGCGTACATCGTGGCGCGCTTGCGCACCACCTCTATAAGTCCCTGGCATGCATCTTCGACGTAATCGAGTACGGTGTTGAAGCCCTCGGGTCCGCCGTAATATGGATCGGGAACCGTGGCTGCATCGTGTTCGCCGGCAAAGCGCATCAGCAGGTGCAGCTTGTGCTTGTGGGCCTTCGGGCACTGCTGCTGCAGCAGCGCGAGGTTTTCCCAGTCCATGGCAAGGATGAGGTCGAAATCGCGGAAGTCGTCCTGGGTCACCTGGCGGGCGCGCAGATCGCTGATGTCGACGCCGCGGCGCTTGGCCGCCTGCTGGGCACGGGCGTCGGGCGGTTCACCGACGTGATAGGCGTGCGTCCCCGCGGACTCGACCTGCACGGTCGACTCCAGGCCCGCCTCGGCAATCATCTTGCGAAAGACTCCCTGGGCCGTCGGGGAGCGGCAGATGTTGCCCATGCAAACAAACAGTACCTTCGTCATATACATCGCGCCTTTCGGGTGCGGGGAAGTCTTGGCGACCCCGTGTTCACGGTGGGCATTTTTGTTACCCCCGGCCTCTCCTCTTATGCTCTGCATTTGCAATCCCAATTCCCATTACTGTCGTTACTGTCGAAAAAGACCTGAATCCTGGCAATAAGTTCACGGGATCACCCGTTCGGAGGCTGACGCAAGTACGCAGGCGCCACAACCCCGCAGATCGGGGTCACGCGGCCTGCCCCAGCGCGGGCGTCGGATCGTGGCCGTCGAGGCCGAAAACCCGCCCCCGCAGCACCGCCAGCTGGTCCCGGACCTGCGCCGCTTTCTCGAACTGCAGGTTCCTGGCCAGATCCAGCATCTGCTTTTCCAGCCGCTTGATCTCCCGGCCCAGCTGACGCTCAGTCATGCTCTGGTAACTGGGAATCACCTCGGCCGCCGGCTGGCCGGCATCGGTGCCGGCCGCACCGACGATGCCGTCGATGAGTTCGCGAACATCCTTGTGCACCCCGCGCGGCACGATGCCGTTGGCGAGATTGAATGCGGTTTGACGGTGGCGCCGCCGTTCGGTTTCATCCATCGCGCGGCGCATGGAATTGGTGACGACATCGGCATACAGGATGGCCGTGCCTTCCAGGTTGCGCGCCGCCCGACCGATGGTCTGGATGAGGGAACGCTCAGAACGCAGGAAGCCTTCCTTGTCCGCGTCCAGCACCGCCACCAGGCCGACCTCCGGCAGGTCCAGGCCCTCGCGCAGCAGGTTGATTCCCACCACCACGTCGAAGGTGCCATTGCGCAGGTCGCGCAGGATCTCGACACGCTCGACGGTGTCGACGTCCGAGTGCAGGTAGCGCACCTTGACGCCGTGCTCGCCCAGGAACGCGGTGAGGTCCTCGGCCATGCGCTTGGTGAGCGTGGTGATCAGCACGCGCTGGCCGCGGCCCACGCGCAGCGTGATCTCGGAGAGCACGTCGTCGACCTGGCTGCGCGCCGGCCGCACCTCGATGCGCGGATCGACCAGTCCGGTGGGGCGCACCAGCTGCTCGACCACCTGCGACGAACGCTCGAGCTCGTAGGCCGCCGGCGTGGCCGACACGAAGACGCAGCGGCGCATCTTGCGCTCGAACTCGTCGAAGCGCAGCGGCCGGTTGTCCAATGCCGAGGGCAGCCGGAAACCGTACTCGACCAGCGTTTCCTTGCGCGAACGGTCGCCCTTGTACATGGCGCCGAGCTGCGGAATCGTCACGTGCGACTCGTCGATGAACATCAGCGCGTCGCTGGGCAGGTAGTCGATCAGCGTCGGCGGGGGCTCTCCCGGGGCGGCGCCTGACAGGTGCCGCGTGTAGTTCTCGATGCCCTTGCAAAAGCCGATCTCGGAGAGCATCTCCAGGTCGAAGCGGGTGCGCTGCTCCAGTCGCTGGGCCTCGACCAGCTTGCCGGCGGCGTACAGGTGCGCGGCCCGCTCCTTGAGCTCGGCCTTGATGGTCTCCAGGGCGCGCAGCACGGTCTGGCGCGGCGTGACGTAATGCGAGGACGGGTAGACGGTGAAGCGCGGCACGCGCTGGCGCACCCGCCCGGTAAGCGGATCGAACAGCTGGATGCTCTCGATCTCGTCGTCGAGCAGCTCAATGCGCACGGCCACCTCGGCATGCTCGGCCGGGAAGACGTCGATGGTGTCGCCGCGCACCCGGAACGTGCCACGCACGAATTCGGCCTCGTTGCGCTCGTACTGCATGGATACCAGGCGCGCGATGATGTCGCGCTGCCCGATGCGGTCGTTGTGGCGCAGCACCAGGATCATCGCGTGGTAGTCGTTGGGATTGCCGATGCCGTAGATCGACGACACGGTGCCCACGATGACGGTGTCGCGCCGCTCCAGCAGCGACTTGGTGGCCGACAGCCGCATCTGCTCGATGTGCTCGTTGATGGCGCTGTCCTTCTCGATGAACAGGTCGCGCGCCGGCACGTAGGCCTCGGGCTGGTAGTAGTCGTAGTACGAGACGAAGTACTCCACCGCGTTGTGCGGGAAGAACTCGCGCATCTCGGCATAAAGTTGCGCCGCCAGCGTCTTGTTGGGCGCCAGCACTATGGCCGGCACGCCCGCGTGGGCGATGACATTGGCCATGGTGTACGTCTTGCCCGAACCGGTCACCCCCAGCAGGGTCTGGCACACCAGGCCGTCGTCCACCCCTTCGCACAGGCGCGCGATCGCCTCCGGCTGGTCGCCGGCCGGCGGGTACGGCTGATGCAGCCGAAACGGCGAATGGTTGTTGGTTTTCGACACGATGGTTGCGGGACAACGCATGACGCACTGCAATAGAACATCCTAGCATCCCGCACGGAAAAAGCCTAGCCTTTGTAATATTTTGTTACAATGTGTTCCTTTATAATTCAATAACTTAGCGACGAACACTGCCCTCTTTTCGGGAAGCTGAATGTTGCCTTCAGTGGCAAAAAAAAGCTTGCAAAAATTGCCGGAATTTGCCTTGTGTAAACTGGCCGGTGGCCGTTTCCCAAACCCATGCCCGCCGCCCGCATTCCGCCGGCGGCCGGTGCGCGCGAGCCCGAATCGATGAACCCGTCGCTGTTTGCCAACGTAGAACTTGCGCCCGCGGACCCCATACTGGGCCTGAACGAAGCCTTCAATGCCGACGCCCGGCCGGGCAAGGTCAACCTGGGCGTCGGCGTCTACCTGGGCGAGGACGGCAAGATCCCCTTGCTCGATTCCGTGCGCCAGGCCGAGGCGGCCCGCCTGCAGACGCCGACGCCGCGCGGCTACATTCCCATCGACGGCCTGGCCGCCTATAACCAAGGCGTGCAAAAGCTGCTGTTCGGCGACGATTCGGCGCTGATCCGCGACGGACGGCTGGTGACGGCCCAGGCGCTGGGCGGCACCGGCGCCCTCAGGCTGGGCGCCGACATGCTCAAGCGCCTGCTGCCGGGCGCCACCGTACTTATCAGCGACCCCAGCTGGGAGAACCACCGCGCCCTGTTCGAAGCTGCCGGCTTCCCGGTGGCGACCTACCCCTACTACGACGCCCAGACCCATGGCCTGAACTTCGCAGGCATGCGCACGGCCCTGCAGGCAGCCGCCCCGGGTACCATCGTCGTGCTGCACGCCTGCTGCCACAACCCTACCGGCGTGGACCCGACGCCCGAACAATGGCGCGAGATCGTCGCGCTGGTGCGCGACCGCCAGCTCGTGCCCTACCTGGACATGGCCTACCAGGGCTTCGCCGACGGCATCGAGGCCGACGGCGCTGCCGTCAAGGCCTTTGCCGCCAGCGGCATAGAGTGCTTCATCGCCAGCTCGTTTTCCAAGTCGTTCTCGCTGTACGGCGAGCGCGTCGGGGCGTTGACCATCGTCACCGGCAGCGCCGATGCGTCCAAGCGCCTGCTCAGCCAGCTCAAGCGGGTGATCCGTACCAACTATTCCAATCCGCCGACGCATGGCGGCGCCCTGGTGGCGGCAGTGCTGGGCAGCCCGGAGCTGCGCACCCGCTGGGAGACGGAGCTCGGCGGCATGCGCGACCGCATCAAGATCATGCGCGAGACGCTGGTCGGACTGCTGCAGCAACGCGTGGCCGGGCGCGATTTCTCGTTCGTGCTCAGGCAGCGCGGCATGTTCTCGTACTCCGGCCTCACCGCCGCCCAGGTCGAGCGCCTGCGCGCCGACTACGGCATCTACGCACTGAGCTCCGGCCGGATCTGCGTGGCCGCGCTGAACCAGAAGAACGTCACGCCGGTCGCCGACGCCATCGCGGCGGTACTGCACCGCTGAAGCCGCGCATTTCCCGGCTTTGGAATTTGCCGCGGTCCTTATATAATCGCCGGCTGTTCCTCGATAGCTCAGTTGGTAGAGCGTCGGACTGTTAATCCGCAGGTCCCTGGTTCGAGTCCAGGTCGAGGAGCCACGACATTCAG
>JBBISD010000023.1:0-35424 GCA_037441485.1 Burkholderiales bacterium
CAGGGCCGGCGGCAGCGCCGCGCGCACCGGCGCCGACTCCTGCGATTCGAGGCGCAGCGCGCCGGCGGCCGGCGGCGCGTCGCGCCAGGCCGGGTCGGGGATCTCGGCAAACACCTGGCGCAGGCGCGCGCCCCACGTGGAACGGATCATCTGCATGTATTCGTTGTTCTCGTCGATGCGCACGAACTTGGTCACCCGCAGGCTGCCGGCTTCGTACACCAGCAGGTCCAGTGGCAGGCCGACCGAGATGTTCGAGCGCAGCGTCGAGTCCATCGAGATCAGCGCGCACTTGGCCGCCTCGCCCAGCGAGGTCTCCGGCGTGATGACGCGGTCGACGATGGGCTTGCCGTACTTGGACTCGCCGATCTGGAAATACGGATTCTCCGGCGTGGCCTCGATGAAATTGCCCGCGGCGTACACCTGGAACAGCCGGCAGGCCTCGCCGCGGATCTGTCCGCCGAACAGGAAGCTGCAGTTGAATTCGATGCCGGCGTCGTGCAGCGCCTCGCCGTCGCGCTGGTGCACGGCGCGCACCGCGTCGCCGACGACGCGCACGGCCTCGAACAGCGTGCGCGCGTTCCATACCGAGGCGCCCGCCGCGTCGGCGCTCTCGCACACGATCTGGCGCACCGCCTGGGTGATGGCCAGATTGCCGGCGCTCATCATCACCAGCAGGCGCTCGCCCGGGCGCTCGAAGACGGTCATCTTGCGGAAGGTCGATATCTGGTCGACGCCGGCATTGGTGCGCGAGTCGGACAGGAATACCAGTCCTTCGTTGAGCTGCATTGCCACGCAATAGGTCATGCCCGCTGTTCCTGTCTGTCCGGCGGCACCAGGAAGTCCTGGCTGATGCGCTGGCCGATATCGTTGACCCGTTCGAGAAAGCCCGTCAGGAAGGCGTGCATGCCCTGCGCCAGCAGGTCCTCGACCCGTCCGAACTGCAGCTCCGCACGCAGCAGCCCGGCGCGCCGCGCGGTCTCGCCCGACCGGTCGTTCTTGACCTGCTCGAGGTTGCCGCACACCTCGTCGACCGACGCCGCCAGCGAACGCGGCATGTCGCGGCGCAGGATCAGCAGTTCGGCGACCCGCTGCGGCGTGATCACGTCGCGATAGACGCGGCGGTAGATCTCGAAGGCCGACACCGAACGCAGCACCGCCGCCCAATAGTAATAGTCCAGGTATTGCGGGGCGCCGTTGGCCTCGCCGCCGTTGCGCGCGCCGTTGCCGTTGGCGGCGGCCGGCGGCGCGGCATCGGCCATCTCGAGGAACTTGACGTCCAGGATGCGGGCCGTGTTGTCGGCGCGCTCCAGGAACGTACCCAGCCGGGTAAAGTAGAACGCCTCGTCCTTGAGCATGGTGCCGATGGTCACGCCACGCGACAGGTGCGAGCGGAACTTGACCCACTCGAAGAACAGCTTGGGGTCGCGCTGCAGCAGGCCGTCGCGCAGCTGGCTCTGCAGCTGCAGCCAGGTGTAGTTGTGGGTCTCCCATACGTCGGTCGTGAGCGAACCGCGCACGGCGCGGGCGTTCTCGCGCGCCGCCTGCAGGCAGGCATAGATCGACGACGGATTGCTGGGGTCGCGCACCATGAAGTCGAGCACGGCGGCGGCGTTCATGCCGGCGTGCACGGCATCGAAGCTGTGCTGCAGCTCCGAGATGCCCAGCATCGCGCGCCAGCTGCGCTCGGCCTGGCGTGGCGACTGCGGCAGCAGCGCGGTCGTGAGGGTGACGTCGAGCATGCGTGCGGTGTTCTCGGCGCGCTCGATGTAGCGCGCCATCCAGAACAGGTGGTCGGCGGTGCGGCTGAGCATGGTGCGGCGCTCGGCGCTCATGTCATTGCCCCAGCACCCAGGTGTCCTTGGTGCCGCCGCCCTGGGAGGAATTGACCACCAGCGATCCCTCGCGCAGCGCCACGCGCGTCAGCCCGCCGGGCACCATCGTGATGTCCCGCCCCGACAGCACGAAGGGGCGCAGGTCGATGTGGCGCGGCGCGATGCCGGCATCGACGTAGGTCGGGCAGGTGGACAGCGCCAGCGTGGGCTGCGCGATGTAGTTGTCCGGCTGCGCTTCCAGTCGCAGGCGGAACGCGTCCAGCTCGTCGCGCGTCGCCGCCGGGCCGACCAGCATGCCGTAGCCGCCGGCGTTGTGCACCTCCTTGACGACCAGTTCGGGCAGGTGCGCCAGCGTATGGCGCAGGTCCTCCGGGTTGCGGCAGCAGTAGGTCGGCACGTTGGCCAGCAGCGGCTTTTCGCCCAGGAAGAACTCGATCATCGCCGGCACGTAGGGATAGATCGACTTGTCGTCGGCGATCCCGGTGCCCACCGCATTGGCCAGGGTCACCCGCCCGCTGCGGTAGACGTCCAGCAGGCCGGCGACGCCGAGGGTGGAATCGGCGCGGAACGCGGTCGGATCGATGAAGTCGTCGTCGATGCGCCGGTAGATGACGTCGACCCGCACCGGGCCGCGGGTGGTGCGCATGTACACGGTGTTGTCGCGCACGAACAGGTCCTGGCCTTCGACGAGTTCGATGCCCATCTGCTGCGCCAGGAACGCATGCTCGAAGTATGCCGAGTTGTACATGCCCGGGGTGAGCACGACGACGGTCGGGTCGTCGACGCCCGTGGGCGCCACCGAGCGCAGGTTCTCGAGCAGCAGGTCGGGGTAGTGCTCCACCGGGGCGACGCGGTTGCGCACGAAGAGGTCGGGGAACAGGCGCATCATCATGCGCCGGTTCTCCAGCATGTAGGAGACGCCGCTGGGCACGCGCAGGTTGTCCTCGAGCACGTAGTACTCGCCCGCCCCGGCACGCACGATGTCGACGCCGGCGATGTGCGCGTAGATGTTGCTCGCCACGTCGACGCCCAGCATTTCGGGACGGTACTGCGAATTGCGCAGCACCTGCTCCCTGGGCATGCGCCCGGCACGCAGGAATTCCTGGTCGTGATAGACGTCGTGCAGGAAGCGGTTGAGCGCCTGCACGCGCTGGCGCAGTCCGGCCTCCAGCAGGCGCCACTCCGGCTCGGGAATGATGCGCGGGATCACGTCGAACGGGATCAGCCGCTCGGTGCCGGCGCCGTCGCCATACACGGCGAAGGTGATGCCCACGCGCCGGAAGACCTGGTCGGCCTCGGTACGCTTCAGGCGCATCAGGTCTTCGCTCTGGCCGGCCAGCCAGGTCTCGAAGCGGCCATAGTGTGGCCGCACCTGGCCGCCCGCCAGGTACATTTCGTTGAAGATCCCGCCCTGGCTCACATTGCACCGATCACGTTGCCTGCCCCACGCCACCCGCCCGGCCTTGATGCGACGGCCCGGGACCCATGCTATCGGCTTTCCCGGTGCATTGTGCAAGCAATAAGTGCGCCACCGCCACCGTACTGCCGGGTGCGACCCAAAATGCACCGGCCGCGTTCACCGCACCCCAAGGCGCTGCGCGCATCGCACCAACTTGATGCAGGCGGCCGGATGTGCGCCCGCCAGCAGTGCAGCGCGAATTCGCCCGCCGTATACTTTCGAACGAGGTATCGCGCGGTGCAAAGCGACGGACCGCGTGCCAGGGAGATCACCATGAAACGACGTGCCTTCATCACCGCCGCCGCGGCCGGCGGCGCCGCACTGCCGCTGCTGGCCGGCGCGCAGTCCCCCAGCGCCAGCGCCAAGGAGCCCAGCGTGCAACCCAGCCCGACGAGTGCCCTGCCGCAAAGCGGCCGCAGCGGTCCGGCCACGGCCGCCGCCGGCTTGATCGTGGCCAACCTGCGCGGGCCTGCCGGTCCGCGCCTGGCGATCCGGGTCGATACCGGCCTGCTCGACATCACGGCCGCCGCCCGCAGCCTGGGTTTCAAGGTGCCGCAGACCACCGACGAACTGGTCAACCAGGGCGCGGGCCAGTTGCACGAGTGCATGGCCGCCGCACTGCGCAAGCCAGGATCCTGGCTGATCGCCGAGGCCGATGCGCCGTTCGCGCCTGCCGTCACCAATCCGCAGAAGATCGTCTGCGTCGGTCTGAACTACCGGCGCCATGCACGCGAGATCGGCATGGCCGAACCCAAGGTGCCGATCCTCTTCAACAAGTTCAACAACGCACTGACGCATCATCGCGCGGTGGTGCCCACCCAGGGCCTGCCGGGCAACCATTTCGACTACGAGGTCGAGCTCGTGATCGTGATGGGGCGGCGCTGCGCGGCGGTCAGCGAGGAGCGCGCGCTCGACTACGTCTACGGCTATTGCACCGGCAACGACTTTTCCGAGCGCAGCTACCAGCTGATCACGAGCCAGTGGATGTCGGGAAAATCCAGCGACGGATTCGCGCCCCTGGGCCCCTACCTCGTCAGCGCCAATCTGGTGGGCGATCCCAACGCGCTCAAGCTCGAGACGCGCGTAAACGGCGAGGTGCGCCAGTCGTCGAGCACCGCGGATTTCATCTTCAACTGCCAGCAGATCATTTCGTTCGCCTCACACCTGTTCCCGCTGGAGCCGGGCGACATCATCTACACCGGTACGCCTGAAGGGGTCGTGCTGGGCATGCCCAAGGACCGGCAGGTCTGGCTCAAGACCGGGGACAAGGTGGTCACGAGCATCGAGAAGCTCGGGGCACTGGAGGTCACGGTCGGGTAGCAACCTCACCCCGGCCCTGTCCCGCCGTGCGGGAGGGGGGCAATAGCGTGTCGCAGCGCGGGCGCGGACAGGGCGCCGGCGCGCTCCAGGAAGCGCTGCTTGACCTGCCATTCTTCCCACTCCGCGGCGCCGCGCGAATCCCACGTGATGCCGCTGCCGACGCCGCATTCGGCGCTGCCCGACCGGCCATCGACCAGCACCGTGCGGATGCCGACGTTGAAGGTGGCGTGGCCGCCGGGGCGCAGCACCCCGACCGCACCGCAGTAGACGCCGCGCGCGTGCACCTCGAGCGCACGAATGGCCGACATGGCCGCGACCTTCGGTGCGCCCGTCACCGAGCCGCACGGAAAAAGCGCGCCGAAGACATCCGCCAGGCCGACGCCGGCGCGGCTGCGACAACAAACGGTTGAGGTCATCTGCCAGGCCGTCGGCAGTGCCTGGGCCTCGAACAGCGCCGGTACGTGCACCGAACCGGGTACGGCAATGCGTCCCAGGTCGCTGCGCAGCAGGTCGACAATCATCAAATTCTCGGCGCGCTCCTTGGCACTGGCCTGCATCGCCTGCCGGGCCGCGGCATCGGCCCGCGGGTCGGCGTGCCGTGCCGCAGTGCCCTTCATGGGCCGGGTCGTCACGGCCCCGTCCGGCGTCCAGTCGAAGAAGAGTTCCGGCGATACCGACAGCAGTTGCCAGGGACCGCCGTCCAGATACAGGCAATAGGCGTCGGGCTGTGCGCGTCGCAGGCAGTCGAAATACGCCGCCGGCGTGCCGGTGAAGCGGGTGCGCAGGCGGGTGGTAAGGTTTACCTGATAGACGTCGCCGGCGGCGATGGCGCGGCGGATCATCTCGATCTGCTCCAGCGCCGCATCGCGCGCCAGCAACGGCGCCCACGCGCCGGCCTGCAAGGCAGCCGGCGCGCGCGCCGCCGGCACCTCGCCCGGCTGCGCGAACACCGCAAAGGCGGCCAGCGGCAGACGGGTGTCGGCCGGCCCGACGACCAGTGCCGCATCGAAGGCCGGCGCCGCCTCGTACGCGACGAAGCCCAATACCCACGCGCCGGCGCGGGCCTGTTCGTGTGCCGCGGCAATCACCCGCGGCACGTCGGCCAGGCGGTCGGCCTGCAGCCATTGCCGCGGCCGGAAAAACGCCCGGTGGCAGCGCCCGCTGCCCTGGGGAAAATCGATAAGCGCCTGCACCGGCATCACTCCCGGAACCCTGGCCCGCCGCCGGGCAATTCCCGTACAGGTCGCAGGTTAATGCATGTGCCCGGTGATCGCGCGGCCGCCCTGGCGTTGGGACCGGATCGCCTCGCGCATCGACCGGTGCGCGTGGTGCGCGAGGTCATCGACCGGATGGCGTCGGCGCCGGGCACCAAGAAAAAATACAGGCCGGAGCCCGGGACATGAAGGAGGGCTGCGGCCTGCTCAGACAAAAAACGTGTCGAGTGCGCCGGGATCGGATAGGGAGAGAGAGCGAGCGTGATCCGGAGCGCGGGGGAGTCGACACCGCCTGAAGGAGAAGTCCGCAGTGTGCCGCGCAACCGTTAACGAAAACTGAACACCGGGACAAAATCGCCACCCATCCTGGGTAGTCCGACCGACACGGGCCCCGTTCGGGGGCCGCTGCGTTCGGGCCGCCGGCCGGACCGGTGTCACGCCACCAGGTGGCCGCTCTGGTAGTCGTTGATCGCCTGCTCGATCTCGGCGCGGGTGTTCATCACGAAGGGACCGTACTGCACGACCGGCTCGCCGATGGGAGTGCCGGTGAGCAGCAGCAGGCGTGCGCCGGCGCCGGTGGCACGAACCCCGACGGCGTCGCCCGGCCCCAGCACGCCCGCGGCATTGCCGGGCAGCAGCTGGGCCTGGGGACCGACGAGGGCCTCGCCCTCGTACAGGTACAGGAAGCCGCTGTCGGCCTCGCCGACCGCGGTCTCGAAGGCCGCCGCCGGCGGCAGATACACGTCCAGGTACAGGCGCGCCGCCGAATGCGCCGGTGCCGGCCCGGTCCACTGGCGGTCACCCTGGCGCAGCGTGCCGCAGATGACGCGGACGCCAACGCCGCCGTCGAGCTCGGCCAGCGGGATGTCGCCGGAGGGAATGTCCCGGTACCAGGCCGGCTTCAACTTGTCGCGCGCGGGCAGGTTGACCCAAAGCTGGAAGCCGCGCATCCGGCCCGCCATTTGCTGCGGCATCTCCGAATGAATGATGCCGCGCGCCGCGGTCATCCACTGGACATCGCCGGGCCCCAGATCGCCGCGATTGCCCAGGTTATCCTCGTGCCGCATGTGCCCGTCGAGCATATAGGTGACGGTCTCGAAACCCCGATGCGGATGCGGCGGAAACCCGGCGAGGTAATCCTTCGGGTCATCGGACCGGAACTCGTCGAGCATCAGGAAAGGGTCCAGACGCTGGAACTGGGCGCTGCCCAGGCTGCGCCGCAGCTTCACGCCGGCGCCGTCGGACGTCGCCACCGCCGGGATCGTGCGCTGCAGGGTTCTCTGGCTCATGTGGTCTGCTTTCCCTGTGTCCGGCGGCGCCTGCAATGGACCCCGTCAGCGCGGTAGACTTGCGTTTTCCGCAGTGCAATACCTGTCGATTGCCGCACCCGCAGGGCGCCGCCAGCCGCCCGGGCGGCACCCCAGCAGCGCATCGACATGCGGCCGCGCCTGCGCCGGCACTCGCTCATTTTGCCCTGATTACGCTTTGACGGGGAAGCCTGCCCGATGTGGATCGTCCATATAGCCCTGCGCCGGCCGTACACCTTCCTGGTGATGGCGCTGCTGATCCTGCTGGCCACGCCGCTGGCCCTGTTCAACATGGCCACCGACATCTTTCCGGAAATCAACATCCCGGTGGTCAGCGTCATCTGGCGCTACGACGGCCTGTCCGCCGAGGAAGTCGGGCAGCGGATCACCTCGGTGACCGAGCGCGCGCTGACGACCACGGTCAACGATATCGAGCACATCGAGTCGCAGTCGGTCGCCGGCACGGCGATCGTCAAGATCTTCTTCCAGCCCAATGCCAACATCCCGACGGCGATCGCCCAGGTCGTGTCGATCTCGCAGGCGCAGCTGCGCCAGCTGCCGCCGGGCATCACGCCGCCGCTGATCATCAAGTACTCGGCATCGAGCATTCCGGTGATCCAGCTGGGCCTGTCCGACCCCACGCTGTCGGAGCAGGCGCTGTTCGACACCGCCACCAACTTCCTGCGGCCCAAGCTGGTGACCATTCCCGGAGCCGCCATTCCGTGGCCGTACGGGGGCAAGTTCCGCCAGATCTCCGTCGACCTCGACACCGAGGCGCTGCTCGCCAAGGGGCTGACGCCGGGCGACGTGGTCAACGCCGTCAATGCCCAGAACCTGGTGCTGCCCTCCGGGACGGCCAAGATGGGCGAAACCGAGGTGACCGTCGACCTGAAGGGCTCGCCGGACACGATCGCCGGACTCAACGACCTGCCGGTGAAGACGGTCAATGGTGCGACCACCTACCTGCGCGAGGTCGCGCACGTGCGCGACGGCTTCGCGCCGCAGACCAACATCGTGCGCCAGGACGGGCAGCGCGGCGTGCTGCTGTCGGTGCTCAAGAACGGCGGCGCGTCCACGCTGCAGGTCGTCAACGACATCCGCGCGATGCTGCCGGTGGCGCTGCAGAGCAGTCCCGAGACGCTCAAGGTGACCCCGCTGTTCGACCAGTCGGTATTCGTCAAGGCGGCCATCTCCGGGGTCGTGCGCGAGGCGATCATCGCCGCCTGCCTGACGGCGGCGCTCATCCTGCTGTTCCTGGGCAACTGGCGCAGCACCTGCATCATCGCGGTGTCGATTCCGCTGTCGATCCTCACCTCGGTGCTCGCGCTGTGGGCGCTGGGCGAGACCATCAACATCATGACGCTCGGCGGCCTGGCGCTGGCGGTCGGCATACTGGTGGACGATGCCACGGTCACCATCGAGAACATCGAGCGGCACCTGCACCAGGGCACCGCCATCCACGAGGCCATCGAGACCGGTGCCGGCGAGATCGCCGTGCCGGCCTTCGTGTCCACGCTGTGCATCTGCATCGTGTTCGTGCCGATGTTCTTCCTCACGGGCGTCGCCCGCTACCTGTTCGTGCCGCTGGCCGAGGCCGTGATGTTCGCCATGCTGGCCTCGTACGTGCTGTCGCGCACGCTGGTGCCCACGCTGGTGATGCTGCTGATGGACCGTTCCCGCGCGCGGGCCGATGCGCCGCCCAACCTGCTGCAGCGCGTGTACCGGCGCTTCGATGCCGCCTTCGAGCGCATGCGCGGCGGCTACGTGCTGATCCTGAGCCAGCTGCTGACGCGGCGCGCCCGGTTCGGCGCCGCCTTCCTGGCATTCTGCCTGGTGTCGTGCGCGCTGTACCCGTTCCTGGGACGCGATTTCTTTCCCAAGGTCGACGCCGGCCTGATACGCCTGCACGTGCGCGCGGCCACCGGCACGCGCATCGAGGAGACCGCGCGCCTGTCCGACCGCGTCGACGCGGCGATCCGCGACATCGTGCCCGCGCAGGACCTGGGCAGCATCCTGGACAACATCGGCCTGCCGTACAGCGGCATCAACCTGTCGTACAGCAACAGCGGCACCATCGGCACGCTCGACAGCGAGATCCAGATCTCGCTCAAACCGGACCACGCGCCGACCAACGACTACGTCGAGCGCCTGCGCGCCGAGCTGCCGCGCCGCTTTCCGGGCGTGGAGTTCTTCTTTCAGCCGGCCGACATCGTCACGCAGATCCTCAACTTCGGGCTGCCGGCCGCCATCGACGTGCAGTTTTCCGGGCGCCAGATGGGCAAGAACTTCGCCGTCGCCAGCGCCCTGCTGGCGCAGGTGCGCAAGATCCCCGGTGCCGTGGACGTGCACATCCAGCAGCGCCTGGACGAACCGGCGGTCGGCGTGCAGATCGATCGCACCAAGGTCCAGCAGCTGGGCCTGAGCGCCGCGGACGTCGCGCAGAACCTGCTGCTGTCGCTGTCGGGCAGCGGCCAGACCCAGCCCGCGTTCTGGCTCAACCCGACCAACGGCGTGGTCTACAACATCGCCGTGCAGAGCCCGCAGTACCGCATCGACTCCATGGATGCGCTGCTGCGCACGCCCGTCAATGCCGCCGGCCGCGACGCGCCCCAGTTGCTGGGCAACCTCGTCAAGGTCGATCCCGAGCGCCAGCTCGCCGTCGTCTCGCACTACGACATCTCGCCGGTGATCGACCTGTACGTGAGCGTCGACGGACGCGACCTGGGCGCGGTCGCCGGCGACATCCAGGCGCTGGTCGACGGCGTGCGCGGCCAGCTGCCGCGCGGCTCGCAGGTCACGATGCGCGGCCAGGTCAGCACGATGCATTCGTCGTTCATCGGCCTGGGCGTGGGCCTGGTGATGGCCATCGTGCTGGTCTACCTGCTGATCGTGGTCAATTTCCAGTCCTGGACCGATCCCTTCATCATCATCACCGCGCTGCCGGCGGCGCTGGCCGGCATCGCCTGGATGCTGCTGATCACCGGCACCACGCTGAGCGTCCCGGCGCTCACCGGCGCCATCATGACGATGGGCGTGGCCACGGCCAACAGCATCCTGATGGTGTCCTTCGCGCGTCAGCGCCTGCTCGAGGGGCGCCCGCCGCTGTCGGCGGCGCTCGAGGCCGGGGCCACGCGCCTGCGCCCGGTGCTGATGACCGCGCTGGCGATGATCGTCGGCATGATCCCGATGGCGCTGGGCCTGGGCGAAGGCGCCGAGCAGAACGCCCCGCTGGGCCGCGCCACGATCGGCGGCCTGCTGTTCGCCACCGTCTCGACGCTGTTCTTCGTCCCCGTCGTGTTCGCCAGCATCCACCAGCGCTTCGCCCGCAGGGCGGCGGCGCGCACCGCCACCGGCCTGCCGCCGGGCGAATTGCAAGGAAGCACTGCCCATGTCTGAAAACCGTCACGCCTCGATCGGCATCCACCATGACGCGCCGGGCGAGGCCGCGCCGCTGCACCGCGGCCCGATGCTCAGCCTGGCGCGCCGCTCGGCCGTCGTCGTCCTGGTGCTGCTCGCCCTGGGTGCGGCCGGCACCGGCATCGCCCGCTACCTGCACGGCCGCGACCTGCGCACGGCGACCGCCGCGCAGGCCGTCACCTACGTCACCACGGCCACCGTGCAGGTCGGCACGGGCGCCGAGTCGCTGGCGCTGCCCGGCACGCTGCAGGGCTACATCGAGTCGCCGATCTACGCGCGAACCACGGGTTACGTGGTGAGCTGGATGCGCGACATCGGCGCCCACGTCGCCAAGGGCGAACTGCTGGCGCTGCTCGATACGCCCGAGGTGGACCAGCAGCTGGCCCAGGCGCATGCGGCGCGCGAACAGGCCGCGTCCAGCCTCGAACTGGCCAAGAGTTCGGCCGAGCGCTGGGAGAGCCTGCGCCAGCGCGACGCCGTCTCGCAGCAGGAGCTCGACGAACGGCGCAGCGCGTACCGGCAGGCCCAGGCCAACCTGGACGCGGCCATCGCCAACGAGGAGCGGCTGCGCAAGCTCGAGGACTTCAAGCGCATCGTCGCGCCGTTTGCCGGCGTGGTCACCCGCCGCAACGTCGACGTCGGCGACCTCGTCGACGCGGGCAACGGCGGCGCCGCGCGCGCGCTCTTCACGCTGGCGCAAACCGATCCGCTGCGCCTCTACGTCTACGTGCCGCAAAGCTATGCGCCCAAGGTGCATGTCGGCCAGAAGGTCACGGTCGTGCAGGCCGAACTGCGCGGCGCGGCCTTCACGGGCGTCATCCGCCGCACGGCGGGCGCCATCGACGCGGCCACCCGCACGCTGCAGGTCGAAGTCAACCTGGCCAACGGCGACGGCCGCCTGCTGCCCGGCGCCTACGTGCAGGTGCAGTTGCCGGTGGCCGCCAGCGACAAGCTGCTGACGCCCTCCAATGCGCTGCTGTTCCGCCCCGAAGGCCCGCGCCTGGCCGTGCTCGACGCCGGCGGGCACGTCCACCTGAAGCCGGTGACCCTGGGCCAGGACTTCGGGCTGAGCATCGAGATCCTCAGCGGCATCGCTGCCGGCGACCAGGTGATTCTCAACCCGGCCGATTCGCTCGCCGACGGCGATGCCGTCGTCGCGCGGCCCGCGGCCGCGCCCAAGGAAAAGTCGTGACGGGCCGGGCGGCCTCGCACCGGGCGAAGGCCACCGCGCTCGCCGGCCTGCTGGCCGGCGCGTGCGCGGTCGGACCGGACTACCAGCGGCCCACGGCCGCCATGCCCGCCGCCTGGAGCACCGAGTCGCCGTGGCGCACCAGCAAGCCCGACGACGGCGCCGCGCGCGGCAACTGGTGGGACCTCTTCGGCGATCCGGGGCTCGACGCGCTCGAGGCCGAACTGATCGCCCACAACCAGAATCTGGTGGTGGCCACCGAGCACTACGCCCAGGCGCGGGCGCTGGCCGGCGCCGCCGCCGCGGCCTACTGGCCGGCCCTCAACGCGGGCGCCGGGGGCCAGCGCGACCGCATCTCGGCCAACCGGCCGCGGGGCAGCTATGCCATTGCCAACAGCAGCACGGTGCAGAACGACTTCACCGCCGGGCTCAATGTCCACTACGAGCTCGACCTCTTCGGCGGCGTGCGCCGCCAGGTCGAAGCGGCCCGCGCCTCGGCCGAGGAGGCCGGCGCCGATCTGGTCAATGCGCAACTGGTGCTCGGCGCCGAACTGGCCGCCGACTACTTCAGCCTGCGCGCACTCGATGCCGAGATCGACGTGGTGCGGCAGAACATCGCGGCGCAGCGCCGCGCGCTGGACTTCGTCACCTCGCGCCACGACATGGGCGTGGCCTCGGGACTGGACCTGGCCGAGCAGCAGGCCGAGCTCGACACCACGGTCACCCAGATCGACCTGCTGCGCGTGCAGCGCGCGCAGCTCGAGCATGCGCTGGCCACGCTGAGCGGCACGCCGGCCCCGGCCTTCTCGCTGCCGCCGCAGGTGCTGCAGATGCGCGTGCCGGCGATACCGGTCGGCGTGCCCTCGGACCTGCTCGAACGCCGGCCCGACGTCGCCAGCGCCGAGCGCGCCGTCGCGGCGGCCAATGCGCAGGTCGGGGTGGCCAAGTCCGCCTATTTCCCCAGCATTCCGCTGGTGGGGGGCTACGGCGTGGAAAGCAATGCGATCGCCGGCCTGTTCTCGGCAACGTCAACGCTATGGTCGCTGGGCGTGTCGGCAACCCAGCCGCTGTTCGATGCCGGCCGCATCAGTGCCGGCGTGGATTTCGCCCGCGCCGGCTATCGCGCCGGCGTGGCCCAGTACCGCCAGGCGGTGCTCACCGCGCTGCAGGAAGTCGAGGACGGCATGACGGGACTCGCCAACCTGGACCGGGCAGCAGCGGAGGCCGCCGCGGCGGTGGCCAGCGCGCAACGGGTGGTGGACGTGGCCAACGACCGCTACACCGGCGGCCTGACCACCTACCTGGACGTTATCAACGCCCAGCAGACGCTGCTGGCCAACCAGCGCCAGCAGGTGCAGATCCATGGCCAGCAGATGCTGGCCGCGGTATTCCTCATCAAGGCGCTCGGGGGTGGCTGGCAGGGCGGCGCGGTACCACCGCTGGCCGCTGCCGGCAGCCGCGGCGGCGACGCGGCCGCCGGCGCGCGTCGCTGAACCCCGGCGCCGGCGGCGCCGGGTACCGGCTCATGACGGCAGGAAGTCGAGCGGCCAGCTGATCGACATCTGCTCGACATCCTTGGCGCCGAAGTCGAACTGGCGGATGCGCGCCAGCAGCTTGCGCTCGAGCTCGGGGGCCTTGAGTTCGCTCGACACGATCTGGCAGTCGACCACCGCGCCCGACGGCGCGATGGTCAGGTTGAGCACCACCTTGCCCTCGAGCGAGGGCTCTTCGCGCAGCGCCCGGATGTAGATCGAATAGATCGCGGCCTTGTTGCGCTCGAACACGAGCTTGATCTCCTCGTTCGACCGCAGGGCCTTGCCGTGCCGGCCGCGCAGCGGCTCGCCGTTGTTGCCGACGTTGCGCCCGGCGCCGCCGCCGCCGCCGCCGCCGGCCACGCCCTCGACCAGGGTCGTGGAGCGTCCGGCCAGCCCGCCGCCGCCGGTGTCGCGGCTGTAGCCGGCGGTATTGATGCCGCCGCTGCCGCGCGTCGCATTGGACGTGATCAGCGACCGCACCGGCGTGCCCGGGCCGGCACCGCTGCCGACGCCGGCACCGACGCCGGCACCGACGCCCGGACCCTGCTTGATGTTCTGGTTGATCTGCACCGCCATCGGCGCGCCGCGCAGGTCGGCCAGCTCGTCCTTCATGGCCAGCAGGCCGACGCCCGAGGCCTTCTTGCGCGCCGCCTCGAGCTTCTCGCCGGGCGACTTGTCGGGGACCGGGACGCGCGCCTCGGGCACCGGCTTCTTGATCACCGGCGTCTTGGCGTCGGGCTTGGGAGCCGCCTTGGGTTCGGCCACCGGTTCGGCCTTGACCACCGGCGGCGGCACCAGGGGCTTGCGCTCGAGCAGCATCTTGGCGTAGCGCTGCGGCAGCTCCTCGGGATGCTCGCGGTCGATCGCCGGCCGTGGCAGCCAGGGCATCACCAGCCCGAACAGCAGCGTCAGCAGCAGCACCGTGGTCAGGATGCGGCGGAAGCGCCGCTCGTCCTCGGCCGAAACGGTCCAGGGCAGGATGGCGGAGTGGTACGAATAGGTCGCGGCGGCCATCACGTCTCGCTCTTGGTCGTCACCGCGAAGGACACTTCGCTGTAGTTGGCGCGCGCGCACGTGTACATCACCTTGCGCAGCAGGCGGTAGGGAATGGCCTTGTCGCCCATGATCGTGATGGGCTGGTTCTCCGGCGTGTTCTCCTTGTGCACCAGCGCGTGGCTGGCCTGGTAGTCGAGCTCGGCCTTGAGCGGCGCTATCAGGTCGCCCTCGGTGGCCATGGCCTCGGCGACCGACGCGACCTTGCGTCCCTGCACGAGGATGTCCTCGCCGTTGACCACCACCACCACGGTTTCGCGCGGGCTCTTGTCGGCCAGCGATTCGGGCAGCTTGACCGCCTTGGAGCTGGTGAGGGTCTGCACCTCGGTGGAATTGGACAGCAGGAAGAAGATCAGGATGGTGAAGATGTCGATCAGCGACACCAGGTTCATGTCGACCAGCGGCGCGTTGCGCTCGCGCCGGATCTGGCGCCGTTGCAGCGGGCTGAGGGGGTTCATGAGCCGCTCCGCGCGCGCACCGGCGCATCGCCGATGGAAATGTCGGGGAACAGTTCGGCGCGCACCACCTTCGCGCCCTGCACCGTGTGGCCCACGCGCACCGCGTCCATGACCTGCACCAGCACGTCATAGGGCGTATCGGCCTCCGCGAGCACGGTGGCGTCGGTCTTGTCGGGGAAGCGTCCCTTGATCTGCTCCATCAGCTGCGACAGCGTGCGATAGTCATAGCCCTTGGGCGTATTGGCGATGCGCTGCACCAGTCCGCCGATGCGGTCGCCGACCTCGAGCGCGTCCGGCCGGATGACGATCTCCAGCTGCAGGTCGCCCTTGAGCGTCTCCACGCCGGAAGTCTGGGCCGGCAGCGTCAGCTGCAGCACCGCCATCCGGGAAAAGACCGCGGTCGACAGCAGGAACGGCACCAGAACCACGATCAGGTTCAGGAACGCCGTTATCTCCAGCGCCGCCGGCTTCTTGTGCAGGCGTCGGACCGGCATGGCTAGTGCGACTCCCGCTGTTCGGTGCCCTGCTTGCCTTCGGCCGAGATCTTCTGCACCAGGTTCAGGAAGCTGATCTTGGCCGCTTCCAGGCTATCGACGATCTCGGTCGTCTGGGCCGTGAGGAAGGCGTGGATCAGCAGGAAGGGGATGGCCACGGTCAGCGCGAAGAACGTGTTGTTCATCGCCACCGAGATCGACGCCGACAGCAGTTCGGCTTTCTCGGCAGGGTTCACCTGGGCGACCGCGGTGAACGCGTGGATCAGGCCGCTGATCGTCCCGAGCAGGCCCACCAGCGTGATGACGTTGGCGAAGGTGGCGATGTAGTGCGTGCGCTTCTCCAGGCGCGGCACGATCTCCATCATGCCCTCCTCCATCGCCGCGTCGATGTCCTCGCGCCGGCGCGAGCTTTGCAGGCGATTGAGTCCGTTGTGCACCATCATGCCGATGGCCGCGTCCGTCTTGGAGGTCGCGCTGTAGACCTGCTGCAGCTTGCCGCCCTGCAGCTGCGGCAGGATGCGGTCCCACATCTGGCGGTTCTGGCTGCGCGACCGGCGCAGGAAGATGAAGCGCTCGATGGCGATGGCCAGGCCACCGGCCATGATGAGCAGGCTGGGGTAGATGAAGAGCCCACAGTCCTGGAAAAACTTGACGACCACTCCGAATGCATCCATCGATTTCTCTCCAATGACAAAGCTGTGTCCGGGTGCGGTTGCGCCGGCCGCCGTCCCCGGCCATGCCGGGCCCGGCGGCTAGCGGCGGTCCGCCGTTGCCGCGGCCGGCGCGCGCTGCGCCGCGTACTGCATCTCGTACTGCGTCTCGTACTGCACCTGCCTGCGAAATACGTCGCGGTCGATGGGCTCCAGCGCCTCGTCGAGCACGCTTTTCAGCGGCCGCCCCGGCAGCGCGCCCGGCTGCGGCTTCTTCCACGGAACGATGTACAGCACCTTGGGCAACTCGCGGTTGCCGATGATCTTGGTGCGTTCCATGTCCATGTGTTCGTCGCCCGCCGCGCCCTTGGCGGGCGCTGCCGGCGGCTCGGCGGCCGCGGCCATCGGCGGCCGCAGCCATGCCGCCAGCAGCGCGCCCGCCACCAGCAGCGCGGCCGCCTGCGCCCGGCCAGGCGGCAGGCGCCGCGCCGGTCGTGCGCACGTCACCGCCATCGGCAATCTGCAGCGTCTGCTCATTCCTTTTCCTTGCGCTTGGCCGCATCGGCCTGGCGGTTGCGGTTCTTCAGGTCGGCAAGCCATTTGGCCACCTTGGCATCGCCCCCGGGCGTCAGCGCGAGATATCGATCGTATAGCTCCACGGCCCGGTTGCTGTCCCAGAGATAAAGGTCGAAAAGCATCCCCAAATTCAGGATCGGTGCCGGATACGAGGGATCCAGCGCCATCGACTTTTCGTAGGCCTCGCGCGCCTTGGCGAACTGCCCCTGCTGGCGATAGGCGATGCCAAGCTGGTTCCAGAATACCGGCTGCTGCGGGTTGCACTGTACGGCCCGTTCGAGCTCGCTGACCGCCTGGCCTAGCTTGTCTGCGCGACGGTAGACGATGCCCAGGTTGGCATGGGGGCCGCCCAGGTCCGGATGGGAACGGGTCAGCGCCAGGAAGCCCTGCTCGGCCTCGGCCAGCCGCCCCTCGTGGAGGGCCCGCAGCGCGGCGTCATAGCTGTCGAGGACGGCTACCGGCAGCAGCGGCACCAGCGGCGGCTTGTCGGCCGGGGTCGCCGGGGCGGGCGCTGCCGCCGGGGGCGGCGCCGCGCCGCCGCCCAGGCCGGCGCACCCGGCCAGCGCGGCCAGCAGCGCCGCGGCCAGCGCCCGGCGCCATATGGGGGCGCCGGCAGCGGCGCGCGCCAGGGGCTCAGCGGATCGCATCGATGGTGTCCTCGCTGGTCTCGGTCTTGCCGTAGCGCAGCGGCCGCAGCTGCGCGAGCGCCTGGTAGCTGCCCTTGATCCACTGGTCGTAGATGCCCTCGGCGCTGTGGCGCGCATTGGCCTCGTGCATGGCGACCGCCTTCTCGTCGAACGGGAACGCCTGCTCCTCGAGCAGCACGTTGTACTGCTCGAGCTCGTCGGGCGACAGGCCCCTGGGCCGCTCCGAGGCCAGCAGCGCCTGCCCGAACTCGCGGTACAGCTCGGCGGTGCGGTAGGTGGCATTGGTCGAGACCTCGGCCACGCCGTAGGCGGCAGCCAGCGCGTAGGCCTGCAGCGCCGCCTCCATCCGGCTCTTCTTGAGCGCCAGGTTCTTCTTGAGGGGTTCGACCAGCGCGACCTTGTGGAATTCGTCATAGGGCTGCTGCGTCAGCACCATCGCGGCCTGCGCGCCCAGATAGCGCGTCCGGTCGGTGCGCCCGGCGCCGCCGGCGCGCTCGGCCTCCATCAGCCGCCGGATCCAGGCCAGCGCCGCCGCCGTGTCGCCCCGCTCGCCGGCAAGGCGCGCCAGCCGCGAACGGGCCTCGATCGCCGGCTCCAGCGGCTCGGGGAATCGCTGGACATACGCCTCGTAGGTCCGGGCGGCCGCGGACCGGGCATTGGCCGCGTCGGCCGCGCTCGCGGCGCCGGCCGGCGCCGCCGCCTTCTCGTAGAGTTCCGCCGCCTGCCACAGCGCGGCGCGGGCCACCGCGGCGTCGACCTTGCGTCCCGCGACCCGTTCGTACTCGCCGGCGGCCAGCGCCCACTGGCCGCTCTCCGTGTAGACCAGCGCAAGCTTGTCGCCGGCGTCGTCGAGCAGCGGGCTCGTGGGGAAGCGCTGGCGGAAGTCCTCCAGCGTCCGCGCCGCGTTGGCCCAGTCCTTGAGGGCGATCAGGGCCGCCGCCGCGTCGTACTGAGCACTGGCGCGGATCGGCGACAGCGGTGCCACCACGGCAACCCGGTCGAAGTGGCCGACGGCCTCGCGCAGCCTGCCCTGGGCGCGCGCCTGCTCGCCCTGCTTGTAGACGCTGGCCGCCAGGCGCTCGGTGAGCGCGGCGCGCTGCGGGTCGCCTTCGGCGGTGCGCGCGAGCAGTTCCTGGTAGGCGCGCTCGGCGCGGTCGAAGGCCCCGCTGTCGAAGGCGGCCAGCGCGATCACGGTCCACGCCACGCGCTGCTGCGGCGGGCCCGCGGGCGGCTGCAGCGCCAGCACCTTCTGCGCCACCTGCGTGGCACCGTCCAGGTCATGCAGTGCATAGAGCTTCTCGGCGGCATTGGCGAGCACCGGCCCGGTGCGCGCGTCGCCGGGGAAGGTGGCAGCAAAGCGCAGGGCGCTGTCGACGCCGGCCCGCTCGATCCGGGGCTGCTCGTCGGGCGCGGCGCGCTTTTGCTGCTCCACGTACGCCAGCAGCGCGGCATAGCCGGCATCGGCCGATTTCGGATGGAGCAGGTACTGGTACGCCGACTTTTCGTACTCGATGGCCGCTTCGCCGTAGTGCTGGCTCTCGAAGAGCAGTTCGGCCAGCAGGAAGTTCTGCCGGGCGGTGGCCGGATCGGTGGGGAAGGCCTCGATCAGCTGGCGATACCAGCCGGCCGCGGCGGTGTAGTCCTCGGGCTTGCGGCTCTTCTGCGCGATGGCGTGGTCGCGCTGCGCCAGCTCGGTCAGGAACTCCTTGAGCAGCGGCTGCCACTTGTTCCACGCCGCGGGATTGGCGCTGTGGAATTCGCTGTGCAGGCCGTAGCGCTGCACGTATTCGCGCTTGGCTTCCAGGACAAGCGTGTCGAAACCGCCCTGCTGGTAGATCTCGATCACGCGGGCCCGCAGGCCCGGCGACTGGGTATGCAGCGGATGGCGCCGGGCAAACGCCAGGAAGGTATCGGCGGCATCCTTGACGCGTTCCTGTGCCAGATAGAGTTCGCCCAGCTGGCGGTAGACGCGGAACTCGTAGTCGCGCCGCAGTCCCGGGGCCATGAACGCCGGGATGCTGTCGGCGCCCTGCAGGTTCTCCAGCGAGAGGCTCACCACGCGCAGCGTGTCCTCGACGAGCTCGCGATCGGCGCGCGACAGGCCGGCGATGGTGTCCAGCCCGGCCTCGTTGTCGCGCGCGATCAGCTTGAGGTCGAGTACGCCGAAGAAGCTCTTGAGGGCCTCCTCGAGCTGGTCCTGCTTGTACAGCGACCAGCCGTGCATGTAGAGCGCGCGCTCGAAGTACGGCGTATGCACCCTGGTGGCGAGAATGGTGCCATAGGCCTGCTCCGCCCCATGGTAGTTGTGCATCGCGAACATCAGCTCGCCGCGGCGGAACTGTGCCTCGTCCAGCAGCGCCGTGCGCGGATATTGCTGCACCAGGCGGTCGAGCACGCGCAGCGCCGACTCCAGGTCGCCGCCGAGCTCATAGGCGTGCGCCAGCTGGTACAGCACCGTGTCGTTGTCCGGCGCATTGGGATAGGCCGCCAGCAGGTCCTGGTACAGCCTGACCGCGTGCTGGTAGTTCTGCGCCTCGGCGGTGGTGCCGCCCGACGGCGTGCGCGCCGCCGGCTCCGCGGTCCCGGGGGCCGGCAAGGGACGCGGCGCGGCGGCCGGTGCGGCAGGCGCAACCGGCGGCACGACGGTGGTGCCGGGACCGCCCGTGGCCGGCCCCGCGAGGCGGCTGTCGGCGCTGTCCATTTCCAGGTCGCCCAGGCGGCGCAGCGCCTGCGGACGCTGCGGATCGCGCGGCGCCTTCTTCAGGTAGTCGCGATAGGCCGCTATCGTGGCCTCGTCATTGGCCTTGACGCCCGGATCCGCGGGCAGGTCGTAGGGCCGGCCGGCCATCATTCCGATCGTCGGCGGCTCCTCGCGCGGCACCTTGGTGGCGCAGGCCGCCAGCGCCAGCCCCAGCAGCGCGGGCAGTACGCGGCGCGCCGGCGCCGTCAGCCTACTTCGGCGGCGCATGTGCTGCATCCCGCGATAGGCTGGCACGGTCGTAGATCTCGGCGATCGCGAAGCGGGCCTGGTTGCTGTAGGCGACCAGGCGCTCGCGCTGGCGTTCGAGTTCGTCCACGGCCATCTGTTCGAGCGCCTGACGCTGCTCGGCGCCCAGCGCGGCGATCAGCGGCTGCAGGGCGGCGATGCGCTGGCGCAGCACCACGATGCGTGCGGCGAAGTTGTCGAAGTGGCCCGGCTCGCTGCGCTGCGCCGCGGCCAGCGCCGCATCGCTCGCATGCGCCTGGGCCAGCGCCGCATCGAGCCGCTGCAGCGATTTCTTGGCCTCCCAGAGGCGCACCGCAAAGCCCTGCGCCAGCTCCCAGCCCAGCGCGCCAGCCACGCGCCGGTAGCGCTCGCGGGCCGCCGCCTGTTCCTCCGGCGCGAGGACCGGATCGGTGCGCAGGCGCTCGAGGCTGGCGCGCACGCGCTCGAGCCGCTCGGCCAGCGCCCGCTCGCGCGCGTCGGCGAAGACCCGCCCGTCGCCCCAGTCCTCGGCCGCGCGCAGGTCGGCCGCCAGTGCGCTGCGCCGCGCATCCAGGCGGCCCAGGTCGACCTTGCGCTCGTCCATGCGGACCTGCGGCAGCCGCTGCGCGTAGCGCTGGCGGCGGTTGGCCAGCATGTCGTCGGTGATGTCGAGCCGGCCGGTCCAGTCGCGCAGGTTGCGCGCCAGGAATTGCAGGTCGCGATAGTTCTTGAAGCCTTCCTGGAATTCGTGCTGCGCCAGCACCGCGGCCAGGTGCGCGGGATGCGGCAGCTCGGGTAGCTGGCCGATCTTCCAGAACCAGCCCATTTCGTCGCCCGGATTGCGCTCCAGCAGGCCGTCCAGGAAGCGCCCCGCGCGAATGGCGGCGATCGTCTCGTCGAGGTTGGTGTTCTCGCGGTCATAGGCGGCCACGGCCTTGCCGTAGGCCTCCAGCGCCAGCGCATCGGCACCGAGCTCGGCCAGCGCATACGGCACGGCCAGCTGCGCCTCCTGCACGGCCGGGTCGCTGATGTCGCGCGCGGCCAGTTCGCTCCAGGGCACGAGCGCCGCGCGCGCCTGCTGCTGGGCGTCGGAGGCCCAGCCGTAGGCCAGCAGCGCCTTGTTGGCCTCCATGCCCGAAAGCCGCACGCGCGCCAGGTAGACCCGCGCACGTTCGGGGTCCTTGTCCTGCAGCGCGGCGAATCCCAGGGCCACGTTGGCCCTGTCGCGCAGGCTGCGCAGTTCCTCGGACTCGGCCGGCTCGACGCCGAGTTCGTCGAGCAGTTCGCTGCCGCGCGCTACCGTGCCGCTGCGGACCAGCGCCACCCCAAGGTTGTAGCGCAGGTACGGCGCCGCGCCTTCGGCATCGGCCAGCGGCTTGAGCAGCACCGCCGCGCGCGGATAGTCGCCGCGCACCATCAGCAGGTTGGCCTTGAGCAGCGCCCGGTCTTCCTCGAGGGCGCGCGGCAACGGCGCCTGGATGTGCCCCAGCGCCTCCTCGGCCTCGACCGGCATGCCCCGCTGGAAGCGGATCTTCGCCAGGTAGTACCAGGCGCGGTCACGGACCGGCGGCGCGACGCCGGCATCGATCAGGCGCGTGAAGATCACCGCCGCCTCGCGGTGCAGGCCATAGGACAGGTACAGCCCGCCGCGCAGCACCTCGGCCTCGTCGCGCTGATGCTCGAGGCGGCCGAAATGCTGGGCCACCATCAGGTCGGCCAGCGAGGAAAAGTAGTGCTCCTGGAAAAAATCGAACAGCGCGACGCCGTAGTACGGATCGCGCACCGCCAATGCCGCCGGTGCGCGCGGCGGCGCCGCCGCCGGCGCGACCGCCGGTGCGGCGCCGGCCGTGCCGGCACCCGCGGCCAGCACCAGGGCTGCCGCCAGCCAGCGCCGCATCCGGGTGCGCGGGTTCGGTCGCAGGGGCATCGCGTGCTACTGCCAGACCTTGACGGCAAACTCCGGCTGGAGCTTTCCGGTGGAATCCTTGATCTGCAATTCGATGTACTTGGGATCGGTTCCCTTGTCGAATTTCAGGGTCGTGCCGCGCCGGTAATCGCGCTCGTGCGGGCCCGAGCCGACGAAGAAGGCGACCAGTTCATGCGCGCCGGCGCGCAGGTTTCCCAGATAGAGGCGCTGCACGCCGCCGCGCTGCAGTGCCTGCACCTCGGCCGGCGTGTAGAGGTAGTTGGCAACTTCCTTGTCGTCGAGCTTGATCTGCACCGAATCGAGCGCGAAGAACTTGCCCACGTCGAGCGAGACGAAGACCGCGACCTGGGTATTGGCGGGAAACAGCAGTTCCTCCTCCAGCACCATCAGGTCCCGATTGAGGTCGAGCACCTCGGTCTTGACGTCCTGGATGCGGCCGTCCAGGTTGCCGGGCGCCGGCGCCGGCGCGGCCGGATCGGCGACGGGCGAAACGACCACGGCCGCGCCCGCGTCGGCCGGCACGGCCGTACCCTGCGGGACCGGCGGCGCCGCCGGTTCATCGCCCCGGGCCGCGCCGCCCGCCAGCAGCGCCAGGATGCCGGCCGCCATGATTGCCCTGCAGCGTCGATTGATCACGCCGCCTCCTTTGTCAGAAAGTTGCCGACACGTACAGTTCGAGCACGGTGGCATCGAACGCATACGCCTTGCCGGTACGGATGTCGGTGAAATCGCTGTACTGGAAACGCAGGCGTTCCAGCGCGCCATTGAGCTTGACCTCGTAGCGCGCCGGCACGCGCCAGGCCGAATACGTGGCCTTCGCGCCCAGCCCGACGTCATGATAGGTACCCAGCTGGCGGTTGCGCGACATGTACGTCATGTCGCTGGTGAAATTGTCGCTGTAGAACGAGGCGTGCCCCTGCTTGTAGTAGCGCAGCGTGGCGTCGAGCAGCCAGCGGCGCGCCTGCGCATAGCGGCTGTAGCCCAGTTCGAGCGTATTGGCGCGGATATCCCAGGTGTCCCAGAAATACCGGTACTCGGCGTGCACGGCAGCGTCGCTGTCCAGGCTGCCGGTGGCGCGCAGCGCGACCGCGCGGCTCGAGCGCGTGTTCGGATCGCGTTCCGGCACCGTCGCGCCGAAAACCCGCGCCGCCCGGTAGGGACTGCCCAGGTAGCCGGCGTCGGAGATGGCCTCGACGTTGGCGCTGACCAGCCACTGCGGCGTAAGGATCTGCGTCACGCCGGCGCGATACTGCCAGTGGTCGGCCGGCTGCGAGAACGCCGGATAGCCGCGCTTGCCCACGGTGTCCCAGCCCCGGCTGTAGCCCAGGTTGAGCGTGGTCATGCCGCCGAAGAAGTCCTGGGTCACGTCGACGCTGGCGCTGTCGGCGACGTAGTCGGGTTCCTGGCTCTTGCTCGCGGCCAGGCTGACGAGCGCGTCGCGGTATACGTAGTCGAGGCCGACGGACCGTTCGATGCGCTCTTCGTGGTAGCGACTGGCCGTCGTCACCACGTCGATCGAGGCGTTGCTCACCGCGTCGACGTAATACGAGGCCGACAGCGAAAAGGTGTCGCCGATGCTCTTGCGCAGCAAAAGGGCCGGCCCGGTGGCCGTCACCCCGCCGCCGCTGTACGAGTGGTACATGAGGTCGGCCCGGTCCTCGGGCAGGTCGGCAGCCTCGGCGTGGCCCGCGGCCAGCATGCCGCCGACGATGCCCGCCAGCCGGCTCCCCAGTCGCCCCAGGCGGCTAATTGCAGCCACAGCCGCCTCCCTGCACGCCGGTCGCGCCGCGGGCGCCCTCGCGCACGTCGTAGACGTGTTCGCGGTGCTTGTCGGCCAGCGCGTCGCGTCCCGGCTTCATGATCGGATCGGCCAGGCGCTCGCGCTCGTACGGCTTGACCCATGGCTCGATACTGCAGCCGGCCAGCAGCACCGCGGCCAGCAGGGCGGCGGCCCGGCGGGCACCGGGCCGGTGGGCGAAGGTTGGCGTTGCGCGTGCCATGGTCATTGCCGGCGTCATTCGCGCAGCAACTCGGCGATCTGCCGGTCGTAGGTGTCCTCCAGGCCCTCGCGGTACCCGGGATGGACGAATCGCACCCGGCCGTCGCGATCGATCAGCACGGTGGACGGCATGGTTTCCAGGTCATACAGGTGGCTGACGCGCTTGGCGCTGTCGAAGACCACCGGGAACTGTACGCCGAGCTTGCTGGAAACGCCTACCGCATTGCGCGAATCCTCGTCGACGTTCACGCCCACCAGCACGAAGCCCGAGGACTTGTATTTCGTGTACAGCCGGTTGAGCTGCGGCATCTCGCGCCGGCACGGACCGCACCAGGTCGCCCAGAAATTGAGCATGACCACCCGGCCGCGCTGCTCCTGCAGGCGCAGGTTGGGCCCGGCCGCGCTGGGCAGCGTGAAATCCGGTGCCGCCTGCTGCAGGGTCGCGGCGCCGGCGTCGGCCGCCAGCGGCAGCGCCAGCGCCAGCAGCAGCGCGGCGCCGGCGCGCAGCCGGCGCGCGGTATCGGAGAAGGAATTGCCGTGGGGCGTCATGGTGGCGGCGTCCTAGAAGAAGAAGGTGACACCGGCGGTGGTCTCGAGATTATTGGTCGTCCTGTTCGAGCCCAGCAGGTTGAGCGAGAAGATATGGTCGCGCACGTCCAGCTGCACGGCGACCCAGTCCTTGAGGAAGACGCGCATGCCGGCGCCGCCATTGACCGTCTGGTGGCTGGCGTTGTTGAATTTCGTCGTGCCGATGCCGGCCACCACGTAGAAGGCCGATACCTTGGCGTGGCTGCTGCCCAGGAAGATCTCGCCCGGGAAGATGTTGTAGCCCGCGGACAGGTCGTAGTAGCGCAGGATCTCCTTGGGTACCGGAAAGATGCCGCCGGGCAGGATGTCGCGGAAGGTCGCATCCGACACCTTGGTCTGGCCGTAGACCGCCTCGACGAAGATGTCCTCGTTGATGTGATAGCCCAGGCGCACGCCGCCGACCAGGCTGGCGCCGAAATTCTCCGTGCTGTAGGCCCCGGTGAACAGGCCGGCCTCGAAGTCGTTGGACGGAATATGGGGCACGCGGATGTCGCGCCGGTCCAGTTGCGGTACGACTACCTGGTCGTTGGCCGGCGGCGGATCGGCGGCGCGGGCCGCGGTCAGCGCCGTCGTCGCCAGCAACGACAGCACCAGGAGGATCGGCGGGAAGGCGACAGGAGTGCGCATGGATCGTTTGCCCGTGGGGGTCAGAAGAAGAAGGCCAGCCCGGCGGTCAGCGCGTGGTACTGGTCGGTGCGGCCGGTCGAGATGAAGGCCGTATATTCGGTCCAGTCGACCCGCGCGATCAGGCGGTCGTTGAGGTGGTAGCGCAGGCCGATGCCGGCGTCGGCCATCTTGGCATTGTTGTTCACGGCGCTTACCAGGCTGGCATTGGGAATGTTCTCGATGCGGCCGACGCCGATGCCGAAGTACGGCGACAGGCGGCGGTCCGACCACGGTTCGATGTGCACGTCCAGGCCCCAGAAGCTCGTGCCCGAATACAGGCCCTGCACCTGGCCGCCCGTCAGCTCCAGCGAGATGCTGTCGTTGAGCTTGTAGGCGCCCCACAGCTTGAGCATCGGCGAGCCGCTGAAATGCCCCCAGGCGGCGCCCAGTTCCGCGCGGCGCTGCAGGTAGTCCTCCAGCATGATGTCGCGGAACGACTTGCGGCTGCCCGCCGCGGTCAGGGTCGTGGCCAGCTGCGCACGCTGCACCCAGCCGAGCTTGCCGTCCTCGGTCAGGACCCGGTACCAGTCCGTATGCCGGCTCTGGATGGCGACCCAGCCGCCGCGCTGCACGACGAAGAATACCGGGTAGCCGCGCCCCGGCCCGGTGTGCAGCTCGAGGAACGGATCGGTGACCTTGAGCCGCTCGCCGATGTCGGTTTCCAGAAACATCGCCGAGGAGACCGATTCGGCCCCGTGAGCGTCCTTCTCCAGGACGACCGGCGCCGGCACCGGCGCATCGGCGGCCGGCGCCGGCCGCGGCGCGGCGGCGCACAGCAGGAACAGTGCGCCGGCGATCCGCCCTGCCGGGAGGCCGCACCGGGCGGCATTCTTCAATTGGTGTTGCACACGCCGAGGTTCGGGTCGGCGGGCGTGAAGAGGTTGTAGCCGGCGGTGCTGAACTCATCCTGGCCGGCCGGCATGGGGTGGCTGATCCAATACTCGAAGATCTTGACGTGCGGGTCCTGGTCGCTGGCGAAGATGAGCCCCCCGCCGTGCAGCACGTTGCGCAGCAGCGGCTTGTTCACGAGCAGGCTCTGCGTCGGGTCGTTGACCACCGCTTCCCCTTGCGCCGAATAGAAGTTCTTGTACATGTCGGAGGCCCGTATGACATCGGGCGTGTTGGCCGGATTGGTCACGTCCAGCACCTGCGCGGACGCAATGATACGGAAAGCGCCGCCGGTGCCGGTAGCGCTGGCGTGGCAGCCCGAATTGGAGCAGCTGTTGACCGAGGTCACGCCGTTTTGCGTGATCGGCAGCGGCGCGACGAACACCGGGTTCACGCAGCGCTGGAAGTAGGCAAAGGACAGCGCCTGCCCGCCGCTGCCCGGGCTGTTGACGACCAGCGGCGGATTGTCCAGCGGATTGCCGCTGCCCGAGCCGCCGCAGGCGCCCAGGCCGGCGGCCGCGAACGCCAGCGCCGCGGCCCTGCGCCCCGCCCGGTGCCGTGCAGCGGCGGCAGCCAGCGTCATGGAACCGGGCATCCGGTTGCGATCCAGTTGGCAATGGCCGTGTAGTTGGCGCTGCCAGCGGGCAGGACCGCGGTGGTCTGGTTCTGCGCGCCCGCCGGATGCGGAATGGTCGACGGCTTGCTGAGCAGGTAATTGCTGGCCGGATTGCACGTGTCGCTGATCATCGTCAGGGTGTTGTTGAAGTCGCCTTCCGGGTTGCCGGTAAGCACGAACTTGTTCTCCACGAACGAGGTTCCCGCCGGCGCCGTCTGGTTGCTGCCGACCGCCATGTGGCAGCCGGTGGCGCACGAGGCCTTGATTATCGGGTACACGGTAGCTTCGAAGGTGGCCAGATTCAGCGTGGAGACGGTACGCACGCCGCTGGCCCCGTTGAACGGATCGTTGTAGTACTTGCCGCCCAGGTCGATCCATTCCACGAGCAAACGCTTCTCGGCCGCATTGAGCATCGTCGAATGGTCCGGTGCCGTGGACGGCGGATTCGGATATTGCGCCTGGGCGGCGGCGCTGGACATCACCGTCTGGCCGAACAGGATCTCGGCCAGGCGGCTGCGCCGTGCCAGGCCGACGACCTCGCTCTCGCTGGCCATCGACTCGACCAGGGCGGGGCCGCGCGCGACCACCAGCACCCCGTCCTGGATCTGCAGCACCGGATTGCCCCCGGCATCGAGCAGCGGCGGTCCCATCATCAGGCTCTCGTACGAGGCAAAGCGGCCGGTGCCGGCCACGGTCGCGGTCAGGTCCAGCGTATTGGGATCGGCGTGGCAGCCGGTACAGGTGCTGGCCCCGCCGGATCCGCGACTGCGCGTCCACAGCGGCTGGATATGATCCGGGTAATTGATCACGCCGTTGGCCGGAACCGCCGTGGCCAGGTCGTCGCTGGCGCTGGCATTGCCGGTATAGCGCAGGGCGATCGCCGGCCGGGCCGTCACGCCCGCCTGGCTGGTATCGGCCCAGACATCGGTGTAGACCGGGTCGCCCTGCAGCGTGAGGACCGTCGGGTCGACGCTGGCGTGGGTCGCAGCCATGGTCTGGCCGGCCTGGTGGGCGGTCGCGAGGTTGGTCATCCACGACGTCGGGATAGTGTTGACCACCATGCCCGAATTGAGCGCACCGCCGCGGCGCGGGCTGTGGCAGCCGTCGCAGGTGCGGTGCTCGCCGGGCCGCGCCTGGATCCAGTTGGTGTGCTCCTGGAAGGCCCGACCCTGGGCATCGAGCACCGAGAACGCGATCGGCGTGTCGGCGGGGATGTTGAGCTTGAAGGACCCGTCCGGTTCGACCATCGCATAGCCCATGATCTGGCTCTGCTCGAAATTGGTGTCGCCGATCGCCTGGCGCGTGCCGATGGCGTTCGACGGCGGCGCCACCGCGCGCACGGCGCGCACGAAGCGCACCGGCGCGCAGCCGTAGGCGGCGTTGGCCGGATCCTTGATGTGCAGGATGTCGGCCACCAGCGCACGGGTATCGAGCGGATCGGTCGGCGCGGTCTTGGCGATCGGCGTCGTGCAGCCCGCCGCCAGGTCGGCGGCCGACAGCACCGGATCGCTCATCCGCCCGAAGAGGTCGGTGTCATAGACGCTGCGCACCTCGATGGCGGCCAGGCCCTGCGACGCCAGCGCGGTATCGACGCTGGTGGGCACCGAGGCCGTGGGTTCGGCCCGGGCCTGCAGCGCAATCGGGTCGGTGTAGATGAAGCCCGCCGGCGGCGCGGCCACCAGCAGCCAGGTTTGGCTGGCCGGATCGAACATGTAGACCGCGTACGACGGCGGCACGTTGTTCTGGACGTAGTCGGCGGCCACGTCGGTGTTCAGCCGGTTGCTGTTGCTCAGGCGCGCCACCTCGGCCGCGTTGAGCGTCGAGCAGGACACGACGGCGCCGTACTTGGTCACCTCGCAGGGCGTATACGACAGCAGCACGCGGTCCGTGCCGTCCCACAGCGGATACGGCGTCGTCACGCGGCCGTACTGCGAGATGCCCATGCCGTAGTTGAGCGCCTGGGCGGTCACCTGGACCTGGCCGCCCTGCGTCGGCACCGAACTGTTGGCCGGGACGTTCTGGTCCGAATAATTGGCCGCATCGATGAACATCAGCGCCCCGCCCTCCTGGGTGCGATCCAGCGGCATCAGGTCCGAGGCGACGAACCCGGCGTACTTGCCGGCCGGGTTCATGTCGCGCGGATGCAGGAAGCTGTTGCCGTCGGCGTGGGCGCCGTACAGCACGAACATGTTGGTGCCGTCGGGCTTGACCGTGAAGATCGAGAAGCGGTTGCGGTCGGCCACGTGCTCCCAGCGCGAGAACATGATGTCGCCGTTGGGCCGCACCACCGGATTGCGGTCGTGGCTCTGGTTGAACGAGATCTGCGTGATCGCGTTGCCGTTGGCGTCCATCGTATGCAGGTTGAACACCGTCTCGCGCTCGTACTCGTCCAGGGCCAGGTAGCTCTGCCCGAGGGCCTGTCGGGCCGAGGACGTGAGCTGGCGGTTGGACGAGAACACGAAGCCGCGGCCCGCCGGCAGGTAGGCCGCGCCCACGTCGTCGGACTGGTTCGAGCTCGTAATGCGGCGGAAGGTGCCTGCGGTGAGGCCCGCGCTGAAGTCGTATTCCCAGATGTTCCAGCGTCCGGTGCAGGCGGGCACGCCGCCGATGGTCGCGGTGTTGGAAGCCGGGCAGCGCATCGAGAAGACGAGCTTCTTGCCGTCGTACGACACCTCCGGATCGGCCACGTCGCCCACGCCCTGGGTGAAGCCCGCGGTGATGTTGTGCTCCGGAGCGCTCGGCGACGACGTTTCGCGGATCATCAAGTCGCCGCCGGGGGCGCTGGGCGCCGCGTTGAGCGGGTTCTGCGTAAGCGTGTTGACGCGCTTGACGTAGGCCACGGGCACGTCCCCCGATACCGTCGTCGAATCGCTGCCGCCGCCGCTGCAGGCGGCCAGCAGCGCGAGCACCGCGAGCAGTCCGCCGCCGGCCAGCGGCCGGAAGCACGCCGCCGCCCGGTGATCGCCGGCCCGCTCGCGCAGGATGAAAGTCGTCTTGGTCATGATGGTTCTCCCGATTGCGGCCCACCGGGGCGCAGCCCGCTGGAGTAATGCAGGACGCCCTGGGCGTCCACCACCACCGCGTCGACGCCCCGGAAGGAATCGACGAAGTGCATGCCTCTTTCAACCCCGAGCACGAACACCGTCTTGGACAGCGCCTCGCTGGTCAGTCCGTCGGGGGCCAGGATGGTCACGCTGCGCGCGCCGGTGGCCGATGCCCCGGTGCGCGGATCGAGCACATGGTGGTAGCGCACACCGTCTTCCTCGAAGTAGCGCTCGTAGTCGCCCGAGGTCGAGATGGCCACGTCGGCCAGCGGCAGCACGGCTGCCAGCTCGCCGGGTCGGCGCGGGTCGGCCACGCCGATCGTCCACGGGCGCCCGCGCCGGTCGCCGACGACGCGGCTGTCGCCCCCGGCGGTGACGATGGCATGCCGCACGCCGCGGCTGCGCAGGATGGCAGCGCCGCGCTCGACCGCATAGCCCTTGGCGAATCCGCCCAGATCAATGCGCATGCCGGGGCGCGCGAAGCGCACCGAGCGCGCGGACGCATCGAGCAGCAGGTTGCGGTAGCCGATCGCGGCGCGCGCCTGCGCGAGGTCGGCGGCGGACGGACGGATGCGCTCGCGGTAGTCGTACAGGTGGCCGGCGCTCGCGAAGGTGATGTCGAAAGCGCCGTCGGTCCGCTCGGAGAAGTCGCGTGCCCGCTCCAGCAGCGCGAAGAGTTCCGCGCCCACCGGTACCGCGGCACGGCCGGCATCGCGATTGATGCGCGAGAGTTCCGAATCCGGCTTGTGCGGACTCATCGTGCGGTCCACCTCGTGCATCTGCGCCATGACGGCGGCGATGGCCTGGTCAGCGGCGGCGCGCTCCTCGCTCCACAGTTCAACGCGGATCGCCGTGCCCATGATGCCTTCGTCGCGGCTGTACCAGTTGCCCGCGACGGCCGTCGGGCCACGCGAGCGCGCCGGGGCCAGCGCACGCTGGGCGGCGCGCCGCAGGCCGGTCAGCACGGGACGTCCCCGCGCCTGGCGCAGGTGCCGTCGGGATTCGGCAGCAGCATGTTCAGCATCCATGACAGGAAAACGCCAAATGACGGCGGGGCAGAAGCGCGCCGCCGGACTTGCGCGATCCTAAGGTTTTGAACGCGGCGCCGATGCGTGGAAGAGGCGGGCAAAAGCCGACCAAGCGCCCCTGCCGTTCCGGGCAAACGCCACGTCGGCCAAGCCGCCTCGTCGCCGCCACAAGCGGCGAAGCCGTGCATCGATGTCATGAACTACCCCTGGTGGAATCACCATTGAACGAACGCGGCCGCGCTGCTACGCACAACCCTGAGGCTTTATAGCGCCGCAATGTTGGGATGGACATGGACCCGACTGCTTGTATGCGGGAGTCCTTTCATGGGATCGATCGGTTTGCTTATCTGCCTCGGCGACCACCCGCGAGCCGCATCCGCGCGCGTCGGATCCGGAGGCGGGTGCGATATCGGCAGCAGCGCGCAAAACTGTAGCCGTGAACACGTGGGCGAACACCGCGTGCCCATCCCGCCAGAGGGGAATGGCGCGGCTGGCGCACGCGATATCGCGCGCGCCCGGCAAGCTGCCGCGCGGCGTCTACCGGCCGCCACGACACGCGGATCGCGTTATCGGCAGCAGCACGCAAAACTGTAGCGGCGATCGCGCGGGCGATGCGCCGCGACGGCTACCACGGCGCGGGCACCCGCCATTCAGCCCCCCGCCCCGGCGGCGGATACCGCGGGTCCCTTGCGCAACGTCAAGCCGCCGTACTGCCGGGCGCGTAGCCTGAACGCCGGAACGGAGACCATCATGCTTACCCCGGAACTGCTCGAAACCCTGCGCCAGCGCCTGCTGCAGCAACTCGATGGACTGCACGCCCAGCTGGGCGCCGACGATCTGGCCGAACAGGCCACGCGCGACTGGCGCGGCAATCGCGAGGTCCACGATCCGGGCGAAGTGGCTACCGCCAGCGCGGTCGACGACGTCGTCGCCGGACGCGAGGCGCTCCACATCCGCGACGCGCTCAGCCTCGAGGCCGCGCTGCACCGGCTGGCGCTGGGCGACTACGGCCACTGCGTGGATTGCAACGAGGCGATCGATTCCGCGCGCCTGCTGGTCGACCCGGCCACCGAACGCTGCCAGGCCTGCCAGGCCGCATTCGAGCAATCGCCGGGATTCTGGGCCGGCGACAGGCTTGCGCCAACGGACTAGACTGGTGCCTGCAGCCCCAGGGCAATCCGCGCCGGGTCCGGGCGGCGGGGTGCTGCACGAAGGAGGATATGGCCATGAAGAACCAGGGCCTGATGTTCATCCTGTGGGCCGTCAGCCTCGCCGCCAGCGCCGGTGAAACCCCGGTGCCGGCCGCCTCGGCGAGCAACGGTGTCATTGTCGCGCGCCACGAATACGACGCGGCCGATCTTTCTGCGGCTCCGCAGGCACAGACCGTCGGCGAATATTTCCAGCGCTTTCCGGCCGGCACGCCGTTTCGCCTTTCCCCGCTGCCGCTGCTGCACATGGCCGAGTTCACGGTGAAGACCGACGATGGCCGCGAGCTGCATGTCAACCAGGTCACCGAACCGGAATTGCACGTCGGGGTGCGGGTTGCCGTGCGAACGGTAGACGGAAAGCCGACGCTCTCGCTGCTGCCCTGAGGGACGCACCGCGCGGGCGGAAATGACGGCGGGCCATCCGGCCCTGGCGCGGCGTCCCGCGCGCGCCCGCGCCGCAAGCGTGCGCCAGCGTGGCGCCTGCGGTTGCGCGCAGAAGTCCGGCAGTGCCTGGGCGACCTCCGGCGGCCGGTGGGAATGCGCCGGACCGCCGGACGGTGGGCGTGATCGGGCGCCCCGGATTACCGTTACGATTTGCCTTTCCGTCCCCCGATCGCCCCTTCCGATGAGCTGGCTGAACCGTTTGCTGGGCAATCCGCCCCCTCTCCCGCCCACTGGCAAGGCTGCCCGCCGCCCGCCGCCACCGCCGGTCGTGCGCGTTGCAGTGGATACGACCGCCCTGCGGGCGGCCCTGCTGACAACCATGGACGCGACCGGGCGGGCCGCCCAGGAAGCGCAGCTGGGGCAGGCACTGGGCGCCGGGGCGCAGCCGCCGCTCGTCGACGACGGGCCGGCAGTCTGGCGTGCGGCGGTTTGCCACGCTGCCGAAAAGGCACTGGCATTGGCCTGGCTGGAGCACGTCTTCGCCGAAACCGACCTGGCGATCGTGGCGCGCGAGGCGCGCTTTGCCGAGGTCCGCGTGGCTGCCGCACAGCGCATCGCGGATGGTGCGCTGCTGGAGGCGCTGGCGCGCGACAGCAAGGCCACGGACAAGGGCGTGTACCGCCACTGCGCGGAGGTATTGCGCCAGCGACGCGACGACAATGCCTATCGCCAGCGCGCGCTGGCGCTGGGCGCCGCGTTGCGCGAGCGCCTGGAGCACGCGCCCGTGTCGGTCTCGCACATCCTGGAGCTGGAGCGCAGCTGGAACGCGCTCGAAACGGATGCGGCCAGGACGCCGCTGTCCCCGCAATCGCCGACCTCGCAGGCCCTCGAACAGGGCCGGATGCTCCTGTCCCAGGCAAACGCCCGCCTGCTGCAGGAAGGCGAGGCCCAGCGGTCGCTGCATGCCCATCTGGACAGTGCCCAGTTGCTGGTCGCGCACATTGCCACGTGCCGCGCCGCACTGGCCGCCGGCGCCCCGGCCCCCGCGCCCGAGGACCTTGCGCGGTGGCAGCAGTCGCTCGCGGCGCTGGCGCAGACGCACCGTGCGCTGCCGTCGTGGCTGGCGGGCCTGGGGGACGGTCGGGCGCTGGAACAGCGGCTCGCGCACATCGCACCGGCACTGGACGAGCTGGCGCAAGTGGCACAGTGCTGGGTACAGGCCCAGGCACTGCTGGGGCAGGCCGGCGACGGCGCGGCAGCGGCCGCGGCCGCGCAATTCGATGCGCTGGTCGCGACACTGGCGCCAGCGCTGCGGGCTGACCTGCAGGCGCGCTGGCGCAGCCTGGCGGCTGCGGCTGCGGCACCCGAACCCGCCCCGGCCGCACCGCCACCACCGCCCGAGGCAGCCGCCGCCGATGCGCCGGCAGTGCCGTTACCGGCCGTATCGCTCGACGAACTGCGCGCCCAGATCGACACGCTCGAGCAGTCCATTGAGGACGGGCAGCTGGGGCACGCCGAGATCGCGGCGCGCCAGATCAAGGCGGCGCTGGGCGAGCAAACCCTCGAAGGGCGCCTGGACGCCCGGCTGCAGCGCGCCCAGGCCCAATTGGCAAGCCTGCGCGGCTGGGCCAAGTGGGGCGCGACGAAAAAGCGCGAGGACCTGATCGCTGCCGCGCAGGAACTGCGCGCTGCGGTCGCCGGCGCCACGCACGACGTGGAGCATCTGGCCGTCGCGATTCCGGCGCTGCGCGAGGAATGGAAGCGCCTCAACGCCCAGGGGCCGGCCGGCAAGGGGCAGTGGGAGAGCTTCGACGGTGCACTGGAGGCAGCCTATGCACCGGTCGCCGCGATGCGTGCCGAGGAGGCTGCGCGGCGTGCCCACGCGCGCTCGGTTCGCGAGGCGCTGCTCGCCGGCTGGGAGGCCGACGCCGCGGCCATCGGCGCGGAGCAGCCCGATGCCGGCGCCCTCGAGGCGCTGCGCGAGCAGTTGATTGTGCAGTGGCGCGCGGCGCCGCATGCGGGCTACCGCGAGGAGCGGGCGCTGCGCACGCGCTTTGACGCGCTGGTGCGCGCGCTCGACCTGCGCCTGCAGACGCTGCGCGCGGCCGAGATTGCCCGGCGCGAGCAGCTCATCGCCGAAGTCGCGGCCCTGGTGGACGAACCCGACCTGCGCCACGCGACCGACCAGGCCAAGCGCCTGCAGGAGCGCTGGCGCACCGAGGTAGGCCCGATACGCCTGCGCCGCGGCGAGGAACAGAAGCTCTGGCAGCGCTTTCGCGCGGCCTGCGATGCCGTGTTTGCCCGGCGCGACGCCGAACGCGATGCCGAGCGCGCGCGGCGCGCACAACGCCAGCAGGCGCGCCACGCGCTGCTCGAGGGCTTTGCCGGCGCCCTGGAGCAGTCCGACACCGAGTCCCTGCGCCGCGCGCTGCAGCAGTTTCGCACCGACTGGGACGGCGGCGGTGGCGATGGCGGCGATCCGGCCGGTCCGCAGGAACGGCTGGCCCGCGAACTGCAGCGCCAGGCGCAACAGCGCATCGAAGCGCTGCAGCGCGAGGCCGAGCGGGCGCGCTATGAACGCATGGCGGCCGCGGTGGCGGCCATCGACGGTATTGACGCGCATATCCTGGAACAGGGACGGGCGCGGCGCCAGGACCTGCTCATCGACCTGGAGATCGCGCTGGGACTGGCCTCGCCCGGCGCCAGCGCCGACGTGCGCCGGCGGCGCCAGCTCGAACAGTTGCAGAACCGCTTTCGGGCCGGTCCCGCCCCGGCGCCGGTCGAGCAGGACCCCGACAAGCTGCTGGCGCGCTGGTATGCGACGCCCGGCACGCCCGATGCCGAACAGGACGCCCGCGTCGCCGCGGTGGTCCAGTGCCTGCTCCAGCGCGCCACGATGCGCCTGGCCGCGGTGGCCCGCGGCACCCGCGAGCGGCCGCCTGGCCGGTCCCGCCCGCGCA